>JAESSB010000029.1 GCA_016764335.1 Magnetovibrio sp.
CGGTATAAAAAAATTCAGATCAGCCTGTTCGGCAGTGCAGAGTTCTTTTTCGGTCGCGACGTTGTCCGAACAGGCCCAGGGCGAGCATTTTCACGCTGCGCCAACCTGTTTAAAACGTATTTTATAAACTGTGCAAAATGATTACCATAAAGGCAAGACCCACAGGGCTGGACTAGGCCGCTTGCGACGCAGGTTCTTCCGTTAAAAGAAGATAAAGGGCTTCATTGTTATCGGTCCCGCGCAGCTTTTCGCAGGTTTCTTTATTGCGCAACAGTCGTGAAACTCGGGCCAAAGCCTTCAAGTGATCCGCACCCGCCGCTTGCGGGGCCAAAAGCACAAAAACCAAATCGACGGGTTGGTCATCAATCGACTGAAAATCGATCGGTTTTTCCAAGAGTGCAAACAGCCCATAGAGGCGATTAAGCGACGGTAGCTTGCCGTGAGGAATGGCGATACCATTACCCACACCTGTGGTGCCGAGTTGTTCACGTTCCATAAGCACGTCAAAAATAGCGCGCTCGTGGTCGCCCGTGATTTCGGCTGCCCGCTTTGACAGTTCCTGTAACGCTTGCTTTTTACTGCTGACACGCAGTTTAGCCTCAACGGCTTCAACGGTCATCAATTCGCTGATTTCCATTTACATGTCCCTAAGTTGGAAGGCCCAGGCCACAGGGTGACCCTTTAAACAGTCGCCGGAATGGCTGGATCAATCCAACCCACATTGCCATCGGTGCGGCGATAAACCACATTCAGGCCGCCGTGTCCGCCGTTTTTAAACATCACTACGGGCAAGTTGCCCATATCCAAACGCATCACGGCATCGCTGACGCTCATGGTTGAAATATAATGTTCCATTTCGGCGACGATTGCGGGGTGATATTCAACGGCTTCCTCATCTTTTTGACTTTGTGCCAAAATAGAATATTGGGCCGCATGCTTTTCATCGATTTCTGCATTGGCATGGTGATTGACCAGCTTGCGGTGATAGCGACGCAATTGCTTGGAAATGCGTTCCAACGCAGCATCCAGGCCGGGGTAAGCATCGCCAGCTTCGCCTTGACCGTGAACGGTTACGCCACGTCCAGCGTGCACAATAATTTCAACATGAAAGCCGCTATTAACCTTTGAATATGTGACCGTGGCATCAATGGCACGATCAAAATATTTGGTGACGGCTGCGGTAAGGGTGTCTTCAGTATGGGTCCGCAGGGCTTGGCCCACATCCATCTGTTTGCCTTTGACAGTAATGTCCATTAAAAAGCTAAATCCTTAGAGCTTTATCAAGGATGTAAGACAAAGGGGCTTTGCCGTTTTGCCACATCCAATGAATTCGGTTTATCCATAGCGTGCTTCACTTCAGTACATAAGCGATGCCTTTTTACGTAAAATGGCAAGGCTCAGAAGCTGGCGGAAGTTAGTTCCCTCAGGCACCAAAGTCAATAGCTAGACTTTAGCACAACAAAACAAAGGCTCAATCATATCTTCGATGTTTTTTCACGACGACGTTGTACTGAGGATGGCAAACCTAAGGAATCTCTGTATTTTGCGACCGTTCTGCGGGCTACATCCATGCCTTCCGCCTTCAAAAGCTTCACGATTTTATCGTCCGACAACACTTTTTTMAGGTCTTCATTGTCCACTAAGATTTTGATYCTTTGGCGCACGGATTCCGATGAATGGCCGTCACYSCKKCCYGAACCRCCCACGGATGARGTRAAAAAATATTTAAGTTCAAAGATTCCACGCGGYGTCGCAATGTATTTGTTRGCSGTCACCCGWGAGAYCGTGCTTTCRTGCATTTCAATAGCYTCRGCAACATCGCGCAACACCAACGGCCTTAAAGCCGATACGCCGTGGCGAAAAAAGGCGTCTTGCTGGCTGACAATTTCGCTGGCCACCTTTAAAATGGTGGTGGCGCGTTGGTGCAAAGATTTGACCAGCCAATTGGCAGATTGGAAGCATTCTTGAATATAACGTTTGTCCTTTTTTGTCATATCGCCCGAACGTATTTTTGCGTAATAGGTATTGTTCACCAGAACCTTAGGCAGGGTTTCCATATTCAATTCGATCGTCCACCCCCCATCAAGATTACCCCGCATCATCACATCGGGAATCATCGGTTGAACAATATCATGGTTGAACGCACGCCCCGGCTTAGGGTCAAGTTCACGAATTTCATGAACCATATCTTGAATGTCTTCTTCATCCACGCCGCAAATCGCCATCAAGGACGCTAAATCACGTTTGGCCAGCAGCTCTAAATTTTCTAAAAACGTCTTCATGATAGGGTCTAAGCGCCCGCGTTCGTGCAGTTGCAAAGCTAAACATTCCGCCAAATTTCGAGCAAAAAGTCCTGCTGGTTCAATGGTTTGCAACACGTCGAGTACCGCTTCGACGTCTTCGATTTCACACCCTAGACGATCACACAATTCCTCTAAGCTGCCTTGCAGATAGCCGGACTCGTCCAACATATCAATTAAATATGCACCGATCAGGCGGTCACCTGCCGTGCGCACTAAAAACCCCAGTTCAGATAATAAATAGTCGCGCATGGATTCTTCGGATGCCAAAGTCTGTTCCAAGCCGGGCATAGCGTCGCCACTGCCGGACCCGCCGCCGGACCCATAACTTTCATAGGCACGGACTTCGGGTGTTGGACCTTTGGCATCGCCGGGGGTATCTGAGCTCCARTYGTTATCGACATCSGCRTCCATGGATTGRCCRYCGTCAATGTCTTGMCCCGTTTCGGCGGAGTGGCTCAAGAGGTCCGCGCTATCTTTATGGACAAGGACCTCGCCATCGGGCTGCGCATCAACGGTCATTTCATCCGTGCCTTCACCGCGCACTTCGCCATTTTCGGCGCTGGTGGTGGTCGCAACTTCCAAAAGCGGGTTTTGTTCYARCTCTTGTTCGACATAGTCTTGRAGTTCAATATTAGACAATTGCAACAGCTTAATCGCCTGTTGTAATTGCGGCGTCATCATCAAAGATTGTGATTGACGCAGGTCTAAACGGGGTCCTATGGACATGTCGGTCCCCCCACAAATCTTGGGCCTAATGAACTGTGATTACAGACTAAAACGATCACCCAAATATACACGCCGTACATCTTCGTTGCCGACGATATCAGCTGGCGAGCCTTCCATTAACATSGTGCCGTTAAAAAGAATATAAGCYCGGTCAATRACATCKAGTGTTTCGCGTACATTRTGATCCGTRATCAACACGCCAATRCCGCGATCTTTCARATGCCTGACCAAATCGCGAATATCGGATACGGCGATYGGRTCGATACCCGCAAAAGGTTCATCCAAYAAAATAAARGACGGGTTAGAGGCCAAGGCTCTGGCGATTTCTACGCGRCGACGCTCRCCACCYGATAAAGCCATCGCYGGCGTGCGGCGCAAATGGGTCACGGAAAATTCAGCCAACAGGCTGTCGAGCATGGCTTCGCGCGCATCTCGGTTGCGTTCAACCACTTCCAACACGGCACGAATGTTGTCTTCGACGTTTAGACCGCGAAAAATTGAGGCTTCTTGGGGTAAATATCCAATCCCCGCACGGGCCCGACGGTACATGGGCAAGCCCGTAATGTCTTCACCATCCAAAGATACATTTCCGTAATCGGGTTGGACCAGGCCCGTAATCATATAAAAGCAGGTGGTTTTACCAGCCCCATTTGGCCCCAACAAGCCCACGGCTTCGCCACGCTGTATGGACAGTGTGACATCCGAGACCACCGGGCGTTTTTTGTAGCGTTTCCCTAAATTTTGGGCCACAAGGCCACGCCCAACCGCCGTCTTAACATCCGATACCACGCGCATGCCCGACGTCAAGCCCGATGCCTTGGGAGCAGCAGCCTTTGACGGGCGATCGGAAGGTGACGGTGGTCTTGGCGTATTCATAAATTTATGTTTGTCTCACTTAAAATTGTTTATTTTAGACTTACCGTTCATTACTTTTTTTACGAGGGCTCAACACACCGTGCACACGCCCCGAGGGGGCCGCACTTTTTTGGTTTACATTAGCCCCCAGAGCATCATCGCATGTATTTAAGCGATTGATACCTGTATTTAAGTCAATATCGGCACTGCACCCCTTTAATATATCGGTGCCGCGCTTAATTTTAACTGAACCTGTGAGCCTCACAAGTCCGCTTGGCACATTATAGGCTGCTCGGTCTGAAAAAACTTGCTCGTTGGCGGTATCAATCTGCACGCTGTCAAAGGCTTCGATGCGACCAACTTCGGTTTTGCCCGCCTTTGTGCTGACAAAATGCACCGTCATGACTTCAGATTGAATTTGTTTGTCAAGATGTACAGCCTTGGCCTGACCACGCGCCACGGCGATGTTTTTCAGGTCCCAAAATTCCAATTGTCCTTGGGCGGTGATCACATCGGATCCGGACACCATTTTGACCGGATTTCCATCCTTAAGAACGATCACCGACTTGTCCACGTCATATATGGCRTAGCCYCCTGTGGCRATGCGMCCCGGAGTCGTTATRCGCACATGGCCAATMGCRTCGAGGCGAAAAATTTCGCTGCCGCCTTGAGTATTGTCTCTGTAATAGGCGCGCAATTCATCAGCATCCAAAACCATAAGCCCCCGGGTGGCCTTCGCCGGTCCGGCGGCAATAAATGTTTTTTCTTTCTGATTCCATTCAATGCCGCCCTGAGCATCAATGGACAAGGGTTCACCACTTGATCCGGCGGTCATGTCCATGCCTTGTGCCCAGCCAGGACTCGTTGCCATCAGTGCCATGAAGGCAACCATCAAACCAAAAAAACAAACCGATACGCGCGTCATTTATTCAAGCTCCCACCGCTTTGCGGTGTGTATAAAATCAATTGGGCAGGGCCGGTAAAATACATTATCTGACCTTTGTTGATAAGTTTAAGACCCTGAGCCTTCAACTCGCCAAACGGGCCGTGGCCCTCTAAGGGTTTTGAGCCTTCGGCAATGCCGGTTTTCAAAAACACCTTTAATTCTTCCGTGGAAATTTCATAGCCTGTATCGTGAAATAAATTCACCGCACCCGTAAGCTCTAAAATGCCTGCGTCGCCTTGAAAACGCCCGCTGTCGGCGGTTAAAACCAACCACGTTCCATCATCCAAGGTGAGGTCGGCTTTCGGCAATTGCAGGTCCACTTCGCCCTTGCTTTCAGAAATGATGCGCGCCACATCAGCCGTCACGGAATAGGGTTGACGATTGATGTCGGTGCCAACGTACCGCGCATTGTCCATGCCCGGTTGGGTTTTCCCCGCCAATTGCGCCGATGTAAAACCGATGCTAAAGGTATTATCCGTCTTAAGCTGCGGCCAAATGACCACCAAGGCGATAAGGCCTAAGGCCAAAAATGGCAACAAAATTTTAGTCATTGAAACGAATCGCGAATACGGTCCGCCCGCGCGCAGACCACCGCGTTTGTCGTCGTCCGGCCTATCGTTGCCCGGCGCATACGATCCKSSCRYYARATWSRYCGCCAAAGGACCATCGTTGTCGCCATTGCGGCCTTTGGTCCCTTTTGAGGGGGCCGCATAAAGGGTAGAGTCAGGGGGCCTATTCGCCATATCTTATGTCCCTAAACTACACCAGCCTGCAGGCAATCGTGGATATGCAAAATGCCCAGCGGCTGACCTTTATTTTGCGCCCCATCGACACAAAACAAAGTCGTGATTTTGCGTTCATTCATCACCGCGACGGCTTCGCTGGCGATGTGCGACGGGACCATGGTCACGCTGCCAGGGGTCATGACGTCGCGGGCTTTTTGATGGATCAGGTCTTTGCTCATATGACGGCGCAAATCACCATCGGTGATTACCCCGATCAACAAACCGGCCCCATCGGTTACGCCCACCACACCGAATCGTTTGGCGGTCATTTCGATCAAGGCTGCGCTCATCAGGCCATCTTGATCAATCAACGGCATCTGATCCCCCACGTGCATCAGGTCAGAGACCTTTAAAAGCCGTTGCCCCAGCTTGCCGCCAGGGTGAAAATTTTTGAAATCTTGAGCGGTGAAGCCTTTTCGATCCAACAGACAGACCGCCAACGCATCGCCCAAGGCCAGCATCACGGTGGTTGACGTGGTCGGTGCCATGCCAATGGAACAGGCTTCTGGGCTGGGCGGAATCACCAACGCAACGTCGGCTGCGGTGGCTAAGGTTGACCTTAAGCCCCCGGTCATCGCGATCAAACCAATGCTATAACGCCGCGTATAGGCAATAAAATCCGAAAGCTCCGAAGTCTCACCCGAATTGGACAAGGCGATCACCACATCGTCTTGTTGCACCATACCCAAATCGCCATGGCTGGCTTCGCCGGGATGGACAAAAAAGGCGGGCTGTCCGGTGGACGCCATGGTGGCTGCAATTTTGTGGCCAACGTGACCACTTTTACCCATACCCGTGATCACCACGCGCCCGGTGGCGGCTTCGATCATATCAAGGGCTTGAATAAAGGGTTCGCCCAAACTGTCCGATAAAACGGCCAATCCGTCTTGTTCGATTTTTAAGACCGTGCGCGCCACCGCTAAATCCGCATCGCTATTGCGCGCGTTGGGATGAACATTCGGTTGGACATTACGATCCGCCATTTAGGGGCTCCAAAACTTAAATTTGAGTCCTGCCGCAACGGGACTCAACTGTCAAAAATGTAAACTATGTCTTGATTAGGCGTGGGCAAAGATATCTTTATCTAGCCAGCCTTCAAGGTCAAGATCGGTCCGCGTATGCAGAAAGTCAAAGCAGGCCTGGGCCATGCCTAGGCGACCCTCGCGGGCCAATATGATGTTCAGTTTTTCGCGTATTTTATGTAAATATAAAACATCAGTGGCGGCGTAAATAAGCTGTTCTTCGCTCAAAATATCGGCCCCCCAATCTGAAGATTGTTGGACCTTGGAAATTTGCACACCGACCAATTCAAGGCACACACTTTTATAGCTGTGGCTATCGGTATAGGTCCGCGCCAATCTGGAGGCGATTTTAGTGCAGTATAAGGGATTCACACGAATGCCCAAAGCTTGTTTAAGCAGCATCACATCGAATCGCGCATAATGGAAAATTTTGACGACTTTATCGTCTTCTAGGAGGCGCTGCAAATTTGGGGCCTGGGTGGTCCCCAATTCAAACTGCACCAGATGACAAATTTCATCACCACCAGACAATTGTACAACGCACAAGCGATCACGATGAGGATTTAACCCCATGGCTTCGGAATCCACAGCAATGGCGTCTTTAAAGACAAGGCCATCCGGTAAATCATTTTTATAAAGGCGAATATCGGGGGTCTTCATGTGACGAGCTCTTTCCATCCAAGTATTGGCGAGCCGAATCCCCATATCGCAGTGGCTGGCTCCGCCGCAGTGTAGCAAACCAGAGGGATGGTGCCCAGGAGAAGACTCGAACTTCCACGACCTTGCGGTCACAGGCACCTGAAGCCTGCGCGTCTACCAATTTCGCCACCTGGGCTTAAACAATTAGCCTTTTTAAGCCACCTGTCTGGCGCATCAACTAAAGCCCAAACCCGATGCTGTCAACCGGATATGACATTTACGTGTTTTTTTGTGGGCTATTTTTGCAACAACTTGTTATAAAATACGATAACACCATCCGTTATGTTGGCGGAAATGATAAAACACAGTTGGAACACACCAGGGAGAGACATAATGACCGCACGTTTGGTCACCGTATTTGGCGGTAATGGATTTGTTGGACGGCACGTCGTTCAACGCTTGGCACGCGCAGGCAACCGAGTTCGGGTTGTGTGTCGCGATCCAGAAGCCGCTCATTTTCTCAAGCCGCTTGGCGAGCCCGGTCAGATCAACACCGTCAAGGCCAATCTTTCTGATAAAGCCGAAGTTGCCAGAGCCATCGTCGGCTCCGATGCGGTCGTGAACTGCGCTGGAATTATTGCCGGCAAGGGCTGGAATACTTTTGACTCGGTTCATAAATCTGGATCTGCGATCCTTGCCAAAGCGGCCAAGGCAGCGGGTATCAAAACCTTGGTCCACCTGTCTGCTCTGGGGGCCGACTTACATTCTGAATCTGAATATTTTACGTCTAAGGCTTTTGGCGAAGAAGCGATTTTAAGGTCTTTTCCCACAGCGACTATTTTACGGCCATCCGTGATTGTTGGGCCCGAAGATAACTTTTTAAACCTTTTCGCCACYCTTGCGCGGTGGAGCCCGGTYATCCCTATGATCAACCCGGTACTCCCCTCCCTTAAAATGGTGCGCGGCGAACTGTACAGTTTTTTGCTGCCCACCATCGCAACCCGCCAGCGTGAAGGTTCCCTCTTTCAGCCGGTGGTCGTGGGTGATGTTGCCGACGCCGTCATGACCGCGCTCGACAGTCGCGACGCACAAGGTCAAACCTATGAGCTTACTGGGCCAACGGTTTATAGTTTTAAACAATTGATGAAAATGATGTTAGCGGCTTCGGGCCGTGCAGCGTGCATTGTATCCTTTCCGGCCTTTTGGGCGTATTTTTGGGCATTCTTCCTTGAATTTCTTCCCACCAAGCCGTTCACCCGCGATATGGTGACACTTCTCAGCAATGATAATGTGGGTTCTAAAGGCGCCAAGACCTTGGCCGACCTTGGCGTTCAAGCGCATGCGATCGAATCGGTATTGCCAAGCTATYTGAGCACCTATCGTCCACCGTCTAATCGTCGCCGCCGTCCGGTGTAAAAAGAGCATCAATAATCGGACAGTCCGCCGTTTCGCCTTGGTGACACTGTGACAAGGTTGCGCTAAGCGTCCATTCCATCTTTTTCAAGACGGCGATGCGGTGGCGCACGTCTTTCAAGTGCTGTTCTGTTTTTCGGGCAACTTCGCCGCAGCTCAGTCCGCCCGAATCCATCATCGACAGCAAGCTTTGAATTTGGTCCATACCAAAACCCAATTCTCTGGCGCGGCGGATAAACCCCAAACGCTTTAAATGATCAAGCCCATAAACCCTGTGCCCACCCGCTGTGCGTTGGGGATTGGGCATCAATCCGGTGTGCTCATAATAGCGCACTGTTTCAACGGTGCAGGCCGTGCGCCGGGCCAATTCCCCTATACCCATTTTAGCCGTCATCATTAACTCCTTGAACCTATAGTTACTTCAGGTCTTAGAGTAGATGGTGGTCAAGGATTCACAATGACATTTTCAAGGAGCCCATCAAAATGGTGACCCAATACTCAAAGCCAAACTTTGGCGCATTAAGAAACCTCAGCAGCGTTGGTGCGCTTTTTGGTGGGATCTTGGCCTCAAGCTGTTGTATCTTGCCATTGATCTTGGGCGGCATCGGGCTTGGCGGGGCTTGGCTCGGCCATCTAGAATCCTTAGCGCCCTATCAACCGTATTTCCTTACATTAGCGGCCATATCCATTGGCGGCGGTCTTTGGGTATCGCGAAAATCGAGGTGTTCGCCGGCTGGAGTTTGCGCTGATTCCCGCTCAAACAAACGCGCCATGATTGGCCTTGGGTTGGGTGCCTTTTTCGCCGTTGGAACCGTTGCGTTCAATATTTTCTATGCCCTTTTTTAAAGGAATTTCTCATGACACGCCAAACTATTATGTTGAAATCCACGCTCACCTGTCCTGAATGTGGGCACGCCGACACGAACACCATGCCCACCGATGCGTGTCAGTTTTTTTACGATTGCAAAGGTTGTGGGCGGGTTTTAAAACCCCTGCCCGGTGACTGCTGTGTTTATTGTTCTTATGCAGATGTGCCGTGCCCGCCTATTCAAGCGGGGACCTGTGACGGAAAACCTTAAATCAGTTGGCTTTGTTGGCCAGGCTTTTGCCCGCAGCCACGATCAGTTCACCGTATTCGCGCAAAAATACTGAACCCCGAACGGTGCGTTGAATCAAAACCGAACGACGATCCTCGATATCCGTTTTACGGCGCACCAATTCCATATCGGTCAAACGATCAATAGCCCGTGTAATGGCGGGTTTTGAGACCTTTAAGGTTTCGGCTAGGCCGCGTACAGTGTGGGGCGGCGGCGTTAAGTAAACCGTCAGCAACAAAGACATTTGACGTGCTGTTAGGTCGGGTGCGGCAAGGCGCACACTGCTGACAATCGCCCGGCGCCAAAGGTCCAAGGCATCAAGTTCATTAAGATCGAAAGACATGGCCTTGTGGTCTCCGTAGATTCGCTTTTGGATTCGCCAGTGAACCCATAAGCCTTAGTCGTTACGCTTGCGGTCTATTCTTAACCAAGCCTGATCACAAAGGCAATTATTTATTGCGCGTAACGGTCTTCTAAAACCTTATACAGTGCGCGTATTCCCAATGCTTCCCCACCTTCGGGACGACCTGGCCTGGATTTTAAGTTCCAGGCCATCAGATCAATATGTGCCCAAGATCGGCCTGAACCGACAAATGATTCCAAAAATAGCCCGGCCATGATCGCCCCCGCATAGGGGCTATTGTTGTCGTTGCGCAAGTCTGCAACGGTGCCTTTGATCTGTGATTTATAGGGCTGGTGTAACGGCAACCGCCACATCGGATCGGCGGTTTGTTCACCCGCTGCCAAAATCTCATTCGCCAATCCATCGTCGTTACAAAATAAAGCTGGAAGATCTGGGCCAAGCGCCACGCGCGCAGCACCGGTTAGGGTGGCAAAGTCTAAAATTAATTCCGGTTGGTCTTCCGAAGCCAAGGCCAAGGCATCGGCTAGAATCACCCGACCTTCGGCATCGGTGTGGCCGATTTCGATGGTCAGGCCCTTGCGCGTCGCCACCACATCCAACGGACGCATGGCCCCATCAGACACGGAATTTTCAACCGCYGGAATCAAAACCCGCARGCGCACATCCAGCTTGGCCGCCATAATCATWGAAGCCAAAGCYAAAACRTGCGCGGCRCCGCCCATATCTTTYTTCATRAGCTTCATRCCCGCCGCCGAYTTTATATCAAGGCCGCCCGTATCAAAACACACGCCCTTACCRACCAACGTCACCTTYGGTGCATYACTGCGRCCCCAGGTGAARTCAAYCARGCGCGGSGCACGACTTTCTTCTGATCCACGGCCCACGGCATAAATCGCGGGAAAACCTTCGCGGATGAGGTCGACACCAATGATTTCTGAATACTCCGCACTTGAGGCATCGGCCAATTCTTTTGCCGCTTGTGCCAATTGCGCGGGACCTAGGTCAGATGCGGGTGTATTAACCAAATCACGCACCAACGTGGTGGCGCCAAAGGTCCGCTGAACGTGGCCTTGGTTAGAGCCTTCGGGCCAGACTAAATTGGGGCCGTCTTGTTTGCTTTTAGCGTCGGTCTGATAACAATCGAATGAATATGAAGCCAAGGCAAACCCCAGAGCAATATCATTGGCCTGCACCTCAGCTATATCGCTGGCAATTTTAAAAACGCCTGCCTTTGGCAAACCATCATACAACCCAGCCCAAGCCCACGGGCCGGGCTCTTGACCAAGCCCATAAATAATGCCGATCAAAGCACCATCGGGTCCCGGCAACAGCAGCGTTGTGTTGGCATCACCGCGATAATGAGACTCTTTGACCCACGTTTGCGTGTGTGTGTCTTGGTCTTTTAACCAAACCGCAAAGTTTTCAGTCGTCACGGCGTGAACAGGCACGGCCCCTTCGGTGGGATCAACAAGACATTTTGGCATATTTGAACTTTCAAGCCTGCGTTAAGCGTCTAAGTTTACGACTTTTAGCGCATTATTTTGAATGAATTCGCGACGGGGTTCAACGTTATCACCCATCAASGTCGAAAAGACTTCTTCTGCCTCTTCGGATTGGTTCACTTTGACCTGAAGCAAAATACGCACGTTGGGATCAAGGGTTGTTTCCCATAATTGTTCAGGGTTCATTTCGCCCAAACCTTTATAGCGCTGCACGCCCAGGCCCTTACGCGCCAATTCGACGACCTTTGAGACCAAAGCGACCGGACCAGTGATCGCATATTCTTGATCTTTGACCGCAAGAACGCCATGTCGAGCATAGGTTTTTTGCAGGTTTTCCGCCATTTTGTCCAATTGGCGTGCTTCGGCGCTGTGGATCACGGCCGCATCAATGACGTGACTTTCACGAACACCGCGCAAGGTGCGGGTCAATTGTAATCCACCATCATCTAAGATCAAGCTGACCCAGCCTCGTTCCAATTCATTTTCCAAGGCATCCATCCGTTTAGCCAAGTACACGCCAATGTCTTTGGCATACGCCTCATCGGTAAGAAGTTTGGGGTTAAGCGCACCTAAAATGGCCGCCTGTTCAACCATTTCCAACGGCACATGCTTGGCAATGTCGGTCAGCAGGTTACTGGCCAGATGTGCATCATTTAACAAATTGCGCAGGTCTTCGCCCGCTATTTGATCGCCGGCGTGGCTGCTAAAGACACTGCCTTCGTTTACGGCGGTGTTGAACAAATAATCTTCAAGCGCGTTATCGTCTTTCAAATAGACTTCTGATTTACCGCGTTTGACGCGGTATAGGGGCGGTTGCGCAATATAAAGGAAGCCCTTGTCGATGATTTCACGCATTTGCCGATAAAAGAACGTCAGCAAGAGGGTCCGGATATGACTGCCATCCACGTCAGCATCGGTCATGATGATAATTTTATGATAGCGGCATTTTTCGGCATTAAAATCATCGCGCCCGATACTGGTGCCCAAGGCGGCAATCAGCGTGCCAATTTCAGCCGAGGCCAGCATCCGGTCAAAACGCGCGCGTTCGACGTTCAAGATTTTACCCTTCAGGGGCAAAATGGCCTGATTCGAACGATCACGTCCCTGTTTGGCTGACCCACCAGCCGAATCCCCTTCAACCAGAAAGAGTTCAGATTTAGCGGGATCGCGCTCTTGGCAATCCGCCAATTTTCCGGGCAGGGATGTGATGTCCAATACGCCCTTTCGGCGGGTCAATTCACGGGCTTTGCGCGCCGCTTCACGGGCTGCACCGGCTTCGATAATTTTGCCGATCACCTGTTTGGCCTCGGTGGGGTGTTCTTCAAACCATTGATCCAAGGCCGAACTTAACACGTTTTCGACCACAGGCCGCACTTCGGAGCTGACCAATTTATCTTTAGTCTGTGATGAGAATTTAGGGTCAGGAACTTTAACAGACAGGACGCAGGTTAAGCCTTCGCGGGCATCATCACCGACCAAAACGACTTTTTCGCGTTTGGCCAAGCCACTGGATTTAAAGTAATTATTGATGGTACGCGTCAAAGCGCCGCGAAACCCTGCCAAGTGTGTGCCGCCATCGCGTTGCGGAATATTGTTGGTGAAGCACAGCGTTTGTTCGTGATAGCTATCATTCCACTGCATCGCCACTTCGACGACGATTCCATCGCGTTCGCCGCCAACTGAAATTGTGTCGGGAATCAGGGCCGTTTTGGTGCGATCAAGATATTTAACGAACTCAGATAAGCCGCCGTCATAATGGAGATCAATTTCCACCGGATCGACATGGCGGTTATCGGTGAGAATCAGATGTACCCCTGAATTCAAAAAYGCCAATTCGCGYAAACGATGTTCCAAGGTTGAAAAYTGAAACTCGGTCATCGTGAAGGTTTGGTCCGACGGATGGAACGTRACGCCCGTACCTGTATACGGTGTGCCATCCTCCAAAATGGGTGACTTACCCACGACGTACAGCGATTTGACGGTATCGCCATGTTCAAAACGGCAGAGGTGTTCATTGCCGTCTCTGTGGATGGTCAGTTCTAACCAATCGGAAAGCGCGTTTACGACCGATACCCCCA
Organism: Magnetovibrio sp.; assembly: GCA_016764335.1. Classification (GTDB taxonomy): domain Bacteria; phylum Pseudomonadota; class Alphaproteobacteria; order Rhodospirillales; family Magnetovibrionaceae; genus JANLGW01. The sequence goes on from JAESSB010000029.1 coordinate 13,731, forward strand.
CACCGTGCAGACCACCGGAAACTTTATATGAATTCGAATCGAACTTCCCGCCCGCGTGCAGTTGGGTCATGATGACTTCTGCGGCCGACACACCTTCTTCGGCGTGCACATCAACCGGAATACCGCGCCCATTATCAGTCACCGTGACGGAGCCATCGGCGTTCAATTTCACAGTGACAAGATCACACCATCCGCCCAACGCTTCATCGATACCGTTATCAACCACCTCATAGACCATGTGATGCAAGCCACTGCCGTCATCAGTGTCGCCGATGTACATGCCGGGACGTTTACGAACGGCCTCTAGCCCCCTGAGAACCTTAATCGAATCGGCGCTGTATTCAGCACTTCCTTGGGTTGATGCGGTGGCTTGTTCTGCGGTCGTATCACTCATGTTTAGAACTCTCAATCGGTCTCATGAACGCGGGCTGCGTCCACGGTGTAAAATTTAGCATCCCCGTGTAGGGGTGTGAATAAATCGGCATCGGTTCCGGTGAACCAGGCTTGGCAGCCTAAGGCCAGAACTTCAGCGAAGAGGGCTTCTCTGTGTGCGGCGTCCAAATGTGCCGCCACCTCGTCAAGCAGCAATACCGGTACACGGCCTTCGTCTTGAACGCTCATCCGCGCCGCCGCCAACACCAACCCCACCAACAACATTTTTTGTTCGCCCGTTGAACATTGTCCAGCGGGCATCATTTTTACCGAATGGGTCACCAACAAATCACTTTGATGGGGCAAACGCCCGTCAACACTACCCCCCGCGCCCCCCATTTGAGCATCGCGATTTCGGGAAGCTCGCAAAGCCGCACGCAAGCGGTCTTCGACTTCTAAGGCCGGATATTCGGTCAGCCATTGTTCGGCCAAGCCATCAATGGCTAAGTCCGCTGCGGGAAAAACGGCATCGGTTTTTTTCGCCGCCGCCGCTAAACGTTGCGCCACGCCCAAACGCGCCGCAGCGACCGCGGCACCACGAGTCGCCATAGTATCTTCCAGCGCACTTAACCACGCATCATCCATTTTATGATCGGCCAGTAATTTTGATCGTTCGCGCAACGCGTGAGCATAAGCCGTGGTGCGGCCCGCATGGGCGGGATCAAAAGCAAACACCAAGCGGTCTAAAAAGCGTCGCCGTTCTTGCGATCCATCCAAAAATAAACGGTCCATTTGCGGGGTCAGCCAATGCGCGGAAAAATGTTCGCCCAGCACCGCCATTGAACGCCGCGTTTCTCCATCCACGCGGACCACGCGTTTAACCGCACCCGCCGCTGTGTCAAGTCCGGTGCCAAGATTGACCGCCAAATTGGCACCTTCAATCGTTGCCGCCACRGCCCAGGCYAGGCCTTGGCTTGCGCCCGGCGTGCGTCTGCCGATATCCGTCAAACGCGCACGACGCAATCCGCTGCCGGGCATCAAAAGGGATAACGCTTCTAAAATATTGGTTTTACCCGCGCCATTGGCTCCGGTCAGAACCACGGGACCTGCAGGTGGTTCTAGGCGCATATTTTCGTAACAGCGAAAATTGGTCAGCGTCAGTTTTGCGCACGAAAGCCGTACGGCGCGGCTTCGCACTTGTACACAAGGCGGTTGATCAAGGGCAACGAAAGCCGAACTGTTTGTCACGTCTGCGCTGAATCCTCTTTAGGCCCCAAAGGACCGGTCTTAACATTCACTACACTCAGTTTATAACACGGCAATAGACTCACCTGTTTAAGACGTATCTGCTTAAACGCGCCTGCTTAAACACGCATTGGCATCAATACGTACAGCGTGGACTCATCGCCTTCTTCCCGAATGATCGTGGGGGCGGCGGCGTCAGACAGCTGTAAATTGATGGTATCAGCACTGATTTGGCGCATGATTTCCAACAAATATGAGGCGTTAAAGCCAATTTCCAAGCGGTCACCATTGTAATCGATTTCCAGCTCGTCGGTGGCACTACCGCTGTCGGGGCTTGATGCGGACAACACCAACGAACCCTGATCAAGGGTAAGCTTCACGGCGCGCGATTTTTCGGTTGAAATTGCCGAAACACGGTCTACAGCATCCGCCAATGCCTTGCGGTCAACTTTCAATTCTTTATCATTGCCCTGGGGGATGACCCGTTCATAATCGGGGAAGGTGCCGTCAATCAACTTGGATGTCAGCATCACACCATCGAACGAAAATTGCACCTTGGCTTCGGACAAGGACACGGCAATTTCGCCTTCGGTTTCTTCGATTAATTTGTGCAGTTCGTTGACCGTTTTACGCGGAACAATCACGCCCGGCATTTCATCGGCGCCAACCGGTAATTCGGTTTCAGCACTGGCCAAACGGTGACCGTCGGTGGCCACCGCGCGCAGCACGGGGCTTGCGCCTTCGGTGTACGCGTGCAGGTAAATGCCGTTCAAGTAATAACGGGTTTCTTCGGTGGAAATCGCAAACCGCGTTTTATCAATCAAATCTTTCAACTGCCCTGCGGCCAGTGAAAAGCTAATCGGCAGGTCGCCTCCAGACATCACTGGAAATTCATTGGCCGGCAGGCACGATAGCGAAAACCGAGACCGACCAGAGCGCAACACCATTTGGCCGTCGCTTGACGTCGCGTCCAGTTCAACTTCGGCCCCATCGGGAAGCTTTTTAATGATGTCATACAACATGTGTGCGGGCGCCGTGGTTTCCCCCGGCTCAACCACTTGGGCGGTCGTCGCATCGACAATGTCCAAATCCATATCGGTCGCGTTCAAGCGCAATTGACCATCTTTGGCCACAAGCTTTACATTGGACAGGATGGGAATCGTATTTCGACGTTCAACGACATTTTGCACGTGGCCCAAAGACTTCAACAGGGCCGCTCTCTCAATAATCAGCTTCATAGTGCATCCAATATTTAGATCAAAAATTCAACAACGCCAAACGCGCATAACACTCCGACAAAAGAGGGACGTCATTATACCAATGTGGCCCCAAATCCGAAGTCTTTTTTACATCCAATTTTAGCCCGGATTTTACCTTATTTTCAATGCGTTAGCCATGCACCTGTAACGTTCTAATTTTGCCATCCACGATGCTCCTTAAAAACACCCATCAGACGATTCGCTAAATCGCCCCGCGCGCGACCCGTCGATCCTACGTCATTACGAGCCACCTGCATTGTAAAGTTATTATTATATATATAGTATTCGTAAAAATTGTAATTTTAAGGTTATTTTACACGCTATTCAATTAAGAATTTTTGGGGAAATTTATGAATATTCAATGTCCTGCTTGTGGGGAAAACAATTCTTTTCCCACATCTAAACCCATTCAGTGCCAACACTGCAGCAAGCCCATCAGCGGCACCCATTATGATAAAAAATCTGGATCGGTTATCAAGGGCCTTATAGTTGTCGCCATTGGCGGCTCAATCGTGACCAATTCCTATTTTAAGAAAGATGATCGCTATAGCTTGCACACGGAATACGCCATCGTTCAAAGCTGTATTTCGCAATCGCAAAAGCCGCTTGATAAATCACAATTCAGAAGAAAAATTGAAGTTTGTGTTTGCGCTTTAAGCACCACACAAAAGACTTTTGACAGCGACAAATACGAAATAGGATCATCTGAATTTATCGCTTCTTTTAAACAAAGTGCGGGAACTTGTACAAAGTAGGCAGCCCTGGTTCGCCATGCGAACATCGCGAACCAGCGCCTATGTATTATTTATTTATTTCTGCTGCACGTTTAGCACGTTCATCAAATTCGCTTTTCTTGGTTTCACTCCCCGGATTTTTCTCTGCTGCTTTTTTGATCGCCTCCGCGCKCGCNKTMKTYMYKSAKMTTTTCTTTGTCATAATCTTGATCCCATTACTTGTTTAAAAATAGAATGATATTTCATTCGCAATCAATATAAAAGCAGGGGAGTGACAAATGGGGACAGAGCCTGAAGACGGCGAAATTCTTCGCTTGAAATTGCATGATGCCCTAGAAAGCATGGACTTAAGTTATGCTAAATTCGCCGATTTTTATTTATGGGAAACAGAAGATACCGACAACGAAACAGAGCTAAAGCAATGGCATACGAAATTTAAAAAGCAAATGTCGCGTCCCTGTGTAACGATCAAACAGTATGCTAGATTTAAAAAGTATTGGCAGATACTCCAATGCCATCCACGTCACCCGAAATTGAGGAAAGTCATCGCGCAGCCGATCTATGACGATACCGATGGCCCCTTCGATGCCTCATTTTACAACGGCATGAAGCGTATTTCAAAATCCATAGATGAGAAGATCAAGAATGATGACGATTTTGACGATTTTAAAGAGTAGGGCGCGATAAAACGTAAGGGACGTGACAGATCGCTTGGGTTAGCCTTCAAGCATGCGGCGCAACAATTCGACATCTTCGGCAAAGCTTGGGTCGTGCTCCCTAAGCTCGTCAACTTTTTTCACGGCATGCATGACCGTGGTGTGATCGCGGCCCCCGAATTTCCGGCCAATTTCCGGCAATGAGCGAGAGGTCAGTTGCTTGGCTAAGTACATGGCCACCTGACGCGGACGGGCAACGGACCTGGCCCGACGAGCAGAATGCATATCAGATGTCCGAATATTGAAATGCGCAGCGACTTTTTTCTGAATTTCTTCAATCGTGACCCGGCGGTCATGGGCGCGGATCAGGTCATGCAAAACGTCTTGCACGCTTTCCAAGGTAATGTCGCGCCCAACCAAAGACGAATGGGCGGCGACGCGATTTAACGCACCTTCAAGCTCACGCACGTTGGAGGTTATTTTGTGAGCCAAAAATTCCATAACCTTGCCTGGCACTTCGACGTTCATGCGTTCAGCTTTGGCTTGCAAGATGCCGAGTCGCAGTTCATAGGTCGTGGCGTGAATATCGGCCACCAAGCCACAATTTAATCGAGATTTAAGGCGTTCTTCGATGCCTTCCAAATCGGATGGCGATTTATCTGCCGAAATCACGATCTGCCGCCCTTGGTCGACCAGGGCATTAAAGGTGTGGAAAAATTCTTCTTGGGTAGAATTTTTGCCGGAAATAAACTGCACATCGTCAATCATCAAGACGTCAACGTTACGAAACTGGTCTTTAAAATCGACCGTGTTTTGTTCGCGAAGCGCCCGAATGAAGCGGTACATGAATTTTTCGGCAGACATGTAAATTACGGTGCGGCTTGGATCTTCTTGGCGAATTTTCCAAGCGATGGCGTTCATCAGGTGCGTTTTTCCAAGGCCGACACCCCCATATAAAAACAGCGGATTAAACTGGGCATTGGGCTGTTGGGCAACGCGCAACGATGCGGCATGGGCAAATTCATTGGACTTGCCAACCACAAAGTTTTCAAACGTAAGGCGCGTGTCTAAGGGGCCACTAATATCCAATGCACCATGGGCGGAAATCTGTGGCACGGCCAAATGTGGGGCTGCAAAATGCGGACGGGTTGGGGAACCTGTCATCGGCTTGAAGGTATTTGCGGGGGCCGCATTTGATAAATTGATATGTTGGGGTTCGCCTTGCAATGACCCTTGGGCGCTTGCTGTCGTCGGACTTATCGACTTGGGTTGGCCATAATCAGCTTGGACAAAAATTTCGACCTTGCGGATATCAGAGCTAATACCTTCCCACAATTCACTGAGCCGATCAACATAGTGGGCAACAACCCAGTCTTTCATAAAGCGGGTGGGGACAGAAATGCGCACGCTGGTCCCCAGGACTTCACGCACCATCATTGGCTTTAGCCAACTTTGAAAGGCGGCTTCACCAATTTCTTCACGCAGGCTGGTCAGAACATCATTCCATTGTTCGACAACCTGGGTATCAACGGTTACTGCAGTCATTCTTACTATCCCCTTGCCGCACACGAATTTTGCATCGACGGCTTATCATACAAACATAATATCTGTGTATCTTTTAATACGTCGGTTCGCAGCACTTAAGTATTTTATTCAGGGAGCCGATCTATCCCAATTTGACCTTCCTCTTTTAACGGATCATGCTGTGTTAAAATGAGCATAACAAATGGCGGCTTCATTGGTCTTATCACACAAGCCCTCCCTGGCTTGTTAACGACGCTGATCTTAGTGTGCTGGGCATAAACATTCAACTCTACCAAATGCGTAAAATCCAAATAATTGACTTGACACCTTCGGTCCCAAAAATTCCATACCCATGATTCACAGGGGGCCTATAAACTGTGGAAAACTGCGGGTAAAGCCTACAATTAGGGGGTTGTTATTTTCAAAACACACCCTGTGGCTGTGAGGTAAATTTGACGCAAAATAGGCAAAATTTAGACGCACGAAAGGCCGCGCTTGCACAATACAAGTGCGGCCTAAAATCGTACAGACGCAAAACCTAATGTTAAGCGGCAAGACCCTTAACGGATGCGCTCAAGCGAGACAGCTTGCGCGACATTGTGTTCTTGAGGAACACACCTTTTTGAGCACCGCGCATCATTTGTGGTTCAGCAAGTTTCAAAGCACCTTCAGCAGCGGTTTTATCGCCGGCGATGATTGCGTTTTCAACTTTTTTGATGAACGTCCGAATGCTGTTACGACGTGCGCCGTTTATGTCTTTGCGACGCGCCGTTTGGCGAATGCGTTTTTTAGCAGATGTATGGTTAGCCATTTTAATAAATCCTTGCGTAGAACTTCATGTCCCAACGGAAGGCCGGATTATAGAAGGATTGGCTAATGTCGTCAAGCCTTATCAAGGCTTATTTTTCTGAAATACAGGGGCTAAGGCGAATCTCACGCTCAAATTTGGGGCGGCGCCTTCAAACACCAATTCTAAGGTTTCATCTTCGCGGGTAAAGCGACCACGACCGACTCGAGTCCATCCCAATTGCGGCAAAGTGCTTTCATAAAACACCAACACGGTTGCTTTGGAAATTGTGCCTGTGGTCGTGACCTCGGCAATACGCCCTTGGGCCGTAGAAAATTGCACACCTTCACCGACCTCATTCAAGCCCGTCATTAATGGGAGGTCTTCAATGACGCTGATGAAGCGTGGAGCCTCTGCACCAAGCGCCGCCAATGTTGGGAGTGTCAAGACAAGCGGCACGACGACAAGTGCAGCCTGAAAATTTTTTAAAAGCATTTTGGTTTAGACCCTATCGCTGTTTCCTGGGGCAATAATAGGTGGAACGCCCCCCTTGTTCCAAGTGCCTTATGCCTTTTGTTAAAGAAATATCGCAATCGCAATCTGGGCAAGCTTGCCCGGTTCGCCCGTAAACCGCAAAACTGAACTGAAAATAGCCCAACCCGCCATCAGTGGTGCGGTGGTCTTTTAAGGTTGAGCCCCCGGCTTCAATCGCCGCTCCCAGCACACTTTGAATAGCATTCACCAATTTTTCGGCACGCCCACCCTGTACCGTTGCCGCGCTGCGCTTGGGTGAAATACCCGCTCGGTACAGACTTTCCGAAGCATATATATTGCCCACCCCGGCCACCACTTTGCCATCCATGATCACCTGTTTGATTGGACCTCGGCGGGCTTTTAGGCGGTGTGCCAATATAGGCCCTGAAAATGTATTGCCCAAGGGTTCCGGCCCGATGTCTTTGAGCAATCGGTGATCGGCAAGGTGTTTTGGCTTCGTTAAATCCATCAAGCCAAAACGGCGAGGATCAGTAAAGACGATGGTCGCCCCTGAACTTAAATCGAATTGAACGTGGTCATGTTTGCCAATAGGTTCGACCTGTTCATCGATTTTGTATATGCGAACCTGACCCGACATACCCAAATGCCAGATTAAAACCTCATCCAAAGTTTCAATCAGCAAATATTTTGCGCGCCGATTGACATGCAAAATTTGCTGGCCTGTCAGGCGTTCAACAAAGCAATCTGGGAAGGGAATCCGCAGGTTTTTGCGCCGCAAAATCACGCGTTCAAAGGTCTGTCCCTCCATCACGGGGGCCAGTCCACGGCGAATAGTTTCGACTTCAGGCAATTCAGGCATGGAAACACACTACACCTTACGCTATGTTTCGAAAATGACTTTAGAACAAAAAACCGATGACACAGCCAAATCTACCGAGCCCACCACGCATTTCGGCTTTCAAACCGTGCGCGAAGACGACAAAGTCGATATGGTTCGTGGCGTTTTCGATTCCGTCGCGCCAAAGTACGACCTGATGAATGACCTGATGAGCATGGGTATTCACCGGGCCTGGAAAAATCGCCTCATGACCAAGCTGCGGCCCCACGCCGGGCAAAAGCTTCTGGACGTTGGCGGCGGCACCGGTGACATTGCCTTTAAGTACTTGGAGCGCGGTGGCAAAGACGTTACGGTTTTTGATATCAATGACGAAATGTTAGCGGTTGGCCGTGATCGCGCCATCGACAAGGGCATTCTGTCGGGCGTTCAGTGGATGCAAGGTAATGCCGAAGAGCTGCCGTTTGAAGATATGACCTTTGATGCTTATACCATCGCCTTTTGTATTCGCAATGTGACGCGAATCGACAAGGCGTTAAGGGAAGCCCGGCGCGTGCTTAAACCCGGTGGTCACTTTATCTGTTTGGAATTTTCCAAAGTGGTGCAGCCGGGCTTAGCACAAATATACGATTTTTATTCCTTTTCCGTTTTACCCAAATTGGGCGAAATGATCGCATCTGATCGCGAATCTTATCAATACTTAGCCGAATCCATCCGAAAATTCCCCGACCAAAACGCCTTTAAGGCCAAGATCGAAACGGCCGGATTTGGTCAGGCGACTTATGAAAATCTCACCGGTGGTATTGCCTCTATTCACAGTGCGTGGCGGACTTAAAGGCCATGGAAGTCTTGCGCCATATCCTTCGTATGTTGACCATCGCGCGGACTTTGGCCCGCCATGATGCGTTGTTCATATTGGAACAGCTCAAAGTGGCTCCTGCGATTGTCACCTTTGCTAAACTTGTGTCAAAGCGCAGCTCGCCGGGACGACCCGGACAACGATTAGCAGCAGCTTTTCAAGAATTGGGGCCAAGCTTCATCAAGGTCGGGCAGATGTTATCGACCCGTTCCGACCTATTGGGTGAACAAATGGCGGCGGATTTATCTCATCTTCAAGATAAGCTGCCTCCCTTTCCAACGGCCCTAGCCCGGGCCTCTATCGAAGCYGAATTTGATCAGCCCCTTGCCGAAATATTTGAACACTTTGAAGACRAACCCGTGGCCGCAGCATCCATYGCCCAGGTTCACTTTGCCATCACCACAGACGGTGCCGAAGTCGCCGTCAAGATTTTACGCCCCGATATCGAACGCGCCTTTAAGGCCGATATTGAATTGTTCTTTTGGGGGGCTAGGCTGCTTGAACGCACCCGTCCGGAAATGCGAAGGCTGAAGCCTGTTCAATCTGTGAAGACCCTAGCGCGATCGGTCGAAATGGAAATGAACCTGCGATTCGAAGCCGCSGCCGCCGATGAACTRCGYGAAAACTTTMAAGGSGACAACAGCATTTTTATCCCCGCCATTGATTGGCGCCGCACCGGGCAACGCGTTCTGACCACGGAACGGGTGCACGGCATATCCTTTGGCGACGTCGAAGCCATCATTGCCGCCGGCCATAATCCTCTAGATATTTTAAAGAAAACGTCGGAATCATTCTTTAACCAAGTGTTTCGTGATGGCCTATTCCATGGAGATATGCATCCGGGCAATTTATTTGTCCTGCCCAACGGTACGGTTGCTGTGGTTGATTTCGGCATCATGGGCCGGATGGACAAGGCGACGCGGCGCCATTTAGCCGAAATGTTGTTGAGCTTTTTAACCCGTGATTATCGCCGCGCTGCAGAAGTTCACTTTGAAGCCGGCTGGATTCCCGCCGATCAATCGGTTGAAGAATTTACCCAAGCCTGTCGGTCTATTTCAGAACCCATCTTGGACCGACCACAAAATGAGATTTCGTTCGCTAATCTGTTGGGGCAATTGTTTCAAATCACCGGGGCTTTTGAAATGGAAACTCAACCGCACCTGTTGTTGTTACAACGAACCATGATGGTCGCGGAAGGCACCGGACGCAACTTGGCCCCGAACGCCAATATGTGGTTGATCGCCCGGCCTTTAATTGAACGCTGGATGCGTGCGAATCTAGGCCCCGAAGCACAGATTAAAGATGCAGCGGAACAAACCTTAGCCGTTTTGAAAAAATTACCCGCCGTAATCCATGGCCTAGAAAGCACACTTAGCCAATTTAATGCCCAAGGCCTGAAGCTTCACCCCGAAACGGTGCGCCAATTGCGGGGCAACCGTGGGGGACGCAGCTCAACAGGTGCCTTAGTGCTAGCGGCCATCGCCGCCGGCACGGCAATCTTACTGTTTGTGCATTAAAAATTTAAGGGGCTGTCCTAGGGCCTGTTGACAATTATCGTGCCGCGATTATGGCCGTCGTTAAAGTCCAATTTTCAATGTAGCTAACACCTGTTTTGTCATATCCTGTTGAGATGCCCTTGAATTTCTTGATTTTAGCAAAATAGTTTTCGACCAGATGCCGCCATTTATAGACTTCCTTATTGTGTGGAATTTGTGATTTTCTGTTGCTTTTTGAAGGGATGACAACGCTGACTTTTCGGTCCATCAGTTCGTCACGCAACCCGTTTGCATCAAAGGCCTTGTCGCCGAGAAAGGCCTTAAACTGTACATCTTTAACCACAGGGCGGATTCAGGAGTGAAGTGCAACACCTCCCAACACTATGATAGCGTTGGGGTGATGAAACCAATGAGGTGTTGCCATGACAGAATACGCACCATAGCGCTTCCCCTAAGACTTAACAATTCTTAGG
>JAESSB010000030.1 GCA_016764335.1 Magnetovibrio sp.
AAGTCAGGTGTTTGTGTTTGGCTTCGCCTTTTCAATCACTTAAGCCAAGATGCAGACAATGAATATGCCATGATTGATGCCACAATTGTGCGCGCCCATCAGCATGCGGCTGGTGCACGAGGGCGGTCAAAAAAACTGAATGCATCGGGCGATCCAAAGGCGGATTAAGCACCAAAATCCATGCTGCCAGCAATGGTTTGGGCAACCCTGTACGCTTGATTGCGGGGCCAGGGCAAGAAAATGATATTGTTCAGGCCGAAAATTTGATCAAGGGTTTTGCACCCGCGCATGTTCTTGCCGACAAAGCCTATGATGCCGATACTTTCCTTTCCACTCTACAAATCGTTGGGGCAAAACCCGTCATTCCGCCAAGGCGGAACCGAAAAGTACAAAGAAACTACGACAGAACACTCTACAAAGAACGTAATCTCGTTGAGCGTTTTTTCAATMAACTCAWGCATTTCCGCCGTGTTGCTACGCGTTATGACAAGCTGCTCGTCAATTTTCTTGGTTTCGTTAAAATCGCAGCCATTGCTATTTTGATGAGATAGTTAAATTGTCACTACGATCTAGGGCCTAGACTCATTCAAACCCCCAGTAGCAAGTGAGTGTTGGCAAGCCTAAGGCCGTCATGTCATTTACGGCATTTTTATCATAGCGAATTGCAATGCGCCTGAAGTCCTTTAGTCGCCGCCAGTTCGGCAAACATATAGTGCCATATTCCGCCGGGCAATCTCGCGAGCGACACCCAGATTGAAGTATATGAATGATACCGCTAATCATGCGCTGGTCATCTTCGCGCTGTCTGTCCGCTGAACGGAACGGCAAGTACGGTTTAATCAGTGAGAATTGTKCRTNCTGTAAGCCAAARAMCACGMTKCATAGCKCRAAACCKCCATATTTTRWRTTCAAGMTATTGAATCATAWAAAGRTTAATGRGTTCTSAYCCTAGGNSTKARAMCTCGGGTGTGGATCATACCGTGCGCATAATGATGTTGACCAGCAACATACCCGCAGCTGTCAGCACGGATATATTCAAGAACCCAGCGATAAATTCTCGGGTTTTTAACGGCACAGATATTTTGCGCGCAACTGTTATGAGTATCGCTGTGCCCCCACCCAATGCCAGCGCTACCCCCAATAGTGTAACATAGCCTTGAAGGTATGTCATTTCAGGTGACGCGTTGGCCTTAAAAGGCATCAATAGCCCGCTCCAAAACAAAGCGTTGGCGATAAGGCCATAGGTCATTAAATGGGATGGCAAGCCAAACGTGTAAATATCACCGCCTTTGGCGGCTGGTGTATGGTGACCGTAGGGCAGAAGGTGTAAAGGGCGTGCCATCATAATGAAGACCTCTCAAGTTAATGATTGGCTTATCATGATCCTTATGGAGAGGTTGCGCTGTGATAACGCGCACACTATGCCTTTACAAGCGTAAAAAACTAGGGTGTGGACTCAATTAACCCATAACCGAATGGCGAAGATATGTACCATTGCCAAAACGTTTGAGCTGAGTTTTTCAGATCGCGTGGTCAACCTTCTCATGTCTTTCATGGTGCAAAAGAACTGATCCACGATATTGCGCATACGATAGAGCCTCTTGTCATGTGGGATAGGATTCTTCGCATTTGATTTTGTTGGGATAACGGCAAGCGCACCTTGGTCTGCGATACGTTTGCGGATTGCGTTTGCGTTATAAGCCTTATCAGCGACCACGGCAGAAGACTTCCCGGCATCATCCCAAAGGTCAATCATCATCTGACGATCATGAACTTGACCGCCCGTTATGATGAGGCAACGAGGCCGTTCACTTTCATCGACAACGGCGTGAACTTTACTTGTGCGGCCTTTGCGTGAGCGGCCAATATCCTGCGCCAGTTCCCCCCTTTTGCGCCGCTTACCGCGCGGTGAGCCTTGACGATAAAGCTGTCGATAAAAACAGGCTATCTTCGTTTTGACAGGCAAGGGCCTCGAAGGTTGATGTCCAAATGCCACGCCGCGCCCAACGGGCATAACGATTGTAAATGGTGGTGTGAGGGCCATCGCGTTCTGCCAAGTCGCGCCACGGCGCACCTGTTCGTAAAATAGAGAAAGTATCGTTTAAAACACGGCGACCGTCAACGCGTTTGGGGCCGCGCCCACCTTGTGGTAAGTGTGGCTCAATAGCGGCCTTTATCTTGGTCTGATCAATAAAATCTCATGATGCAAATCCTCCTGAGAAGGATAGAATCACACTTTTCTTTAATAATTCAATACGTTAAATTGGGTTCACACCCTAGACTATTTGGTCGACAGGACAGCTCAAGCCGCAAAAGAAACGATATTAGGTTTTTTTGAAAGGCGCTTTGCGGGCGGCGGATAAACTTTCGTTGGTTTTTTGGATACCGGCACGTAATTGCTTTGATTTTGCAGCATCAACGCGCGCTTGAACGCGGGGACTGACCCACATTTCTTTATCTACAGCACCACTTTTTTTCGATATACGGACGATCTTTGCACCATCAATTCCAGGGGCTTTGTCAGCCTCTTCGGCTTGCATCAATGCACGGCCTAACTCATCTCCGGCTAATTTGCTGTGTGGCGACCATTTGTTCCCTTTAAGCACCATGATGCCGAGAAAAAAGTCGGTATTATTTTCTTGTGGATTTGTCATTGTTCAATGTACCGCCTTGTCTGTCATCTTCGACTCTTTTGAGTCTCTAGCATAGTTAATTTGACTCATATAAAGCGAGTCTTTATGCTGTAATTTTGATCTGATTTTGAAAACATAAGGGGAAAACAAGCAAAATCAATCTGCTCCATAGCGCGGCCATAAAAATAATCCCTTCTGTAGGGTGCGTATTGGGGGGATATGGTTAGACCTTGAGCTGCAAAAAATGCGTCATTAGGCGTTTAAGCGGTCAGTTGATCGACGCAACTTCGACGGGGGATTCGAGCTTTAGCGGCATGCAGCCAAATTTCTTTTTCTTTAAAAACCGACAGGCGCGGTAGGCTTGAGTCCTGGAGATGCCCATGACGCGGCCACGATAGAGAATCTTGCCGTTCTTCTTGTGCAATGGGGTGACTGCAATATCGCCGTCAGACAAGTACGATGGAGCAATACCTATCGCGCGCACAGCAATAGCATAGGCGGGATCATAGGTTTTGTATGCCCCAACTTGTATACCCCAAATAGAAACGCCAGGTTTAGCCTGTGCGGTGGTTCTGGTTTTGGAAGATGTTTGAGCCCTAACCAGGGCATTAAGGGTCTTGAATTTAGAGCTGGTCTTAGATTTAGTGCTGTCCAAGGCGTATTGGGGCGCAACTTTAGACCATCCCTCTTCTAATAAATTCACCATTTGGCGATTGCGAGACTTTGAATTCCTTGCGCCAAACACAACACCGATAAGGCGCTTGTTGCCGCGTTTGACAGAGGCCACCAAGTTAAATCCCGAAGCGCGAATGTAGCCGGTTTTGATCCCATCTGTACCTTCGTAATTGGTCAGAAGCTTATTGTGGTTTCTATATGTTTTACCACCATAGGAAAATTTTTCTTCAGAAAAATAGGCATAGCGCTTGGGAAAATGTAAGAGCATGGCGCGGGCAAGTTTTGACATATCGCGGGCTGTGGACATTTGGCTGTGGTGCGGCAGGCCCGAAGCGTTGCGAAACGTGGTTCTGGACATGCCGAGTTTGCGAGCCTTTGCTGTCATCAAGAGGGCAAATTGACGTTCCGTTCCCGCTATATGTTCAGCAACTGCGGTGGCGATATCATTGGCCGATTTAATCGCCAACGCCCGAATAGCGGTTTCAACGCTGATAAATTTCCCGGCCTTGATGCCCATTTTCGATGGTGGTTGGCGGGTCGCATGGCGAGTCATGAGAATTTGGTCATTTAAATGCATGCGGCCTTCGTTCAAGGCTTCGAACACGATGTAAAGGGTCATTATTTTGGTCAGAGAGGCCGGATAATTGCGGGTGTCGGCGTTGACTTCGTGCAGAACTTCACCGGTGTCAGCATCTAAAACCAGTGACGCATATTTCGCCTGGGCAGGTAGGGATACGCCAATCAACAGTATGAAGGCCAAAAACACAGACCCTGGCCCAAACTTTGTCAAAAACGGTTTGACGGAATGAATCCAAGTGGTTCGTTGATATTTCAAGCTGTCGCCCCCAAATATGGTTCTGCATCCTTTGTGACTTCATTGGCAAGCACACTATCTTTGCGAAAATTTGAGCTTTGCTGTAAGTCTATGGTGGCTCTGCAGCATTTATTCATGCTGTTTACCTTGTCGATTCAAGCACTATAACTTTTTTCGCCTAAAAAGTCGTTAATTTTCTATAGCTTTCTTAAGAACCCTATTTAGACTACTGTTTAACATCTATACGTGATTCCCAGCGGAGTAAATTTTGACCAACGCAGCCCCCCCTAAAAAGCCACCAGGACATTCAGGCGGACCTGTCCGTAGTTCTGGTGTTGATGACGATGATGGAGCGTTAGGACTGTCGCTTAAAACCCGTCAAAAGACCATGAAACCATCAATGTATAAGGTATTGATGCTTAACGATGACTACACGCCTATGGAGTTTGTAGTCTATGTCTTGGAGGCTATCTTTAACAAATCTAATGAGGATGCGATGCAGATTATGTTGCATGTTCATCAAAAGGGAGTCGGTCTGTGTGGCGTGTTTACTTTTGATGTCGCAGAGACCAAATCCACCCAGGTTATGGACTTGGCACGTAAAAATGAGCACCCTTTACAGTGCACAATCGAAAAAGATGCCTAAGTATAAGGTATAGATTTTAATACGAGCGGGAGATTGAGCCATGTTATCCAGAAATTTAGAACAAACTCTACACCGCGCGTTGAACATTGCCGCAGATTATCACCATGAACTTGCAACGCTGGAACATCTGCTGTTGTCGTTGATTGACGACCCGGATGCRGTRTCTGTGTTGCGCGCCTGTGAAGTTGAYTTGGACAAGGCGCGTYTGGAAATATCTGAYTTTTTGTTAAACGAAYTGGACTTGCCAACTTTGGATGGCTTAGAAGATCCCAAGCCAACATCTGGGTTTCAACGTGTCATCCAACGCTCAATTATCCATGTCCAGTCATCGGGGCGAGAAGAAGTCACCGGGGCCAATGTATTGGTGGGGTTGTTTTCCGAACGCGAAAGTCATGCTGTGTATTTCCTTTTAGATCAAAAAATGACCCGCTTAGATGCGGTGAATTACATCAGTCACGGGATCGCCAAAGCTTTGGGCGATTCTGAAGACCGTCATGTGTCTGGTGCAGACAGTGATGAAGGATTAGGCGATGGTGAAGACAGGGCTGTTAAATCTGGACGAGAGGCTTTGGAAACCTACTGCGTGAATTNAAACGCAAAGGCTATAGATGGTAAAATTGACCCCCTGATTGGTCGCCATGAAGAAGTCGACCGCACCATCCAAGTGCTGTGTCGCCGCACCAAAAACAATCCATTATATGTTGGTGATCCGGGCGTTGGTAAGACCGCTATTGCAGAAGGTCTGGCCCGTCGCATTGTCGAATTGGACGTTCCTGAGGTTCTGCACAAAGCGGTGATTTGGTCTTTGGACATGGGAACGCTTTTGGCCGGAACCCGCTATCGGGGTGATTTTGAAGAACGACTGAAAGCCGTCATGAAGGAATTGGAATCTGACCCCGAAAACATCCTGTTTATAGATGAAATTCACACCGTTATTGGGGCAGGGGCAACGTCAAGCGGTTCAATGGATGCTTCGAACATCTTAAAACCATCCTTGGCATCCGGTGGGCTGCGCTGTATTGGTTCGACCACCTACAAGGAATATCGCAATCACTTTGAAAAGGACCGTGCATTGGTCCGCAGGTTTCAAAAAATTGATGTGCGTGAGCCAAGCGTTGAAGACACTGTGAAAATATTGAGAGGCCTTAAGCCTTACTATGAGGCCTATCATAAGGTGCGCTATACTGAAGCAGCCTTGCGTGCGGCTGTGGAATTGGCGGCCCGCTACATCAATGATCGTAARCTGCCGGACAAAGCCATTGACGTCATTGATGAAGTCGGTGCATCGCGAATGCTGGTGCCGCTCGTCCGGCGTAAAAAGACCGTATCGGTCAAAGATGTGGAAAACGTGGTTGCGAAAATCGCTCGTATCCCTCCCAAAAGCGTCTCTAGTGACGATAAAAAGGTCCTGAAATTTTTGGACCGCGATCTGAAGTCCATGGTTTACGGGCAAGATAATGCGATTGAGGCGTTGTCGGGGGCGATCAAGCTGGCCCGTGCGGGCTTGCGTGAACCCGAAAAACCCATTGGCGCGTATCTGTTTTCTGGGCCGACGGGTGTCGGTAAGACCGAAGTCGCACGTCAATTATCAATGACGATGGGCGTCGAATTGGTGCGTTTCGATATGTCGGAATACATGGAACGTCATTCCGTATCGCGCTTGATCGGGGCTCCTCCGGGCTATGTTGGCTTTGAACAAGGTGGTTTGCTGACGGATGCCATCGACCAACAGCCCCATTGCATACTGTTGCTGGATGAAATCGAAAAGGCCCATCCGGATATGTTCAATATCTTGCTGCAGGTCATGGACCACGGAAAACTCACAGATAACAACGGAAAATCCATTGATTTTCGTAATGTAGTGTTGATTATGACCACAAATGCGGGGGCAGCTGATTTGGCTAAGCACGCCATTGGCTTTGAACGAACCACTCGTGATGGCGATGATATTGAAGCCATTGAAAAAATGTTTTCCCCAGAATTTAGAAATCGCCTTGACGCGATCATCCCTTTCGCCAACCTTGGTTCTGATATCATGGGGCGGGTGGTCGATAAGTTTATCTTGGAATTAGAAGTTCAATTGAGCGAACGCAATGTCACCATCGAACTTACGGATGAAGCCCGCGCATGGCTGGCGAAAAAGGGCTATGATCGTTTGTTCGGTGCGCGTCCTCTGTCCCGTGTTATCCAAAAACACATCAAAGGACCGCTGTCTGAAGAGCTGTTGTTTGGTAAACTGGTCAACGGTGGTTTAGCTCTTGTGACGGTTGAAGATGGGCGGATTTCATTCGATTTTCCGCAAGCGCCACCCAAATCCAAACGCCCCAAAAAGCGGAGTCCTAAAACAGCCGTCGTGAAGCGTAAGGCTAAGCTTCCGGTTAAAACAAAGCCGGCTGGATCTTCCCCCGTTCCGGTGATTTTGAAATAAAACCGCGACGGTGATGGGCCGTAAATGTAAGGACAACGCGGTGGTGGGGCATTAAAGGGTCCCCTTAGGCATTGCGTAGGCGCCCTTTAGGGGCCAATGATGTCAGAGGACGGCGTGTGAAAATGTTGCCAGGGAACACGGACGGACGTACGCACGTAAAGAGCAAGATGAAGGCGCCACGCTTTTCGTCTCGCCATGCTTTCTATCCCGCCATATTTTTCTGTCTAGCGGCGTTTAAGGCCTGGCTGAAGGACATTTCAACTCGCCCGTGATGCGGGTTTGTCCCGGACCTTTGAATGGCAGGGCAAGCTGGGTGTTGGGATTCAAGTTGAATTCGCGCAAGGTCGGTGGGCCAGGGGTGCCAGAAGGGCGCTTGCGTTCGACCGTGGCTGTTATGCAAACCTTGCACGTATTCAAGATTGTATCGCGACCCACGTGCAGATTGCTGATCAGGCGCAAACACCTGCTGATGGGGATCGCGTTGGCCGCATTTGCTAAAACCATCGTACTCAATACTGTGGCGACTAAGGCCCATTTTATGTGATTCATCATAACAGACTTTACCCTATTTAACGATCTTGGCGATAGGGACTTTCTTTCATTAGTTCTTTTTGTTGATTGAGGACGGCTTTGCGTTCTTGCTCCAAAAACGTCGCGACGGCACTGCGAAATCCCGGATCTGTTATCAAGTGCCCCGAATGGGTTAGAGTGGGCAGGTAGCCCCTGGCGATTTTATGTTCACCCTGCGCCCCAGCCTCTACGCGTTTTAGGCCAAGTTCAATCGCGGCCTCGATGGCTTGGTGATAGCATAATTCAAAATGTAAAAAGCGTACGTCCTGTGAACAGCCCCAATAGCGACCATAAAGAGCATCTTTWCCGAYGAAATTCAGYGCYCCGGCGATAATGTCGCCGCCRCGCATGGCGATGAYYAACAYAATTTTGTCCGCCATGCGCTCACCGATAAGGCGAAAAAATTCGCGATTGAGATAGGCTTGCCCCCATTTACGCTCCCCCGTGTCACAATAAAAGGCGTACATAGCATCCCAATGGCGCTCCGTAATATCCGGTCCGGTTAACCGGATGATGGTCACGGCTCCTCCATCCACAGCTTGTAGACGTTCCTTTTTTAAAGCCTTACGTTTGCGGGAGCTTAGAGCCGCTAAAAAATCGTCATATGTGCGGTAGTCATCATTTTGCCAGTGATATTGCAGGCCGGTCCGATGTAAAAAACCTTCTTCAGAAAGTTCAYTTATATCGTCTTCMAACACGAAATTCACATGAGCAGAACTTAAATGCGCCCGGTTTGCCAGTCCSRCCACGGTTYGCATCAATTGGCGKCGCAACCGCAACCGAAGGGTAGCCGGAAGGYCAGGGCACAGCAACARYCTTGCYCCYGTCACGGGYGTAAACGGTACKGCACACARTAATTTTGGATAATAGCGGCCACCCGCRCGCTCAAATACAGTSGCCCAGTCCCAATCGAACACATATTCGCCTTGGGAATGGGTTTTTAAATACARAGGCATRCAGGCTAAGAGTTGGCCKARTGAATCGCGAATTAAGATATGACGAGGGTCCCATCCCGTACGGATCGCGACCGATCCTGAGTCTTCCAGACTTTTGAGGAAGTCATAGCTGACAAACGGRTTGTCCTCACCCGCGCAGGACTCCCAATCGCTTTGGTCGACATCGGCCAACCGCTCAACTATATCGACATTAAATTCTTCACGTCCATCGGGCATGGGSTGAATATGGTRTTTCTTRTGAGGRATRGCAACAAGGCANATCTAKGCGATTTCAAATATTCCATCGACTTCYACACAGACGCCAAGCGGCAAGCTGGCAACGCCRACGGCGGCCCKAGCRTGRCGACCTGCRTCACCAAAGACRGCAGCCATGAGGTCCGATGCACCGTTGACGACCAAGGGGATCTCTTTGAAGTCAGGCGTGCAGTTGACAAAACCACCTAAGCGCACCACACGTTTAACCCGTTCCAGATCGCCATCACAGGCCACCTTGACCTGGGCGATGATGTTCAAACCACACAATTTTGCCGCTTCATAGGCTTGTTCTGTGGTGAAATCTTTGCCGACACGCCCCAAATATTGAAGTTTTCCGTCTAACATGGTGATTTGTCCAGATACAATCAGCAAGTTGCCGGTTTGTATATACGGTGCATAATTAGCCGCAGGTGTAGAGACGGTGGGCAGCGTTAGGCCAAGTTCAAGAAGGCGGGCGTTAATGGTAGACATTATAGGGCTCCGAGATTATGTATTTTGTATGCACCATACTGGATCATGCGGATATGCCAAGCCCCTTGCCGTGCGAATCAGGCTCGGGTAAATTAGAAACGGCTATTTTTTAAATAGGGATGAGAGATCATGTTTAACGTAAATGAATATTTTGACGGTGCGGTAAAATCCATTGCCTTTCAAGGTCAGACCTTGCCCGCCACCATCGGCGTCATGGCCCCCGGAGATTATGAATTTTCAACGCGCCAACATGAAACCATGACTGTTGTATCCGGTGCTCTTACGGCCATGCTCCCCGGTTCAACCGACTGGGAAACCTTTGGCGCGGGGGCCTCATTCAAGGTTGCGGCGAATGCCAGCTTTAAACTGAAAGTCAAAAACGATACCGCTTATTTGTGCACTTACGAATAGTGGGGGCATTATCATGAATATGAGGTGACACAGGGGTATTCTTTTAGCTTGCGCGCGGCAGATATTTTAYTGCTTTCTTTAATATTACGGCGGTGTGCATAGAGGCTTAAGGTCCGCAATATAATTGTTAAACGCCAACTTGCAGGGATGACGTCGGATGAGTAGATTTTCGAAAAATCCGGTCTCCCTAAAGTATCAGCCCTTCCTTCGCTTTGAGTTTTCACCTTGAAATGGCAGATAGTCTTCCTCGCTTCGTGCGCACGGGATAATCCTGCGGTTTCATCATGTGATTGATGGCGTCATGATCGACTTTGTGGCGATAGCTGTCTACTTTGTCAGCATTAGGGGTGACGCTTACGGTATCCGCTTTGTGCGGGGGATAATGTTTGGTGCCGTTTTAAACCTGACTTCTTTTAAGGCTTTGCCGCCTTTGGCCCACCACTCCTTTTGAGAACAAGTAAATTGGCCCGTGCTGCGGTTGAAATAAAAGTTATCACGTGCGCGTTGGGATTTCGCATCTACGACCACCCACCCATCCCGAAAATCCTTGATGCTGAAAATCGTAATATCGTCGGCGAACATTTTGTGCTTGTACTGTAATGACGGACCAGCAGTGTCCTTGTTGACAATTCCTTCGCGGACAAAGGTGGACTTTGTGGGGTTTCCCTGCCGCAATCTTCCGACCACGCAGTACTTTGTCATCAGTTGGCGGGCGACCAAGGCATCTTCGCTTTGCAGGTTATGCGTTGCCTGGCACCCGCCGAGCGCTAAGGTCACGAAGATGCTGGCTGCAACGAGCAATATTTTCACGGCAGAATCCTAAATTCTCTATACGACGAATGCCTGTTTTTGTGACTTAGCCGGCAGGGTTAATCAACGAACCTTGACTGGGTTGGTAGCCGTCTATGATGACACGTTCGGATGAAATGCGGACGCGTTCCTCGGCAATGATTTTTAGGGATAACGGATACAGCCGGTGTTCTTGTTCTAAGATGCGTTCAGCCAATGTGTCCGGAGTATCATTGGGCAGAACGGGAACGACCGCCTGGGCCAAAATGGGGCCTTCGTCCATTGCGGGACGGACGAAATGGACTGTGCATCCGGTAAAACGCACGCCGGACTCCAAGGTCTGTTCGTGGACGTGAAGGCCCTTGAATAACGGCAGCAGGGAAGGGTGAATGTTGATCAGTTTATCGCGCCATGTGCGGACAAAATCATCGGACAGTAAACGCATATATCCGGCGAGGCAGATAAAATTGGCCCCCGCTTCGCGGATGGTTTTACTCATTTGAGCATCAAAGCTTGCGCGGTTTTCAAAGTTTTTTGGGTTGAGGGTCGCTGTCGGAATGCCAGCCTTGACGGCCCGGTCAAGCCCTTGCGCATCGGCTTTGTTGGACAGCACCAAGACGATTTCAGCCGGAAAGGCCTTGTCTTGGCAAGCGTCAATCAATGCCTGCAGGTTCGAACCTCGTCCTGATATCAGCACGGCAACTTTCATGATTTAACCCCAAGCCCGTTCGGCGTTTAACAAAACAACACCTGAGTTGTCCGTTGGACGCGCGACGATGCGGCCTATTTCAAAAACGGTTTCGCCTTCGCTTTGCAAGAGGACGGTAAGGTCTACTGCCCGTGAGGCTTTAACCAGTACGGCCATGCCGATGCCGCAATTAAACGTGCGGGCCATTTCAGTGGGGGTAATGTTGCCTTCTTTTTGTAACCACTTGAACACGGCCGGGGTATCCCAAGCCGTTGCATCGACTTCGGCTGCCAATGTATCGGGCAAAACGCGCGGGATATTTTCTAAAATCCCCCCCCCCGTAATGTGCGATAAAGCATGTACACCGCCAGCCTTAATCGCTTTGAGGCAAGATTTTACATAAATGCGTGTCGGGGCCAGTAGGGCTTCCCCCAATTTTTGTCCAGGAGCAAATGGCGCTTCGATTTCATAGGCAAGACGGGCGCGGTCGACGATGTGGTCGCGCACGGCGGCTTCCATTTTGGTTTGGGCCTTGCCCCCAATCACGGCTTCAGACACGACTTTGCGCACCAAAGAAAATCCGTTGGAGTGCAATCCGTTGGAGGCGAGCCCCAAAATAACGTCACCCTCTTGAACGTCTTGGCCGGTGAGGACTTGCGAGCGTTCAACAGCACCAACGCAAAAACCAGCCAAATCATAGTCGCCACCGCCGTACATGCCCGGCATTTCAGCCGTTTCTCCGCCGATCAGCGCGCAGCCCGATTGGCGGCAGCCTTCGGCTATTCCAGAAATGATGTCCTTGCCAGCAGACACATCAAGCTTTCCCGTTGCATAATAATCTAAAAAGAATAACGGTTGCGCGCCTTGGACCACCAAGTCGTTGACGCACATGGCCACCAGGTCGATGCCCACGGTGTCGTGCTTGTTGGTGCAGATGGCGACCTTAAGCTTGGTGCCGACACCATCTGTGCCCGACACGAGTATAGGGTCGTCATACCCCGCAGCCTTGAGGTCAAACATGGCCCCAAAACCGCCAAGGCCGGACATAACGCCGGGCCGTGTTGTGGATTTAGCGTCGCCTTTGATGGCTTCGACCAGCTCATTGCCTGCGTCGATGTCTACGCCTGCGTCTTTGTAACTTGCCCCGGAAATAGCGGCCTCCTTGCGCGTGAATTTCACTGCGCTCTGGTATTGATGGCTCAACGTGTTAAAAAAGTRTCTATAATCAGAAAATAAGCATTCCGAGATGGTTTGCAATACTGCAAAATGTAAGGACCTGGACGGAAACGGTAAGGACGTGATGTAAGTGAAGATTTTTAAGGTGTTTTCGGCCCTTAATAAGGGGTTTTCTGCAGTGCTTTGTCTGATGGCTTTGGGGTTGTTTGCCTTGCCTGTTCGGGCCGAGGCTCCAAGATTGTTCGAAGTCCCGGGCGTAAGTGTGGACGTCACAGCCGATTCGGCCCAAGCCGCACGTGTTCAAGCGCAAAGCGAAGGTGAACAAAAAGCGTTTGTTCGGCTGTTGAAGCGCCTGACCCTGAGTGCTTATCATGACCGCTTGCCTCAACTTTCCGGCGTGCGTATCCGCGAGATGATTCAAGATTTTTCCGTTACGGACGAAAAAGCTTCTTCGGTGCGGTATATCGCCCATATGGTTTATCATTTTCGGGCTGCTGCGGTGCGGTCTCTGCTTGACCTTCATCAAATTCCCTACGCCGAAACAAGCTCAAAGCCCGTGTTGATGTTGCCCGTGTATCAATCTGCCGGAGCGTTGATGTTATGGGATGAGCCAAACCCCTGGCGCAGCGCTTGGGAAGGCTTGGGGAAAGAAGGTGGCGATGGGCTGGTCCCTATGGTGATGCCAGTTGGTGACCTGCAAGATGTTCGGACCATAGGCCCGGAACAGGCTATCGAAGGTGATGTCCAACGTTTGACCGAAATATCCAAGCGTTATCAAACGGGCGATGTCGTTGTTGCGCACGGTATTATGCGCTTGGATGCTGGTTATGGACTGCCGGAATTGGAAGTTTACCTCACGCGGTTTGGTTCAGTGTTGCAAGAAAATACCGTTGTCAAAACGTTTACCGGGATTGAAGGAGAAGACATTCAGGTCTTATTGGCCCGTGCCACCGTGCAACTTAAAACCCAAGTTGAAGACAATTGGAAAGAAGACAACCTGATCCAAGCGGGAAATGCCAAGGTTTTGCCGTTAATGGTCCGTGTTGGCAACCTGAAAGATTGGGTTCGCGTTCGGAATCGTTTGAATGGCGTGGCAATCGTTCGCCATGCTGACGTGGTTTTGATGCGCCAAGGGGAAGTTCACCTGAATCTTAATTTCATCGGTGATGCACAACAATTGGCTTTGTCACTTGAACAAGCCGACCTAATGTTGTGGGAAGAAGGTGGGAGCTGGCACCTAGGCCTTAGAAAAGGTGCACAGAAAGTTCCGTGAAGGCCCTCATTTCCCGAAATATTCCGAATATTATCACGATGTTGCGTATTGCCGCCGTTCCTTTGACCGTCTGGTTGATCATGCAGGACCTGTTGCTGTATGCCTTTTGGGTGTTTGTTATGGCGGGGATTTCGGATGCTTTAGACGGGTTTATCGCCAAACGCTTTGACATGGAAACGGAGCTTGGAAAATATTTAGACCCTCTGGCCGATAAAGCGTTGCTGGTCTCTATATATATTAGCCTCGGGCTTGAAGGTTATGTGGCCAGTTGGTTTGTGATATTGGTGGTGTTTCGTGATATTGCGATTGTCGTGGGGGCGGTGTTGCTTGAAACTCTCACACGTTCGCTGACCATGCAGCCTTTGATGGTGAGCAAGGTCAATACCGTAATGCAGATTATTCTTGCGGCTGCGGTCATGGCCAATGCAGGATATGACCTGACTTTAAACGGTAGCCTAGACATCTTGATGATTTTGACCGCAGTCACTACGGTGGTGTCGGGATTTGCCTACGCGGGGACATGTATCCGGCGGGGCAGCCAGTTGGAGGAAAAAAATGAACGGAGACAATGATTTGGGCTCTCACATCGCCCCTCAACGACTGAATCCATTATGGTTTTGGTCGTGTGGCTTGGTCCTGTTTATGGGCCTCCTTTATATTTTGTCGGGGGTATTGATGCCGTTTGTCACGGGTTTGGCTGTGGCCTACTTTTTGGACCCCTTAGCCGATCGCGTTGAAGCCGTTTTAAAATCGCGTTCTGCGGCAACCGCTTTGATCCTTCTGACATTCTTCGCGATGGTTGTCGGCGTTGGCGTGGCGCTGTTTCCCTTGTTGCAAAGCCAGGTCACGGGCTTGATTACATCAATTCCCCATGTTGTTGATGCCGCACGAATCTTGGTTCAACCTATTTTTGAACGACTTCAGGCCCAATTGGGCGCGGATGAAATGCAGGCCTTAAAGGACAATGCCGGAGCCTTTGCCGGCGGTGTTATGGCGTGGTTGGGCGCAGTGCTGAAAAGCCTATTTTTAGGGGGGAAAGCCTTCATCAACACGTTGTCGATGCTGTTTATTATGCCCGTTGTTGCGTTCTTCTTGCTTCGTGATTGGGATGCGTTGGTGTCCAAGGTTGATGACCTTTTGCCGCGGACATCGGTTGTCACCATTCGCCAGCAATTTAGAGAAATTGATGCCACTATTGCCGGATTTGTGCGTGGGCAAGCCACTGTGTGTCTTGCGCTTGGCGTGATTTATGCGACGGGGCTGACCTTGATTGGGTTGGACTTTGGCTTATTGATTGGACTTGGCACGGGCTTAATGGCCTTTGTCCCTTATGTGGGCATGTTGATTGGCTTGCTGATCGCTTTCGGCGTTGCGTTGATGCAATTCAATGAAGTCACGCCATTTATCATGGTGGCGGCGGTGTTTGGGTTTGGTCAATCTCTGGATGCCGCATTTTTGACGCCGAATTTGGTTGGTGGGCGCGTTGGATTGCATCCGGTGTGGATTATCTTTGCCTTGATGACGGGGGCCGCGTTGTTGGGCTTTACAGGCGTTTTGTTGGCGGTGCCTTTGGCGTCGGTGATCGGGGTGTTGGTGCGCTTTTCTATTGGACGATATCGCGAAAGCGTTCTCTATACAGGCGTTTAAACGTGGCACAAATTCCTTTTGATTTTGACCATCGCCCAGCTTTGGGGGGCGAAGATTTCTTAGTTGCGGATTCGAATATCGAAGCTGTGCAGTGGATTGAACTGTGGCCAGATTGGCCGCGCCCCGTATTGGTCATTGTCGGCCTTGAAGGGGCCGGAAAAACCCACTTATCTCATGTATTTATTGGACAATCAGGGGCCAAAGTGGTGACACCTGAGCTTTTGGCGAGCCAAGGGGCAGATCAAGTCTTGGAGGGTCAAAAGGCTTTGGTTGTTGAAGATCTTCAAAAATACCTGGCGTTGGGCCTAGAAGAAGACCTCTTGCATCTTTATAATTTGGCGGTTGAAGACGAAAAGAAAATTCTCATGACGGCCCTTCGTGCGCCAGCTCAATTGGGCGTAAAGTTGAAGGACCTAAGCTCACGCTTGAATACAGCGACCATCGCCGAAATTAAGGCGCCGGATGATGCATTTTTGGCCGCCCTTATCGTTAAACAGTTTTCAGATCGCCAATTAAGTATAGATCAAGATGTTCTGCGTTATATGATGGCGCGTATGGATCGCAGTTTTGCTGGGGTGCGATCTTTAATTCATGCCGTTGATAAGCTGGCCTTGGCCGAAAAATGCGCGATCACCAAGCCATTTTTGCGCCGCGCTTTTGAAAATATATCTGAATAACCCTCCCCTTAAAAAAGTATGGCCGCCAACCTGGGGGAGGATGGCGGCCAAAGTCTGATGGAAACGCTTTCTTTAGTCAAGGAGGGGGATACCTGAACAAAGAATAACTTAGCGCTTCTGTCAGCTRTTATATTATATATATAGTCCTCGAATTTGGGATTTCAATGATGAGAATTTTTTTTGTATTTGACGTTCAAAGTGAGTCTGATAAGCATGACAATATGCTCTTAACCGATTAAGCTCATCAAAATTATTTAGATTATGGATTTATTGAATGAACTCTTCACTGCCGTTAATGGTTTCTAAGCAATCTACAGAACGTTTCAATAATCGGGAGTTGTCGTGGCTGGCCTTTAACACGCGGGTGTTGGAAGAAGCGATGAACGTAAGTCACCCTTTGTTGGAAAGGGTCCGTTTTTTGAGCATTTCTGCGGCCAACTTAGATGAGTTCTACATGGTACGCGTTGCCGGGCTTAAGGGGCAAGAACGGGCCGGCATTGTGAGTATCAGCCAGGATGGCCTAACGCCATCGCAACAACTTGAAGCGATTAATCAAGCCGCACAGAGCTTGATGGTGGAACAACAACGCATTTGGGTGATTTTAAAAGAAGCTTTATCCAATGAAGGTATAAAGCTTCTCAATCGCGATGAATTGTCCGAACGCGATAAAAAGTGGCTTGATAGTTACTTTATGGACCATATTTTTCCGGTTTTGATTCCACTGGCGATTGACCCAGCTCATCCTTTTCCGTTTATTCCCAATTTAGGTTTTTCCCTGGTGATGCTGTTAAAACAGCGAAAGTCAGATCAAGTCCTGCGCGCTTTGTTACCAATTCCACACCTGTTGGCGCGTTTTGTGCGATTGCCTGGGGCTTCTATTCGGTTCATTCCCATCGAAGAATTGGTGGTGTTGTTCCTTGATCGGTTGTTTCCCTCCTATGATCCAATTCAAATCGCGAACTTTCGCATTATTCGCGATAGTGAAATGGAAATCGACGAAGAAGCCGAAGACTTGGTTCGGACCTTTGAAAGTGCCTTGAAACGTCGCCGTCGCGGGTCGGTGATCCGGTTGTCCGTCAACACAGACATGTCGCCCAAGTTGGAATCCTTGGTTATGGATGCCATCGGCGTAGATGACGCCGATGTGTTTCGTTTGGGAGGCCTGTTGGGCATGGCAAATTTGTCGAAATTAATTGTTAAAGAACGCCCGGACCTACAGTTTGAGCCTTTTCGGGCGCGGTTCCCTGAACGTGTCCGTGACTTTGGGGGCGACGTTTTTGAAGCTGTGCGCAAAAAAGATTTGGTGGTCCACCATCCTTACGAAAGTTTTGACGTGGTAGTGCAGTTCGTTCGCCAAGCAGCAAGGGATCCTCAGGTTGTGGCGATCAAACAAACCTTATACCGAACGTCGAACGATAGCCCGATTGTTGAAGCCCTGATCGAAGCCGCAGAGTCCGGTAAATCCGTCACAGCCATGGTGGAATTGAAGGCGCGTTTTGATGAAGAAGCCAATATTCGATGGGCCCGCGACTTGGAACGCGCTGGGGTGCAAGTGATCTATGGTTTTATGGATAAAAAGACTCATGCTAAGGTGAATTTGGTGGTGCGTCGTGAAGGTAAGGACCTGCGGTCTTATGTGCATTATGGCACGGGGAATTACCATCCGATTACGGCCAAAGTCTATACGGATCTTTCTCTTTTTACATGTGATCCAAAATTATGCGCCGATGCAACGCGCTTGTTCAATTACATGACGGGTTATGCCATGCCCGAAGGTATGGAAAAACTTTTTTATTCGCCGATTATGTTACGAAAGACCTTGCTTGAAAAAATAGAAATAGAAATCAAAAATGCTCAAGCGGGTAAACCAGCCGGTATTTGGGCCAAAATGAATTCCTTGGTGGATATTGCGCTGATTGATGCCATGTACAAGGCGTCTTGTGCCGGCGTGAAAATTGAATTGGTCATTCGAGGGATTTGTTGTTTACGTCCCGGGGTTAAGGGGCTTAGTGAAAATATTCACGTAAAAAGCATTGTCGGGCGATTTTTGGAACACGCTCGGATTGTGGCATTTGCGAACGGGCAAGACCTGCCATCGCGCGAAGCAAAGGTTTATATTTCTTCTGCGGACTGGATGCCCCGAAACTTAGATCGGCGTGTGGAAACCTTGGTTCCGATCGAAAACCAGACCGTTCACCGTCAAATTTTGGATGAAATTTTAACCTTGAACCTACGGGATACAGAACAGAGTTGGACTTTACGTTCCGATGGTGCATACGTGCGGGTTGACAACAAAGAGAATGTCAATGTCCATCATTATATGATGACCAACGCAAGCCTTTCAGGGCGTGGAACAGGGCAGGGGAAGCCCAATGGAAAGTCTAAATCTAAGGCGAAAAAATAGCGAGATTTGGTTATGAATAAGGCGAAGATCGTTAAGCCTGGCTTGCCTTCGGGGCGTGTTGCTGTGGTGGACATTGGCTCGAACTCAGTGCGTTTAGTGGTGTATGATGCACCTATGCGTCTGCCGATTCCGATGTATAATGAAAAGTCTCAGTGCGCGCTGGGACGTGGTTTGGGCGAAAGCGGGGTGTTAAATCCCGATGGCGTAAAATGTGCCCTGCGCAGTCTTCAGCGTTTTGTCGGGTTAGCCAAATCTATGGGTGTGGCAACCTTAGAAATGGTTGCTACTGCGGCCATCCGCGAGGCTAAGGACGGACCAGACTTTGTCAAGCGAGTCCAAGACAGTCTGGGTATCAAAATTAAGGTCTTGAGCGGTGAAGAGGAAGCCAAATATGCGGCTTTGGGTTTGTTGATGGGAGTCCCAGATGCCGATGGTGTCATTGGTGATTTGGGTGGTGGCAGCTTGGACTTGGTGGGCCTGGACCGGGGAAAATTCAACAAGTCTGCAACCTTTGCCTTGGGTCATTTGCGCTTATTCGAAGTTTCGGGTGGTCATCCTGAGCGCGCGCGTGTCTTGGTGGGTGAAGCTTTAGAAGGGCTAACATGGCTGAAGAAAGTTAAAGGTCGTACACTGTACGCAGCGGGTGGGTCTTGGCGATCCATTGCTCGTATTTTGATCGACCACACCGGCCATCCATTGCATGTGGTCGATAATTTTTCCATGGATGCCAATGAAGCACGCGGAATTTTGCACCTCATTAGCGGTTCGGGGCGTCATTCTTTGAAACTGATCCCTGGAATTCCGAATAAGCGCATAGATACCCTACCGTTTGCTGCTGCGGCCTTAGAAGGCATGCTGATCGCAACAGAGGCAAAGACCCTGCAGTTTTCAGGATTCGGTATGCGCGAAGGGGTGTTGCTATCTGAATTGCCGGAAGCCATGCGCCATCAAGACCCGCTCATCAGCGCATGTAAGACCATGGTCGAACGAACGGGGCGCTTTGCCCTGCACGGCAGTGAAATTCGTGAATGGTTATCTCCGTTGTTTCCAGATGGGAATACTGCCGAAAAGCGTCTGCACTATGCCGCGAGTTTAATGAGTGACATTGGTTGGAACGAACATCCTGATTACCGTGCCGAACATACCTTTATGCGAGCTCTGCGTATTCCCTATGCGGGGTTAAATCATACGGATCGCGCGTTGCTTGCAACGACCCTGTACGTGCGTCAAGGCGGTAGTTTGAACGATGAATTGATCGCCCCAACGTTGGGGTTATTAGACGTCGATCAGCTGGCGTGGATCAAAGTCACCGGACAAGCTTTGCTTTTGGCGCATACTATTTCTGGCGGAGCACCTGATCTATTATCGCGCACAAAACTGTCTGTCACGCCGGATAAAGTCTTTTTGTGTGTGACCAGGGCAGACCGCGAATCCTTGGTCAGTGATGCCGTCCAACGCCGCCTCAAATTTTTAGGCCGAGCAATGGACAAAAAAGGCAGGGTGAAGTTTGTCGACGGCAACGAGGACGCTTAGCTTGCGCTAGAATTGTCTAACAACACAACTTTTTTGTTTTTGATGGCCAGGCCAATGTCTCCGGCGCGGAGCTTTGCTGCGGGTTCACCGAACATATCGTAACGCCAGCCCTTCATTGCAGCAACGTCTGCCTGATCACCAAAGGCCGCAATTTGTTCGATATCAGAGGCATTGGCGATCAACTTTTGCGCGACACCGGTTTCTTCGCAGACCATCTTTAAAAAGACCTTGAGCAGATCGGCCACCGGGCCAATGCCTTGGGGTAAATCCTTGCGGACGTCTTGGACGGGAAGGTCGGCTTCGGGTACGGCCAAGCCGCGTTGWACGGCTTKAAKAATTTCGGCACCCRYCKGTCCATTGGCCATGCGATCACCAAGCCCCCGSGTRCGGCCTAATTCGGCYKGATTTTTTGGMGCGTGGTGACAAATTTCTAAAATGGCATCATCACGTAAAATACGATTGCGTGGCATGTTGCGACGCTGGGCTTCGCGTTCACGCCAAGCGGCCACTTCGCGTAAAATTGCAGCGACTCGGGGCTTGGGATTGCGCGCCTTGATGCGCTTATAGGCCAGTTCAGGGTTGCCTTCATAGGTGGCGGGGGATGCCAAAATATTCATTTCTGCATCCAACCAGCTTTCACGACCATTCTTTTTTAAGGCGGCGACCAATTTGCGGTAAGCATCGCGCAGATGGGTCACATCTGAAATCGCATAAGTGATTTGACGTTCAGAAAGAGGGCGATTGGACCAGTCCGTAAAGCGTGAAGATTTATCAACGCGTTCTTTGGTCAGCTTGGCAATCAGGGTTTCATAGCCCACTTGATCGCCAAARCCACACACCATGGCGGCCACTTGGGAGTCAAACAGRGGYGCYGGGACGCAGNCCATCAAATGGTAAAAAATTTCCARATCCTGRCGRGCCGCGTGAAACACCTTTAATGTTTCAGGTGCGTTCATCAAATCAAACAAAGAGGATAGGTCAATGCCGGGGGCTAGCGCGTCAATCGCGACCGCATCATCGGGTCCAGCCACTTGAATCAAACATAACTGAGGATAATAGGTGCTTTCGCGCATGAACTCGGTGTCCACGGTGACGAACGGGGTGCCTTTGAGGTTTTGGCAAAATGCGATGAGGTCTTGAGTTTTTGTGATGATTGTCATGGAGATGTTTTTACACGGTTTTGTGTTGGGCTGAAAGCGTATATGATGATCTTCCATGGAAAATAACGTTTTAAAACTTAGAGATATTCTAAATCGTGACGTTTCATCCGAAGAAGCCGATGATGTCATCGACTATCTATTGGCGTGTTTGACGCACGTGACCAATGCTCGTCCTTTGTTCGGAGTTTTAAATAGCGAAACCTATGCCTTGGAATGGACCGCAGGGGGCGGCGACTTTAACGACATTTTTAAGGACGGAAAAGCGCGAATGGGCAGCGCGGATATTGCCTTTTTGGATCAGTTATTTATGTGCCTTGGACTCGCACGTGTAGATTTTGCATCAACCTGTCAACACATCAAAAATCTAGTTCCCGATCATGTGTTGCACGTTCAAAAACCTATGGAAGGTCTTTGGGGTCGGTACTTTCGACTTGTATTGCGCCGCCGCAAAATACCCAACGAAAACCAAATTCAACTTTTTTTGCTCGACATCACACCGTTTCAAGGCGCGGCCCGCAAGGCTCAACTTATGGCACAAAAGCTGTGGGCGGGTTTGAATGTGCCCATCAAGGGCTCGCTTGGTGTACGTGATATTTTGCTTGACGTGATCGACAACCTAGATGACTTGCTTGGTTTGCATCGTGACGTGGAAATTCAAGCGTTGTCAGAAAAATTAAGCAYTCAGGTCACCCTTGTAAGCGAAAATCTGGTGGCCTTATTGTTAAGATTTGAAAAAAAATACGACACCAGCCACTGGCAACCCACAGACATTAATCCAGCCCTTGGTTCCGCGATTTCCGTGCACAGTACTCCATTGAAAGAGTGGGATGAGCTGCGTAAAGCCGTTATGGTTAAACATGACGGCGAACCTGCGGTGTTGGGGGTGGATATTTTTGCTTTGAAACAGGCCTATAGTTTTGTGCGTCATGCGGCGAGTATTTTTGTGATTTGCCTTAATCCGGGGTGTATTTACGTCTTAAATGGACCTCAAGGCGGTCAAAAATTTACAACTGTTGAAGACTTGGTCCGTGCCCTTCATGTTGAACACAATTCGGTCACGACCGCAGTGGAATTTTTTCAACGTCTGGATCAAAAACCGGCGCTCGGGGTGTTTGCCATGGCGGATCAAAACATAGAAGTTTGGGGTCGTCCGGGCCTTTATGGCGGCTGGCAGGCAATGTTGATGTCGAGTTCTGGTCGTGGCGTTGATGTGCGCGGGTTGTTTCATGGTTTGAAAAACCTATTACTACACCTTCAAGTTCTCTATGTCGTTAAGACCAGGGAAGACATTGAACAGGTAAAGAAGGGGCTTGTCGATTCGGGCCAAAAAATTCGCAGTCGCCTTAAAGACCTTGAAAGCATCGCGCGCACGGGACACCGCGAAAACGATTATGTTGAAGAATCTGTTTCGCAATGGTTAAACACGGTGCGTCAGCTGGGCAAAGATGTCGATTGTGATGTTCGTGTTACAGGCAAAGATATGGATGATGTTCGCTATTTATCAGCCCCCGGGGAAATGGAAGATACCTTGGAAGAATTGGTCAGAAATGCCATTCAACATGGAGCTTCAAGTGTGACTGTCGTCGCTTCCTGCTTGGGTGATGACTTGTGTATAATGATCAAAGATAATGGCTCAGGCCTGACGGATAAAAAGCTTCACCAGGTCCGCCAAGTCTTAAAAACAGGTCGTTATGATGCCACATTGTCGACGCGTATGGATGGAACGGGGCATGGCCTTTTGGCTGCGAAACACACGGTTTCCAATTTTGTCGACGGAGCTTTTGACATTGATCACGGTGCCCAAGGTCGGGGTATGGAAATTGTGATTTCTATGAAACTTCCGGCCTCAATATAATTTTAGGCTTGGAGACTTGAGC
>JAESSB010000031.1 GCA_016764335.1 Magnetovibrio sp.
TTTGGCTTCTGCTGATACCCCTGAAACCGGGAACGCTTTTCGTAAAATGCCAAGGGCATGGTCGACGTCAAGGTTCAACATTTCCTGGATCATATCGCTAGATGAGGTATCTTGGCTGTCGGAAAACTTTGGGATCTTGGCCACCAACAAGAAAATTTCTTGAATCAACGCGATGCGCACGGCATGTAAAAACAACAAGTCTTCATCACATTCGCCGACAAAATCGGGCAACATTGCGTTTGCATTTACGGCTTGCAGGCCTTTATCTAAATACAGTGTGTCATTTAAGAAAATGCGGTAAATCTGATTGACCTTTTCGTGACGATGGCTGTGCCGTAAAATATTGGCAAGCGTTTGAATTTGTTCCGCACGTTCTGCATCGGGTTCAATGCTGGCCCGGCGCAGCCAAATGGAGGGGTCAAACAAAGACACATAGCCATGCATCGCATCCAAGTTCGACAAATGCCGCGCATAGGCCACCATCGCGGTAAAACGTCGACAACGATCAGAGCTCTTATAGATTTCGACAAAGCGGTCTTGGTCTTTGGCGATTGCTTTGCCATGACCGCTGATGGTGTTGGAAAAATAGCCCAATTGTTGCAAAATAGCGTTGTGGGGAATAGCCCGCACTTGGCTAGGGTGTTCCAAATCGACCTGAGCCCCGCCTTCGTGTTGGCGTTTCACCTTACGTGAACCCGTGGTGTACAACAGGTTGGTGCCAAACAAATTCAAGGTCGCGGCGTAGTTGGGATTATCCATCAGCCGTTCATTAAATCCGGTTACGGTCATAAAGTAATCAAGGGAATAGTCCGTATCTTCGTAAAAGGCATCTTCAATGCCCGTGCCCTTGGTATCGGCCAAAGCATGTTCGACCAAACGGCATACCGTGGCAAAAGCGAGGTCGGGGTTTGAAAAGTAGACATAGCCATCGCCACCCTGAAAGCTGACTTCTTGCTTTACATGAATTTTGGCTTCGTTAAATTTTGCACGGGCATACGGCGGATAGGTGTAATCCAAACGATCGCTAAAGCTTAGGGGGTGAGCACCGCGTCCAATGGATTCTCCGTGGGTATCAAAAACCAAAAGGTCGACACCCGTAAGGCCGCTATCTTTGATGCGGGATGCAAGCTTGATGCGAATACGTTCGATCGCCAGCGATGCAGGCACCTGACCAATATACCGCCCAGCATCGGAAAATCCAGTTTGAATGCAGATGCGACCGCGCCCTATAACGTAGTCTACATAGGATGAGTTTTGCAGAAGTTCACTGATGATTTCATGGCCTAAATCCAACGCCATGCCGGTTTCAAACAACGGCGAAATGTCGATTTTATCGGCAACCCCAAATAATTTGGCAAAATACAAAGCGGTCAACACAGTAAATGGCGTATTGCATTCGGCGATCAAAAACCGAATAGGCTCATCGGCGTCAACAAATTTTAAAAATTGCGCCACCAACATAAACACGCGCTTGGCGGTGGTGCGTTCGTTCATGATTGAGCCAAAGTTGATGTCCACCGGTTCGACATTTTCCAACAGTTTGGAAATCTCAACCAGATAGTGACGGCGACTGGCAGGGTCTTCTGGTGATGTCGCAATGTCTATGTCATGACGAATGGCATTGGTCAGCTGGGCTGCATTGATGCGCACATGGGTGTGAGCAAAGGCTAGGCCAAAGTTCGCCATTTCGGCTCGTAATACCGCCATATGGGTGGCGTTGTCGGCACCGTCATCAATGGCTTTGGTCAGTAATTGTGTCACACGCGCAATGCTGACCAAACGATCACCAAGGCTTGCCACCAGTGCGCGGCTAAACTTGCCCATGTCGTCCGTGCTGTCGGGATCACCKGCKAGGCGATCRATATCGCCACAGACATGATCCAGGGTGCCYTGAAGGAGGGTTCTRATTTCTTTGATTTCAGGTCGATCGCCAAGATTATTYAGGCTCTCTAGGTAATCTTCCAGMGCCAAYTTTTCYACGTCCATTCGCATRGAAAGGCTATCGGACCAGCGAATATCAGCGCGSCCATCCARATCGTAACCCACCCAGCTGGCGACGGTCAGTAAMCGSGGGGTYAGTGTTTTCCAATCCTTTGGATAAAGCTCTTGGGCCACGTCAAAGACCACGGCATAGATGCGGCGCAGGGCTTTATGGATATTGCCAATCGCCATCAASGCAAARCGTTGTTCATCCAACAAGGTGATCGCMGCCGTCGAACCGTGYGGGCTGTCGGCRGCAATTTTAACCAAGTCGTCAAGTTCCGCYKTGCTGAGGGCTAYACCGTCGTCATTTTTACCAATCGCYAAGGTYGCTTGTAGGCGGGTTAATTYTTCCGACACGGTAAAGGTKGGGTGTGCSGTGATGACAATGCCGAACACTTCACGTTCGACTCGKGCMCGGAAATCGGCAAARGGYAACGTGSTTCCGCTGTCGTCTTTGGCCAAATCGACGAACAACCCGCGCATGTGGGCTTCGTTTTTTGCCACGTCACATTCGCCCACGTAAGAGCGYAAYCGCTTGGCRCGAAACATAAAGGCATTCAAGGTCAGCAGGCGCACCATGCCGGACAGTTGATCTGAGTCCAAACGCCCGTTACGACTGAGCCGTGACATGTGCAGGGCCATCCGACGGGTCGGGGACTGCAGGTGGTTCTCTTGAGCCTCTGTCTTATAGAGATCAAGTTGCGCGGACAATTCATCGCGTAGCTTTGAAGCCTCTGGTAAATACTTTTTAGCGGCAGTGCTAAAGGCGGTTGAAGACACGGCAGTGACGGCAGACTGCACCATAGAAAATCCTTAATATCATTGAGTTATGCCGCCCGTGCGGCTGTGTTGCAAAGAGGTTTAAGCCATGAGCAGCGATTTATCAACATTAACGCTCAAATYGGGCAACCAATTCCACATGGGTGCTATAGGTAAACTGATCAACGGGAAGGACATCAATCAATCGATATCCCCCGTCCACTAAAATACGGGCATCGCGGGCGAATGTCGCAGGATTGCAGGATACGGCGACCACTCGGGGGGCCTTAGACGCAGCAATTTGACGGACTTGTTCAACAGCACCRACSCGWGGWGGRTCGAAGACCACGACATCAWATTTAGATAAATCTTTGGCTTCGATGGGCTGACGRTCCAAGTCCCTGACTTCGGCGACCACGCGCCCCCCAAGGGCGGCGCGCCCGGCGGCGCGTTCTAAGGCGCGTATAGGTGTTGAGACCATATCGACGGCACGCACGACGGCTTGGCGTGACAAGGGCAAAGTAAAACTACCCAGCCCACAGTATAAATCGGCAATGCGCGTTGCTTCGACAGCCCCAAGGAGGACCTGCGCCAAAATTGCTTTTTCGCCGTCTTGGCTGGCTTGTAAAAATCCCCCTATGGGCAATTCGACCAATACGTTTGAAAGGTTCACCACGGGAATTTGCGCCATAGCAATGGGTTCAGCTTCGAACTTATCTTCTTTCCACGCCACGCGCACGGCTTCACCATCGTTCACGAATGCGGCAATGGCTTCGCGGGCGGCCAGGTCGGGTGAAGGCCCGCCTTCGATCAAGACATCCAAACCATTTTCGCACCACGTTGCAAATAGTCTTGCCCGCGTTCCGTCTTCTAAGACTTGCGCCAACAAAGCTTTAAGCGGGTCAATGGCGGCGTTTAGGCCCGCCACCAATAGCGGACAGCTTGCGATTCCTTGGATATCGTGGCTGCCGTGGGCATTAAAGCCAAAAGTGAGTTTGCGTCCGTGTTTTTGTGCCGTAAACGTTACGCGTCGCCGCGTGCTGGGGCCAATCATGACGGGGTCTAGAACACACACATCGTCCAAGCCACGCTGGGCCAATGCACGGATCACCCGTTCGCGTTTCCAATGTGCATAGGTCTGAGGGTTTAAATGCTGAAGTTGACAGCCGCCGCATTGACCAAAGTAAGGGCATATTGATCTGGCACGATCCGGGGAAGGTTCCAAAACCTCGACAAGTTTGACGACAGTACCGTCGCCGCGTCGTCGCACCGTTTTGACGCGCACTTTTTCACCAACAAGTACACCTGGGATATAGAGTGTTTTCCCGGCCCACGTGGCAAGGCCATCGCCTTGGGCACCAAGTTCGTTCACGACCACRTCTAAAACTTCACTGGTGACAGAGCCTTCGYGSGCMSCAYTGCGACCGCGRGGTTTMCCCYCMCGCGATGGGCSACYACGMCCYGYGGAYCKAKTKTTKGGGCGGCGGCTCATGRYGATAACTTTCGAATATCGGCGATAAAGTCTGTGAAGGYTTGATGAACGGCATGTTCAAGGGCGAYAGCRCCKTCTTGYACACGGTCTTGAGAAGAGGGCACATYGGCAGAATATTCTTTAAGCACCAAAAGCTCGCCCGTACTTTCCTTGCGCAGGGCAAGTTCAAACGTGACCGCGCCCGAAGGATTTGCTCCGCGCACCGTTTCCATCCGCAATATACGCCCCATCACTGTGTAATCCGGGGTGACCCGCATTTCCGGGGTCACCACCTGTTTCGCCACGTTGGACGTGCGTAAATTAGACACCAATGCGCTTTGTAACAAGGTTGGAGGGGCCTCAATCCAAAAATGATAGTGATATTCAGTGACCGCGTTGGAACGGGGGTTTGACATCAACAAAGGACGGCTGCCCAGCGATCCGGTTGCGCTAAAGCGMCCGACCTCGACCACGCCGTCAAGCACCATYTTMCCCGCTTTTYCCTTAGGCAGAGTAATGCGATAAAACGCATTGTCGGGAACGGGTGGTGGTGTAGCGCAAGCGGACAGAAAGGTTAGACCCAAAAGACCAACGGCCAAGACCTTAATCATCCGTATTGTCATGTGTTTCATCATCTTATCTCTGTTTCTCACTTATTTCCCACCTTTGTCTTTCGGGGCAGTCCCCGACAGCAATAACCCTGGATTTTTACGGATCTCGCGGGAAAACTCATACATATTGCGGGCCGCGCCTTCGACATTTTGGTTCACGGAATCAATGTGGCGCGCCAGCGAACTGGTAACATGGCGAAGGTCTGCAATAGATTTTCGAAGATCGCCTTGATTATCACCGATGAGGCTTTCGCTTTTTGTCAGCATGCGGTCCAGCTTATCACGCGTTAAGGATAATTTTTTGGATAAAACGGCAAAATTTGCGGTCGAGGTGTCTATGTTTTCCGTAATGCTGGGAAGACGCTCATTGAGTTGATCCGCCAATTTAGCAAAGGTCTGGATCATGCGCGTCCCATCTTGATTGACCAAGGTGCCCACGGTGTTAATGGTCCCTGTTAAAGATTCGACTGTTGTCTTGATGGTTTTTAACAATGGCCGAATATCATTTTCCGCAATATTTGTAACTTCTCCGGCCATTGTACCAACGATCGAAAACAAGTCGGCAGCCTCAGTTCCTTTCACCAAAGCCCCTGGCTTAAAGGGGGAAGAACTGGTGCCAGCATCAATGTTGATGGTGATGGCGGACAACAGCCCRGAAGCCCCGATTCTAGCGATACTATCATCGGGAATTTTCCAGCCTTTGTTGACRGTGTAGTTAACGCGAAAAAGCATYGTTCCGCCWGTGGCRACRGGGATTACGTCTTCRACCTGACCGATGGGRTAGCCTTCGTAYAAGATCAAGGTYCCAAAYTTCACGCCGGTYACATTCTTATAGATCGAAAAATAGTTATCCGTCGTACCTGTGCGGCCTGTGAGGAGGGCAATGGCGATTATGACCCCGACCAGGAAAACCGCGACAAAGGCGCCCGCCGCGACRTAATTAATCCGTGCCGTATTCATCGTGACATTCCTTCAGTTTYTAGCTTGTCGCCCATCAGGCGACGCAGGTATTCATCCGCGTTGATTTCCGCTTCTTCGGAACGACGATTGAGAAGGTTTTGAATACGCTCGCTTGGATGTTTTTTAAGGTCTTCGACCGTGCCAATAAACAAAATATCCCCTTTGTCCAATACGGTAATGCGATCGGCAATTTTAAAGGCGCTTTCCAGTTCATGTGTCACCACGCAAATGGTCATACCCATGGCGTCGCGCAGCCGAATAATTAAATCGTCTAGTTGTGACGATACTACGGGGTCAAGACCTGCCGAAGGTTCATCAAAAAACAAGATCCGAGGGTCCATAATGATGGCGCGTGCCACCGCCGCACGTTTAACCATGCCCCCCGATAATTCCGATGGCATCAAATCTTCAAAACCGGCTAAATCGACGACTTCCAGCTTCATCCGGGTCATGATTTGCATGGTCATCCGGTCGAGCTTCGWGTGTTCATACAATGGCAACATGATGTTTTCGCCGACCGTCATGGAAC
Source organism: Magnetovibrio sp. (assembly GCA_016764335.1). Classification (GTDB taxonomy): domain Bacteria; phylum Pseudomonadota; class Alphaproteobacteria; order Rhodospirillales; family Magnetovibrionaceae; genus JANLGW01. The sequence continues at coordinate 6,314 of JAESSB010000031.1, forward strand.
TGAATAAGGCCCCAGCTTGAAAGGCAACGCCGAGTTTTTTGCGCAGCTCCAAGAGGTCCCTTTGAGGCAGAGACCAAACATCTTTGTCTAAAATTTTAATCACACCTGAGGTCGGCGCCTGCAAGGCCATYAAATGGCGCAGGAATGTGGATTTTCCCGAACCGGACCCGCCCATAATGACCATGATTTCACCCTGCACAATGTCGACATTAATACCGTTCAAAATTTGCCGGGTTCCATAGTGGGTGACAAGATCACGGGCCTCAATCACAGTGGGGGCAGGGGAGGTCTGGTTTGCGTTGTTGCTCATGACTGTTTTCTTACCACGTTGCCACAAGGGCGAACAGCATGTCGGTGACGACAATAGCTGAAATACATTGGACCACGGCACGCGTCGTGGCTTTCCCAACGCCCGCAGCGCCCCCTTTAACCATGAACCCATTCACGACACCGATTAAGGCGATGAGGATGCCGAAGATGGCGCTTTTGCCCAGGCCATGCAGAAGGTCGTTGACAGATAATATACGGATGGTTTGGTCCATAAAGGCCGCCAACGACATGCCCAGCGCAAAGTTAACATAGGCCCCCGCAGCCCACAGACCAACAACCATGGACATAAAGGTCAAGGCCGGCACCATGATCAGCGATGCCAACAACGATGGAACCACCAAGAAGCGCACTGGATTAATACCCATGACTTCCAAAGCGTCAATTTCTTGATTGATTTGCATGGTGCCAAGGCGGGCCGATAAGGCAGACCCTGATCGGCCTGCGACCAAAATACCCGTAATCAAGGGGGCAAATTCACGCACCATGGAAAATGCCACGCCAAAGACCACATGGCCTTCTGCACCGAAAATTTTCAGGCTGTAAATGCCTTGGATCGCCAACATGGCCCCGATGGCTGCAGCCATGATGCCAACGATGCCGATGGCGCGCACGCCGATCTCCATCATTTCGGAAAACAATGCCCCGATCCGCACGGGTTGGCCAATTCGATAGCCCCAAAAAAGCCAATATAGGCTTTCCATAAGCAACAGGCCATAGCGTCCGAGTTCTTCCAGTCCGCCCACAAAAATGCGCCCAAGCCGGTCAAAAAACCGTATCACACCATTTGGTTTTGCCCGTTCGCTCATGAAATCTTGCCCTCCTCCGCAGGGTTGGCCGATATTAGCCTAAGGCTGCGACCGCATCATCAACGGCATCATGAATAACAAAGACCTTATCCAGCCGTGCCAATTGCAACACGCGCATGGGGGTTTGTCCAATATTGGCCAGAGCAAAGCCTTGCCCCCGAGATTTAGCACTTTGAAAGGCTTCGACCAGGGAGGCGATGCCCGAACTATCAATATAAGCGACTTGGGACAAATCCACCACCACAGATGAGCCCCCTAAGATACAGTCCAACAGTGCGTTGCGGACCTGTGGTGAAGTGCTTAAATCGACTTCACCAGAAAGTGCTACGATCTTGACGCCACTTTGTTCTGAAGTGTTGATTTCCATTTTTTCTTCCTGCTTTTATCAGCCCTTGGGGCATTTTTATTTTGTTATATCATGTTTAAATATGAATCATACTATTTATAGGATGGCTTTTTTCAGCCGTAATAAGTTGCCTTGTCCATCGGGGGGCGATAAGTAATTCATAGAGTCCATGACCTCGCGAATGAAATGGATGCCAAGCCCGCCGGGGCGGACATCATTCAAATCCCGTGGTTTTATTTTGCTTTCGTCCACCGGAGGAGCAAAATCCCTTATTAAGATGATGTAATTTCCATGTTCGCGGCGAATTTCAACGATCATGTCCCCATCAAGCTCGCCTTTGTAAGCATGACGAACCACATTTTGACAGGCCTCATCAACGGCAAGCACGATATCTTGGGTCTGTTCCTTGGAAAAGCCGCTTAAATTAGCCGAAGCTTCAACCGCGCGCCGCACTAAAATTAAGCTTTGTGCGCGTGCAGGTAGGCTAAGTTTGCATAACGAACCCACGATGGGCTTGTCCGGTTTTTGGTCTTCACGTGAACGATCTGCCAGGGTGGCGCATCTGGTTAGAGCATTGGCCGCATCGTCGATGACCAAAATGGTCACATCATCGCGCAAGGGCTCTTCGCTTTTGCTTAAACATTCAGCGACACGTTCAATACGATCGGCTGCACTTCGTTTTTCGCGCAGTCCATCCATAATCATGGCCTTAAGGCCGTCTGTTCCCAATTCGTCCTGGCCTGAAATATAGCCTTCGGTGACGCCATCGGTAAAGATATAGAGGCATCCCCCATCTAAAAAAAGAACGTCTTCGGGAATCGGGCCGCCGCCCGTCAATTCTATGGGAATGCCAACAGGTGGTGCCCCCGCAGGTAAGGCTACGAACGTTCCGTCTGGTTTGTGCAGCAAAGGGGGCTCGTGGCCAGCATTGGCCAAGACTACGCGTCCGCTTTCTGGATCATAGACCCCAGCGACCATGGTGACGAACATGCCGCGCATGCTGGTTTCGCAAACTTCAGCATTGATGCGTTGTAGCAAGCGGCCTGGACGTAGGTCTTCTTTTCCAAGGCAACGAAACAGACTGGCAGACTTAGCCATGAGCAACGCCGCGTTCATACCTTTTCCGGAAACATCGGCCAGGGTAAAGGCAATGCGCCCATCATATAACAAAAAGTGATCAAAAAAGTCACCCGACACGACCCTGGCGGGGCGGTTCACGCCCGAAATGGGAAAGTTACCATCACCGGGCGGAGGCAACAGGCCGCGCTGGATTTCAGCGGCCCGTTCCAATTCCCGACGCATAACTTCCTTTTCGGCCAGTTCAACAGCCATGCGTGCATTATGAATAGCCAGGCCAGCAGAGGCGGCAAGGACTTCTAGAAATTTAAGGTCATTGACGGAAAATAAACCATGAACATCAGTTTTGTTCACCAATTCAATTGCGCCAATACGTTCTTCTGCACCTGTGCGTCCCCGTACCACCATGGGGGCACACAGAATCGATTTGGTGGAAAACCCGCTTTGTTGGTCAAGGTTATTGTGAAAACTGTCATCCAAGGATACGTCGCGAACCATTTCACAAACATTATGGGCCAAGGAACGCCCAACAATGCCCTGATCTGATGGGACCGAAAGCCCCATAATATCGACCGGTCCATAACTGGCGTGGCAAATCAGGCTATCTTCAGCACTGTTTAACAGGAACAATGCCCCGCCTTCGGCTTCGACCAGACAGGCGATGCGCGCCAAAGCCCGGGTCATTATGGGTTCTATGTCCTGAGAAGCCGCAAAATCGCGACCCATTTGTGCCAGCAGGTCTAACTGTTTGCTCACCGTAAGTCCCTTTTATCGTTTTCGCATACTTTGTCTTCATAGAGGACTCGTCGCCTGGGCGGGGCTTTTCCCCCCAAGTGACGAATTGATAACCTAAATGAGCTTATTTTTTTATCACACTTGCAAGGTGATAAAAATAGCTTATCGCGCGGAAATTGTGGCATTTAAGCCTTATTTGGAATTATACCAAACAAACATAACCTAAGATGGTATAGGGGAATTGGCGACAAATGATTGACAGCTGCCGAGCAACATCATATTAAAGTAACTACAATTTCCCAGCTATCTGGGAGTTTTTCGCATATTAACATCGCTCTATGTTCCATTTGCATAGAGACCTGTATCAACTATTATGTCCGATTTTTTTGGGGAGGGACTATGACTACAGACACTCACGCCGCCCATGTGCACGAGCATCATTGGGAATGGAGCTGGGCTCCGCTATTCGTGGTTGCTGGAATTTTCTTCCTGCTGCCAATCTCATTCTCTATGTACTTCGTTTACGAGCACATGATGCTAACCGCGGTCTTCGCTGGCCTAGGGACTGTTTTGCTACTCGTTGGCGTCGCGACCTGGGTGAACGAAGGTCTTACGCAAGTGCCGTTGATCTCAGGTGTTGCGAATATCGGCCTGCCAATTTTCATTCTTTCGGAAGTCTTCATTTTCTTGACGCTGTTCGTCAGTTATTGGATGTTGCGTCTTGGCTTTGAATCCTGGCCACCTGAAGGTACGCCAGAAATGGAAAAGACGTTGCCGCTCATCATGACGGTAATTCTTGTTTCGTCTTCGRTCACGTGCCAYGTCGCTGAAGAWAAACTCGAAGATGGAAAYCTTTCCGGCTTYAACAGCTGGTGGATTATCACCATCGTTCTCGGCACAATCTTCTTGGGTTGTACCTTGTACGAATGGAACCATTTGATCCATCTTAACTTTATCCCATCGACAAATGCTTACTCGACCGCTTTTTACACGATTACAGGTTTTCATGCCTCTCACGTGTTAGTTGGTCTTGGTGCGTTTGTTGCTGTGCTGATCCCTGCTTTGGGTGGACGCACGAACAAAACTTTCGTGACCTGTGTGTCCGTTTACTGGCACTTTGTCGATGTGGTTTGGTTCTTCGTCGCATCTCAAATTTATTTTTGGTAGAAAAGGCACAGACGGAATGAAAACGATGATTCGAAACAGGACAATAATGGCAGCTGCTCTCGTTATCAGCTTTGCTTTAGCAAGTTTTCCTGCCAAAGCACAGTACGGGGGGCCGGTCGCTGTTTCGGACATCGATCCGTCTATCTTTGTCATTGACGAAAAAACGTACCTCGGGAACAGTGTTAATCCCGATGTTAAGTTGCTAGATGAGCAAGGCAAAGAATTTGCCTTGTCTGATAAGCTTGGTAAGCCGCTTATCTTAATTTTGTCATACTACACCTGTGATGGCAGTTGCTCTGTTATCAATCAGGATCTAAACGCCCAGCTCGCCGAAGTTACAGGTGTTACGCCGGGTAAAGACTTTAATGTTTTGACAATTTCGTTTGCTGAAACTGATAATCAAGCATCAATTGCGGAATTTAAAAGCCACTTGAAGATGAGCCCAAAGATGAAGGGTTCATGGACATTCGCAACGTTCAAGAATAAAAAGGACATTAGACCGTTTGCAGAATCKATCGGYTTTAATTTCTTTTGGTCGCCTCAGGATCGGACGTTTTTCCATCCAGGGGCTTTCATGTTCTTGACGGCTGAGGGGCGCTTGGCTCGCGTCTTATACGCTCTTAATAGTGGACCTCAGGATGTTCAGTTGGCCGTGTATGACGCCAAGGCTAATAATTTTGCGCCCAATGACGTCGTCAATTTTGCGGTTAGCTTATGTTACAGCTACAATTACGCTAAAGGTAAATACACTATTAGCATACCATTGTTTGTAGGAGCGGGGGCCCTATCACTAGGGGTCACGTCCTTTGCAGTTTCCGTCGTGTTTTATCGCCGTCGGAAGAGAGGGAGGAAAGTTTAATGAGGAAACTAATATTAGCAATGACTGGGTTGGTCAGCACTGTTCTGCTGTCAGGTCAGGCCTTTGCATATGAAAAAGCGGCTGGGAATGGTTTAGCCGTTCCTAACCAATCTTGGGAACACTTGTGGAATGAGATTCTCATAGATGTTACAGTGATTGGCGTTATTATGCTAATTGCTGCTGTTATCTTGCTCATCAAATATAGAGCGACAAGCCCAGACCAAGTGGGCACAGCTAAAAAACTGACCAGTGTTCAATCAATTGCTTATGCATTGATTCCGGCAGCTATTTTTATGGCTGATGACTTTTATTTGGCTGCAAACGGGTGGACCGTTTGGAACGAATATCGTCGCGTTCCAGAAAATGCTATGGAAATCAAAGTTACTGCTTATCAATGGTACTTTGAATTTGAATATCCAGATGGTACGGTAACGGATAAGTTGGTCTTGCCACACAATCAACCGACTGTGTTCCGCATGACTTCCGAAGATGTTATTCATAACTTCGGTCTTCCTGGTTTCCGTGTTAAGGAAGACGTTATGCCTGGCCGTATCACCTATATCTGGATTAACCCAGTTGATATTCGTGAGACTTTTGTACATTGCGCTGAATTCTGTGGTGAAAATCATTCTAAGATGACCGCCACAATCAGTGTTGTTCCACAAGCTCAGTTTGATCTTTGGCTCGCCAAAATGGCAGCTGAAGGCTAATCAGCTTAGAGGGAGAATAAACCTATGAGTACGCCTACCTCAACCGCAGGACATGCACCTACTCCAGCATGGAAAGAATGGATCCTGACAACTGACCATAAGCGAATCGGGGTTCTTTACCTGGTTGGTGCTATGACTGCCTTCGGTGTAGCCGGTCTAATGGCTATTATTATCCGCCTTGAACAAATGAAATTGGGCATGCAGTGGGTCAGCTCAGGAACTCAATATAACCAGTTCTTGTACTTCCACGGTGCTGCAATGGTCTTGGCATTCTTGATTCCGGGCTTGACCGGGTTCGCGGCCAACTACTTCCTCCCGCTGATGATCGGCGCAAGGGATGTTGCTTTTCCACGAATTAATGCATTTAGTATTTGGCTCTTCTATTTTGCCATTATCCTTGCCTTGATGGCTTTTGTTGTGCCAGACGGCCCAGACATCATGTGGACCGGCTATCCGCCGTACTCTGTGACAACGGCTGCTAACACTTCAATGTATGTGTTTACCGTTCACTTGCTTGGCTTCTCGTCACTTTTGGGTGCTGTTAACTTCCTGGTGACTGTGATCTATATGCGCGCACCAGGTATGGGCTGGAACCAGCTCAACATGTTTGTGTGGACAACAATTGCAGCATTCGTTCTTCAGTTGGTCTTCGTTCCTGTGCTTGCTGCCGCTGTGACGCTGCTGCTGTTTGATAAGTACCTGGGGACGCATTTTTATGACCCATCAGCAGGTGGTGACGTGTTGTTGTATCAGAACTTGTTCTGGTTCTACTCTCACCCAGCTGTGTACGTGATCTTCTTGCCGGCTGTTGGCATCCTGTTTGATGTCATCGCTACGATGTCTAAAAACCGTGTGTTCAACTATAAAGCTGCAGTATATCCCGGAATTTGGGGCATCGTTGCTATCGCTGGGGTCGTTTGGGTCCACCACTTGTATGTTACCGGTATGCCAGATTGGATTCGTTTGGGCCACATGGTCACAACACTTTTGATCTCTGTGCCGATTGGTATCTTAGTGCTTTCTATGTGGGGTACGCTCTACAAAGGTGCAATTACATACAACACAGCGATGATGTATGCGGCTTCTTGCTTGTATCTGATTCTTTTGGGTGGATTAACGGGGATTCCTCTTGCGGTTCCAACGATCACTTTACACCTGTCTGAAACATCGTACGTGCATGCTCACTTCCACTTCATCATGGCATTGTTCTCGTCCTTCGCTTTGTTCTCBGGTATCTACTACTGGTTCCCAAAGATGACGGGTCGCTTTGCAGATGGTCCCGTAGCTACACTCAGCTTCTGGCTGAACTTCAYMGGTGTTAACGTGACCTTCTGGCCAYTGTTYATCATCGGTAAAGAAGGTATGCCGCGTCGTTACTGGAACTACGAAATGTTCTCTGACTTCAGGGTCATGGGCTACTCGTTTGAACAGTATCAAACACTTGCGACMTATGGYTCATGGWTGATTGCGWCGGGTATGGTTCTTCAAACCATTAACTTCATCTATTCAGCATTTGCAGGTAAGCCTGCTTCGCTGAACCCATGGAACTCTCAGTCTTTGGAATGGACTCACACCGAGTCWCCTCCRGGACCTGGCAACTTCGGTGATACCGATGTTGTTGTTGATGAAAACTGGACGCCTTACAACTACAACAAAGGTTAAGGTYTAGGTATCAATACAGAATAAGTTGGCGGGGACCGTAAGGTCTCCGCTTTCTTTTTGCTTAAAATTCAATGTCATCCATGGGAAATTACCTTTGAATGACGCAGAGGCCTTGCGGCATAGAACACTAAGGTCTATAAAATTGTGAACGTCACAATAGAGAGAGCTCTCCTATGACCAATACACACAATACGCCCACGACAGGAGCTGTTAATAACCGCCCTAAAATGTGGGTCTTTTTTGTTATTTTTAGCTTATTTGCAGGTGCAATGTATGGCGGAACCATGTATCGCATCAGATCGGCTGGCTTTATGGGGATAGGCAAAGATCAGTTAGCTCACCCTGTCAACAAACAGCCCCAAGCTAATCAGTCACCTTCGACGCAACCCGCCCCTTCGACGACTAAGTAAAAAGGGATTACGATGATTGAGTTGACCACCATTCCGCATATTAATGCGGTCTTAAATGGAGTGACCGTTCTCTTGCTTCTTGTGGCGCGTGGGTATGCCAAATCGGGCAACACCGAAGCGCACAAAAAGACGATGTTGGTGACATTGATCGTATCGTCAATGTTCTTAGCTTTATACGTGACCTATCATTTTGGCGGCGGTTTTGCCAAATTTGGTGGCGAAGGCTTGATACGGTGGATCTACTTCCCCATTCTTATCGTTCACGTGATCGGTGCGGTCGTGATATTGCCGCTGGTTCCCACGGCGGTCTTTCATGCTATAAAAGGTAATCTGGACAAACATCGCAGCATTGTAAAATGGACCTGGCCTATTTGGTTCTTCGTCGCGACATCCGGAGTCGTTGTTTATGTTATGGCGTTTCATATATTTCCCTGCTCAGGGGCGTGCCTAGCAACGGGCATTAATGTCCCAGGCCGTTGACCCCCGTGTGAACAAGGCTACTTTAATGAACTGTGAAAAAGATCTTGACCAGCGACCATTGTTGGACCGGCTAGACCAAGTGATGCAAAACACGGGTGGCCGTTCGTGGCTTAGAAAATGGGCTATTTTGGCTATTTTTGTGCTGGGAACCGCGGGTTTATTCGCGTTGCCATTGGCCTTTGGCAGAGCCCCGGGTGTTAGCGATTTTTTCCCTTGGTTTGTTGATAATTTTCATCGCTTTTTGGTGGTGCACGTCGATTTTAGTTTTGTCGTGTTCTTCTTGTGTATCTTTGCCGCGACCGCACATATCACCGTGTTTAGGCTGTCAAATGGTGCGCCTCGCTTCATGGTTATGGAATACTTAGCGTTTCGCATTTCCATTATGGCTGTGGTCGGTATGTTTATTCCGGTCTTTCCGGTATCTCCCGGGTTCGCGGTTATTTTTCCGATGTTGGCCGGCGAGCCAGTGATGAGCAACTACGTTCCTGTTCTAACCAGTCCTTTATTTTACACGTCATTGCTGGTGCTGGCGATTGCGATGGCCCTTATGGCCGTGATGGTGATTTTAAACGTCATATTACGTCCCACGGCACATACAAAAGAGCACGGCTTTGGTGTTGACCTGTTCAGTCTTGGCGGCATGACGGCTTCTGTGATTTATCTTATTGCTTTTACCCACTTCATAAGTTCGTGGTTGGCCCTTTATGGTATGCCCAATACACACCAGTTTAACGAAGACCTTTTTTGGGCCGGTGGACATGTCCTGCAATTTGTTAATGTTACGCTGTTGGTTATGGCTTGGTACGCCGTTGCTTCTGCCGTGTTGAAACCGATTCCTTTCAATCCAAAGGCTGTTGTACTCGCTATGGCAATTTTGAGTCTCGGGGCTTTGGTGACGCCAATTTTCTCAAGCGTGTTTGTTGTTTTTGGCGGTGTTTGGCGGCTTGCATTTACGAATTTACAATATGTATTCGGCATCGTTGGCCTTATCGTCGCTCTGCCGCTTATTCGTGCGGTGCTGACGGCCCCAAATAAGCCATGGAAAAATCCAGGATATGTCGTGTTAATACTGAGCCCGGCTGTGTTTGGCATTGGGGGCATAATGGGATTGTTCGTTGATGGACTTGATACCCGCACACCTGCGCATTATCATGGAATGATCGCGGGCGTGACATTAGCCTTTATGGGCTTGTTTTACGTTGTCTTTATACCCTTGATGGGGCGCGCTATTAATCGTCCCCGTATGGCTCTGGTTTCCGTATGGATGTTTGGTGTAAGCCAAGCCGTCGCGTGCACGGGCCTATTTTTGGCCGGGGGCTATGGGGCGCAACGCAAAGTCGCGGGAGCAGAGCAGGGCCTTACTGATTTTGCGGCAAAACTGGGTATGGGACTTAATGGCGGCGCGGGGCTCTTGGCAATAATTGGCGGAGCATTGTTCGTCTGGGTTGCCATTACGGCAATTCTTAATAAGCAAGAAGAAGCCAAATAATACATTTTTATTTGAAAATTATGGATTTAGGTGCGGGAGCATGTACATTCACAATTCAAAAGCGGTAGGGGAAGAAAACTTTGGTCAACGCCACAGACAAAGGCATAGAAAACAGCATGGCAGATGCTCCTCAAATGGATGAAGATGCCAGATTGAGTGCAGACGTAAGTGCACAGGAGGCACCGGATCTTGATGTCGTCGGGCTTGGTGGTGGCGCTCCGTATCGTTTTCACATTGCCGACTATGCAGCCTTGTTGAAACCGCGCGTTATGTCATTGGTGGTCTTTACGGCCGTAACCGGCATGGTGATTGCTCCTGGCGATATTAGCCTTTTGGCAGCGCTTGTTTCCACGKTGTGCGTTGCAATCGGGGCAGGGGCTTCGGGYGCCATTAAYATGTGGTACGAYCGYGATATTGAYCAATTTATGGAACGYACGCAAAATCGTCCGATTCCAGCTGGYAAGGTAACGGCCAACCAAGCCTTAGTCTTTGGTGTGGTATTGTCGGTTCTCTCGGTTATTGCGATGGATGTCTATGTTAATGAACAAGCTTCAGGCTTGTTGTTGTTTACCATTTTGTATTACGTCTTCTTGTACACCATGTGGCTGAAACGCTCGACACCGCAAAACATCGTTATTGGTGGTGCGGCGGGTGCATTTCCCCCCATGATCGGTTGGGTATCCGTGACCGGAACATTCAGCCTGGAATCGGGTATATTGTTCCTGATTATCTTTTTATGGACGCCTCCGCACACTTGGGCATTGGCCTTGTTCCGTCACGGCGATTATGAACGCGTCGGCGTGCCGATGATGCCGGTTGTCGTGGGCAGTCACAAAACCAAGGTGCAAATGTTGATTTACACCCTAATTTTGGTCCCGGTCACCCTAATTCCTGGCTTCATTGGCTTGTCAGGTATGATTTATATGGCTATCGCCGCGGTGCTTGGTGCGGGGTTTATTTATCACTGTGTCAAACTTTTGAAGTCCGACAATGACGATCATGCAAGGCCCACGTTCCTCTTCTCGTTGCTGTACTTGTCGTTGATCTTTATGGGCTTGTTGGTGGATCACTTTCTGCTGTTCCCGCTGCCCTACACGTTTTAATGCGAAAAACACCATACCAAGACCTTGAAGCCCGCTTTCGCCGCATGGATGCGGTATCGGGGGCAATGTCGATGTTACATTGGGATATGTCGGCGATGATGCCAACGGGTGGGGGCGCAAGCCGTGCCGAACAATTGGCGACCCTTTCAACCGTTCATCACGCTATGATGACGGATGTGGCCATTGAAGACCTCCTTGACGGAGCCGAGGCTGATGTGCAGCTTAACGTTTGGCAGCAGGCCAATGTCCGAGAAATGCGGCGCGCCTGGATACATCAAGCCGCCGTTGATGTTGATTTGGTTGAAGCCTTAAGCCGCGCATGTTCGGCCAGTGAAGCGGTGTGGCGCACAGCGCGGCCCGCCAATGATTTTAAGTCCGCTTTGCCGGGCTTGTCAGAAGTTCTAAATTTGTCCCGACAAGTGGCCGAAGCCAAAAGCGAAAAGCTGGGGGTTGGCCTTTATGATGGGTTGCTGGATCAGTTTGAACCAGATGGTCGGTCTTCAGACATTGACATTATTTTTTCTGATATTGCGGCCTTCCTGCCCGATTTCTTGGACGACGTTTTGCGTCAACAAGAAACAGGCGAGGCTATATTGCCCCTGCAAGGCCCCTTCCCAGCAGACCAACAACGCGCCCTTGGTAAGATCTTTATGGCGGCTCTTGGCTTTGATTTTGAGCATGGTCGTTTGGATGAAAGTTTGCATCCTTTTTGCGGCGGCACCTCTGACGACGTCCGCATCACCACGCGCTATGATGAAGCCGACTTTACCACGGCTATGATGGGCGTCTTGCACGAATCGGGGCATGCTCTTTACGATCAAGGTCTGCCGAAGGCGTGGCGCGGGCAGCCTGTTGGCGGCGACCGAGGCATGAGCATTCACGAAAGCCAATCATTACTGATTGAGATGCAAGCCTGTCGGTCACAAGAATTTTTAACCTATGCCGCCCCGCTGATGCGCGAAGCTTTTGGTGGCCAGGGACCCGCTTGGCAAAGCGATAACGTATTGCGCCAAACCACCCACGTCGAAAAAGGCTTCATTCGTGTTGACGCTGATGAAGTCACTTACCCCGCCCATGTTATCTTGCGCTATCAATTGGAAAAGGCGGCGATTTACGGTGATTTGCAGATGGCTGACCTGCCGGGGGCGTGGAATGAGGGGCTTAAGAATATTCTTGGCATTACGCCGTCAACCGATACGGAAGGCTGCTTGCAAGATATTCACTGGTATGATGGTGCATGGGGCTATTTCCCCACCTATACGCTGGGTGCGATGACGGCGGCACAGCTTTTTGCCAAGGCGAAACAAGACAAGCCCGAAATTTTAAGCTCAATAGCCCAAGGCAACTTTGCCCCACTGATGGTTTGGTTACGCGAGCACGTGCACGGTAAGGGTTGTTTGCTCAGTCCCTCAGACCTGTTGCGAGAAGCGACGGGTGAAACGCTAAATGCAGCCCACTTTAAGGCCCACCTTAAAGCGCGCTACCTCAGTTAAGTCCTTATATAATAAGACTAAGTTCGTTTTCACCATTAGGAATACAGGTCCGTACAGTGAAATATATCAGCACCCGGGGTAAGGCCCCAAAATTAGACTTTGATGACGTTCTCTTGACGGGCTTGGCCCGTGATGGAGGTCTATATTTGCCCGAAACCTGGCCCACCTTTTCAGCGGATGAAATATCCGCCATGAAAGACATGAGCTATGCAGATGTCGCCGTCAAAGTCATGTTGCCATTTGTTGAAGGCTCTGTGGATGAGGCCGATCTGCGCAAAATTGTGGTCGAGACCTATGCGGTGTTTGAAGGTGATGATCCGGCACCTGTCGTAAAGTTGGGTGATAACGAATATGTGCTGGAATTGTTCCACGGTCCAACTCTGGCCTTTAAAGATTACGCCCTTCAGTTTTTAGGGCACATGTTTGATCATGTCCTAGCCAAGCGTGGAGCGACCCTAACGATTGTCGGTGCGACGTCAGGTGACACCGGGTCGGCGGCGATCGAAGCTTGTCGGGACAGAGATGCGATTGAAATTTTTATTCTTCACCCCGAAGGACGGGTATCGGAAGTGCAGCGTCGGCAAATGACCACGGTGCTGAGTGACAACGTGCACAACATCGCCATAAAGGGTAATTTTGACGACTGCCAAAACACCGTCAAGGCGTTGTTCGCTGATGAAGAATTTCGCGATGCCGTCAACTTGTCTGCTGTTAATTCCATCAACTGGGCGCGCATCATGGCGCAGGTGGTCTATTATTTCTGGGCCTATTTAAAGGTTATGGATCAGGGGAAACCGATTACCTTTTCCGTGCCCACCGGGAACTTCGGCAACGTGTTTGCAGGCTACGTCGCCAAGCAAATGGGATTGCCCATTGGTCGCTTTGTCGTTGGGGCCAACGCCAACGATATTCTCGTTCGCTTCTTTGAAACCGGGCGCATGGAAAGCCAAACTGTGGTTGAAACGTCCAGCCCGTCTATGGATATCCAAATTTCAAGCAACTTTGAGCGCTATATGTTTGAAATGCTTGACCGCGACGCCGATGCGTTATGCGCGTTGATGGATGAATTTAAGGCCACCGGAAGCTTTGCCGTTTCACCTGAATTGTTGGACCGTATAAAAGGCTTTATTGACGCTGAACGATTTGATGATGAAGCGACGGCAAAGTTAATCGGTAAGGTTTACGCCGATGCGAACTACCTTCTTGACCCCCATTCAGCCATTGGCGTTGGTGCTGCCGGGGCGCGGCGCGGCGATCCAACGGTCCCCATTGTTGCTTTGGCCACGGCTCATCCGGCTAAGTTCCCCGACACCGTGAAAGCCGCTTCGGGTGTACATCCTCAATTACCTGATTTTTTGTCGGACCTTCTGGAACGTGAAGAACGCTCGCATACTTTGGACAATAGCTACGCTTGCGTAAAAAATTACATTGAAGAGATGCTAAAAGGGCGCCATAAAATTTGACAAATACCGTACGCATCACCACGCTCGACAACGGGCTTCGCATTATAACCGATGAAATGAACCGCGTTGAAACAGCATCTGTTGGTGTGTGGATAGAAGCCGGATCCAGGTATGAAACGCCAGCTATGAACGGCGTGTCCCATATGTTGGAACATATGACGTTCAAGGGGACCAAAAAGCGTTCGGCCCAGTCCATCGCCGAAGAAGTGGAAAACGTTGGCGGGCATTTAAATGCGTATACGTCGCGTGAAAACACGGCTTACTTTGCTAAAATCCTAAAAGAAGACCTTGGATTGGCCATTGATGTGGTCGCGGATTTGGTGCAAAATGCGATACTTGATCCTGAAGAACTTGAACGCGAACGGGGTGTTATTCTTCAAGAAATTCACCAAGCCCAAGATACCCCAGACGACGTGATTTTCGATCTATTTCAAGAGGCCTGCTTTCGGAAACAAGCTTTGGGACATACGGTTTTGGGCCCTGCGGATGGCATCCGTGATATGGCGCGTTCGGACATTGTCGATTACATGCACGACCATTATTTAGCCCATAACATGGTGTTGTCGGCGGCGGGAAATTTTGAACATGATCATTTACTTGACCTTGTCAATACGAACTTCCCCAACACCAAACAGGGTAAGGCTGATAACTTTGCAGCAGCGCAGTACATGGGCGGCGACATTCGTGAAAGCCGAGATATAGAACAAGTCCACCTGATGCTAGGGTTTGAAGGCCTTACCTACACCGATGACGATTTTTATGCGGCCTCGGTGATGTCGATGATTTTGGGCGGCGGCATGTCTTCCCGCCTGTTCCAAGAGGTCCGCGAAAAGCGTGGGCTCGTCTATTCCATCTATTCGTTCCTATCGGCCTATGACGACACAGGTGTCTTTGGAATTTATGCCGGAACGAGTGAAAAAGAGGCTCAAGAGTTGATTCCGGTGGTTTGTGACGAAATTGGTAAAATCTGCCACGGTACGACGGATCAAGAACTGCATCGCGCCAAGACACAATTGAAGGCTTCGGTGTTGATGAGTTTGGAAAGCACCTCTTCGCGGGCCGAACACCTGGCCCGTCAATTGATGGTTTTTGGACGAGAAATACCTACCGAAGAAACCGTAGCGCAAATTGAAGCTATTGATGCCGCTGCCATCAACCGCGTTGCTAAACGCATTTTTGCGTCAACGCCAACCTTGGCAGCCTTGGGCCCGATCGGTGCCGTCGAAGATTATGATCGTTTGAAAAATAGATTCAGCTAGAGCCTGTTGACCATTAGAGGTTTCCCAACGGGGCTAAATATGGTCCAATATTTTTTTAGAAGAACGTAACGATGAACCCAGAACGTTTTGTTATCACCAACAAGGTTTGAAAGCAGATCTCCCCAATTTTATCAGGAAAACCTGTGGATTGTGGCGTGTGTGGACAGGCTCCTCTTGGCGTGATTTTTCTTCTGGGTTGGGAACTGGAACAGCACTTTCATACGGTTTTTGCGTTGAGCTCAGCGTGGCATTTTTGATCGATTATCTGCGCGCCTATGCGAAGAGGCTAAAGTCCAGAACCAAATGCAACACTCAGCTATGCTGGGGGGTGCACTGTAAAACCTCTACAGTCCCATCGAACTGAATGAGAGATGTGAGATATACCGTCTACATGCAGACGGTATATCACGTCGCCGGATCGCCGCCTGTATGGACCGACCTCCATCAACAATGAGCTCAAATGAAATACTCTGGGCGAGAAAAGCGATTACAAGCCCGCCACAGCCGACCGTATGGCGATGGCGCGCAAAGACGAGGTTCCAAGATAGAGCGGATCCAGCTTAAAGCCTATGCCTTGGTCGTCTTGTACGGAAACTAACCCCAGAACAAATTTCTGGTCGGCTGACGCCATAGCGCTCCTTCTCGGGATTGAATATCCCGAGGGGTTGGCTGGAACAGTCAGAATACAAAGTCAGTGTCGAGACAATTTATGCTTCACCTTCGAGTTCCTCCTGAGGATTAATGATCCTCAGGAGTGGGGTTTATAGCCCCGTTGGTCGCCTTCAGAAACTTCATCAATGGTTGCCAAAGGAAAATGTCGTCGAGGTTGTCGTGCCAGAAAAAACAAAAATAACCGCCAATTCCCAACCATTTCCCCATTCACATGCGCCCAACCAAAGCTCACTTACGCTCTGAACTGGGACTTTGGGAGGCAGATTTTATGCATTGTTCGGGTCAGCGTACGGCCTTGATGACCTGCATTGAAAGACGGTCTCGGTTCTTGCTCACAACCAAACGTGCAGACAAAAAATCAAAGACGATGCCTTAGCGCGCCTTCGTCCCAAAAGGACCTCTTCTGGGGCAAAGCCCCGAGGGAGGGAAACAGCGTTTCCAGGGGCCAATCGGGCAATATATGCGAGATAACGGGTTATCCAATAGAATCTTTGCATCATATGCAAAGATCGTCACGATCTGCTGCGAAGCCTGGATCAAACTTATTGATCAGCCCTGGGTGATCATGTCCATCCCTAAGAATTGTTAAGTCGACTTGTTGCAAAAGTACGATCTCAATGGCACGGGGGCACCAATCCGCTTCCTGTCTTGGTTGAGAACCCGGCTTGTATGTTGAGGATGCCTGCTACGA
>JAESSB010000032.1 GCA_016764335.1 Magnetovibrio sp.
AACAGCACGAGCCGATGCCGTACTGTTACAAATTGATAACGATAAAGTGGTTGATACGGATCGCCATTATACAAACGGCATGCGGTTTGCCTATACGCCAACACCACCGCCCCAAAGCAAGCCGACAAAATTTCACACCGCCGGGCTTTGGGTCGCCAACCTTACCCAATTCAAAGCCACAGACGACCTTCAGACCGGCTGGGCTGTGGGTCAAGAAATGTATACGCCAGAAAACGTCGACACCACCACTCCAGATCCCCAAGATCGACCTTATGCAGGTTGGACCTACCTCGGCATCACCACGCAAAACACAAGCTCAGCCGACACAGGCGATTCGATAAGCTTTTTAGGGGGGTACGACCTCCAAGATACGTTTGAATTGGATATCGGCATCATCGGCCCAAAATCAAAAGCCGCACAACTGCAAAATGCCGTTCACCGTTTAATCAACGTTTCTGTTTCCCGCGGGTGGCGGAGCCAAGTTGGTCATGAGATTGGTATTTTGAGCACGCGAATCCTTAAACTGCGCACAAAGTCAAAAAAACTGTATGGTCTACAGAGGGACGCCATAGCCCATAGCACCATCCATTTGGGCAACGTGAAAACGGCTATTTCTGGTGGTGTGACCTTCCGGTTGGGCGAAAACCTCAAAGAAGACTTCGGCCCCGTGTACGGGACCTTTTCGCTGCCCCATCAAGCCCCCAAGGCCTGGACGTGGTCAACATTCGCAGGATTTGARGCGCGCGCCGTGGTGCGYGACATATTTTTGGATGGCAACACCTTCAAAAAAAGCCCCGACGTCAAAAAGAACCCCTTTGTTTTAGAGTCCCGGTTGGGCATAACCACCCACGTTCCCTTTGATAACGCTTCGATTACGGCGGTTCGTTTAAGCCTAACCATGGTCCACCGTACCCGTGAATACCAAACCCAAGGCAAGGCAGACCGTTATGGAAGCCTGCAAGCGACCGTCAATTTCTAACTTTTTTGCATTTATTTGCCTCAAATGATTAAAAAAAGACCAATCAGCGTGGGCATGCGTTGACAGACGCCTCGCGCCCTACTAATTCTTTGTCAACGCGGGGAAACGACAGGACCTTTCAAAGTCGACCTCATCGCACTTAACAATTTGCCTTAAAGGTATTTAGCCCATGCTCGGCGCAATCGCCAAGAAGCTATTCGGCTCGGCCAATGATCGTTTCATCAAAGGCCTCCTTAAATCCGTAGAGTCCATCAATGCCCTTGAGCCTAGTCTTGAAGTCTTGAGCGATGAAGAGATAAAGGCTCGTACCGCGTGGTTGCGCGAACGCGTCGAAGCCGGAGAAAGCCTTGACGATATTCTTCCCGATGCCTTTGCCACCGTGCGCGAAGCTGCCAAGCGATCCTTAGGCCAACGCCATTACGACGTGCAAATGATGGGCGGCATTGTTTTACACCGTGGGCAAATCGCCGAAATGAAAACGGGGGAAGGTAAGACCTTAACCTCCACCTTAGCCGTATACCTGCACGCTCTGACGGGACGGGGGGCACATGTCGTCACCGTGAACGATTATCTAGCCCAACGCGATGCCGAATGGATGGGCCAAGTCTTTAATTTCTTAGGCCTGAATACCGCTTGCATCGTGCACGGGCTATCCGATGACGAACGTCGCGAAGCTTATGCGGCCAGTGTCACCTATGGCACCAACAATGAATTTGGCTTTGACTATCTGCGCGACAATATGAAGTTCAGCCTTGAAGAAATGGTGCAACGCGAATTTAATTACGCCATCGTCGATGAAGTTGATTCAATCCTTATCGATGAAGCCCGCACACCCTTGATCATTTCGGGCCAAGCCGAAGATTCTTCGGAAATGTACAAGTCCATAGATGTATTGATTCCAAAGTTGCTTGAAGAAGATTATGAGGCCGACGAAAAGGCCAAGGCCATAACGTTGACCGAAGAAGGCAACGAACACGCTGAACAATTACTACGTGAATCGGGCCTGATGGATGAAGGGTCCATGTACGACCTCGCCAATGTGGGACTTTTACAGCACATCAACCAAGGTTTGCGCGCCCACAAAATGCAACACCGTGACATTGATTACATCGTTCAAGACGACAAAGTTGTGATCATTGACGAATTCACGGGGCGCATGATGGAAGGTCGGCGATTTGGTGAAGGCCTACACCAAGCCTTGGAAGCCAAAGAATCCGTCACCGTTCAAAACGAAAACCAAAYSKTKGCGWSSATCACSTWYCARAACTWYTTYMRMYTGTACMMYAMRYTGGSTGGCATGACGGGTACGGCCATGACGGAAGCTGGTGAATTTTCGGAAATTTATAGCTTGGAAGTGGTGGAAATTCCCACCAACCGCGTAAATGTTCGTAAAGATCAAAACGATATTGTCTATCGCACCGCCCAGGAAAAATACATCGCCATCGTCGACCTGATTGAAGACTGTCAGAAAAAGAATCGCCCCATTTTGGTTGGTACGGTGTCGATTGAAAAGTCTGAGTCCCTGTCAGAAATGTTGAAGGTCAAGGGCATCAAGCACAACGTGCTCAACGCGCGTCACCACGAACAAGAAGCCTATATCATCGCCGATGCAGGGCTTCCCGGYGCYATCACCATCGCCACCAACATGGCGGGCCGTGGCACCGACATTCAATTGGGGGGCAACCTAGACGTTCGCACGCACCGTGAACTCGGCACCGTGACGGATGAAGCCAAACGCAAAACAGCCGTTGAAAAAATTACCGCTGAAATTGCGGAACAAAAGCAAATTGCGCTAGACGCCGGCGGCTTGTTCATCGTCGGCACCGAACGCCACGAAAGCCGCCGCATCGATAACCAGTTGCGTGGCCGCACAGGTCGGCAGGGTGATCCCGGCGCCAGTGCGTTTTTCTTATCCTTAGAAGACGACCTGATGCGTATCTTTGGATCAGAACGTATTGACACCATGCTGGTCAAGTTAGGACTGGAAGAAGGCGAAGCTATTATCCACCCATGGATAAACAAAGCCCTTGAAAAGGCCCAGCAAAAAGTCGAAGCGCGCAACTTTGAGATCCGCAAAAGCCTGTTAAAATTTGACGATGTCATGAATGACCAACGTAAAGTCATCTATGAGCAACGCAAAGAATTGATGGCCGCCGACAACCTTGCCGATGAAATTGTTGGTATGCGCCATTATGTGGTTGAAGAAATGGTCACGAACGCTATCCCCGCAAAAAGCTATGCCGACGAATGGAATATGCACGGCCTCCACGAAGAAGTTCTCCGCATCTTTGGCATCGATTTACCTGTTGCCGATTGGGCCGCTGAAGAAGGCATCGCGGATCAAGAAATTATTGATCGCATTATAGATGCCACCGATCGCAAAGCCGCAGAAAAGGTCGCAAAATACAGCCCCGTCGTCATGCGCGATGTGGAAAAGAACCTTTACCTATCGGTCTTAGATCAATTGTGGAAAGACCACCTGTTGACCTTGGATCACTTGCGCCAAGGTATTGGGTTGCGCGCCTATGCGCAAAAAGATCCACTTAACGAATACAAAAAAGAAGCCTTCGACATGTTCGAACAGCTCCTTGACCATATCACCGACCGGGTGACGTCCATCTTGGCGCACATAGAACTACAAGTGATGCCCCAAGAAGGTTTTGAACAACAAGGTTTGACCGATGTGCAAGAAGGCCACCAAGACCCAGCCTTCCTTAACCCGCTGCCTAAGGTTCAGCTCAACCCAATCGCGGCACACGTCCGCGATGCAAGCGACCCAGAAACCTGGGGTCGTGTCGGTCGCAACGAAGCGTGTCCGTGCGAGTCTGGAAAAAAGTTTAAACAATGCCACGGAAAAGTGAACTAAGATTCACCTCCGCTTCAGGTTAATCTTGCTTGATGGTGCTAGCCTGTGTCCAATGACGTTTGGATGCAAAATGCAGGAAATCCCGCCCTAATACCGATAAGGTTTGTACAAGGTGTTCACTCGATTTATACTCTATTCTTACCGACTAAGTGTATAGTTTCGGGCCGCTCCGTGATCTTGGCAAAGACCTCCTTGGGTGAGGGGTCCTTAAGGGCTTTGCGCGGTCGGTTGTTGAGAAAATATTTCCCGCGTTGCATGTCTCTCGCGGGCGGATATTTTATAGATTTTAAAAGTCCGTGCCTTTGGGAAAATACAGGTGGCCCATTCAATGGCAATGTTCGTTTGCTTTCCCCCCTCCTTTTCTTAAGGGCGTAAATTGGGCATCGTTAATTTCGGGGTAGGTGGTGGTTAGCTTTAAGCATCTTGGATCTCCTTTATCAGAAATCCCCGATAACCTCACCTGGCCTAAATGGATTTTACAATTATGCGCTTGGCTGTCGAATTTTCGTATGGAATTTATAGGCCGTTAGCATTTTATGCTTAACCCAGACCGACTTTACCCATTTCCAAAAACTTTTCACGGCGTTTGGTTTTAAGTTGACCACCGTCCAAGTCTTTTAGACTCTTAAGCTGCCGATTAATCTCATCGCTGACGGATTGCATAGCAGCCTTGGGGTTCCGATGAGCCCCCCCCAATGGTTCTGGAATGATGGCATCAATAACGCCCAACTTGTTTAAGTCTTCGGCGGTTAAACGCAAGGCTTCGGCGGCCTCTTTGTTCATCGCGCCATCGCGCCACAAGATAGAGGCACAGCCTTCAGGAGAAATCACCGAATAAATAGAATGTTCAAGCATCAACACYGCATTGGCTGAGGCCAGGGCAATCGCCCCCCCCGACCCGCCTTCMCCAATAATRACRSAAATCAGTGGCACACGGATTTGAAAGCAAACTTCGATGGATCGCGCAATTGCTTCAGCTTGACCACGCGCTTCGGCATCCGCGCCGGGAAAGGCACCTGATGTGTCAACTAAGGTCAGCACCGGCAGACCGAAGTGGTCTGCCATTTTCATCAAACGTTGAGCTTTGCGATAACCTTCGGGCTTGGNCATACCAAAATTGTGTTTTATGCGAGATTCGGTGTCAGCCCCCTTTTCGATACCAATAACCATAATAGACTGGCCACGAAAGCGGCCCAAGCCGCCCACCAAGGCCGCATCTTCACCGAACAGGCGGTCACCTGCCAATGGCGTAAAGTCTTCGATCAGCTCATCAATATAATCCAAGGCGTGCGGACGGTCGGGATGACGGGCCACTTGGCTGCGTTGCCAAGGCGTCAGTTTGCCGTAGGTCAAGCGCAATTGCTTGTCGACCTTGCCTTGAAGCTTAGAAACTTCTTCGGCAATATTGACCTCTATTCCACCGGGWAGGTGGCGAAGCTCTTCAATTTTGCCTTCAAGTKCAGCRATGGATTTTTCAAATTCAAGATAGTGATGCATAGCTTTTTCTAACACACAGATTGCTGGRAATGAAACGGATAATTACGATYCATGAGAAAGGGGGTGCGCGGTTTCGACCAGACGCTTCAGACGTTCGTCTAAAACATGGGTGTAAATTTGCGTGGTTGAGATGTCGGCATGGCCCAACATCTTCTGTAAAGCCCGCAARTCAACGCCATGYGCCAATAAATGGCTKGCAAAGGAGTGACGCAAMACGTGTGGMGAAACGCGCGCCGGRTCAAGCCCCGAYWCCAAGGCCAATTYTTTTAAMATTTGCCCRAATCGTGCACGGGTCAAATAACCTTGYTTGGCCCGYGAWGGAAACATAAAGGGCGAGCCTTTTTCTTTTAGRCCTTTGGGTAARAAYCYRTCGCGCACCTTCARATAGGCTAARATGGACTCRACRGCAGGTWTYGACAGKGGCACCATRCGTTCTTTATTRCCTTTACCRCGCACCAACAGCACCTKYCCGTCCCGGCTRAGSGCCCCCAAAGGCAAACCCACCAGTTCGGTCACGCGCAGYCCTGTRGCRTAGAGAAYTTCCATYARAGCCACCAACCGCTKRCCTTCGGCCCCGGCGTAWRTCGCCGCCTTATCAAGAAGAWCTTCAACCTCGRWCTCGCTAAGGTATTTTGGCAAGCTKCGCCCGGCTTTRGGGCTGTCMAGRACCAARGTMGGATCATCGSMACGCAKACCTTCAGCAAAGAGAAAACGGAAGAATTGACGCAAGGCMGAAAGCCTGCGCGCCGCCGTACGYGGTGCCATKCCYCGTCCGGACAGGTGTTTCAGATATGCGCGGATCAAACCCGTATCCGCCCGTTCGACCTTTACGGTCTTGGCCTTGGCAAACACGTAAAAATCAGTGAGGTCGCGTGCATAGCTTTCCACCGTATTGGCCGCCGCACCGCGTTCCGCCATAAGCATTTCTAAAAACAGGCCAACATGGCGCGGGGGCGGGTCAAGGTGTTGGCGTCGTCTGCCCATTATGTCCCGCTTTCGCTCACAATCCGTTCACTTACAATCCAACAGCAACAACAGCCTCAAGGGCCATMGCGCGGGCTTCGTCTTTCAGTCCRACCTTATCAAGSGCTTTTAAGACCCGTTGCAAGATCATAGGGCTGGCCCGAGCCGGACCACCTTCGCCCAAAATCACCAGGCTAACCAAGATCGTTTCGCCAAGGCGGTGGCGTTCTGATGCCCCGTCTAATAAGAACCACAAAGAGGGATGAGGAGCCAGCAGCGACTGGTGAGTTGGGCCGGCAATCAGCTTCACCCACATCGAGTCCGGCACAGTTTCACCCAACGCATTAAATATAGAGGCCAAGGTTGCGGCCTTATCGCGAGCCCCTTCGCCGTCTTTAATCGCATCCCACCACAACGGCAAACGTTCCATCGTCCAGCCGCTGGCAGGGGCATATCCAGACAATTTTGCCACGGGCATTAAAGCTTCGACTTGAGCCGCCATTTGTGGCTCGTGTTGAGCCGCCGCAGACAGTACATCAAACCAGCCCTGAACGGCTTCATGACGGCCCGTAATCAGAAACGCACGAATGGCTTCTGGGGCAAACCAAGCCAATTCCGACCCCGGATTGATCCGCGAAATTTGCGGCAAAAATGCCCGCGCGGTGGACGCATAACGGCCACCCAAGCGCGCCTTTTTCAAGACTTGAGAAAGCACCACGGCTTGGGCTGCTGGAACTTTTTGCGACAACGTCGCACGGTACAATAACGCGCGGCTCATCGGGCCGGATAGCTCTGCGGACTTACTCAGGGCATTGCGTAAATCTTCCGCCGAAAATTCGATGCTGGCGTACAATTGTCGTAACGCATCCACCGGCAAGGCACCGGCAACTTCAGCCCGTTCAGCGGCTTCAATCCGCAAATCTGGGGACGCGNTGGGACTGATGGCGATCGCCCGCAAAATGGCCGGACGGTTGGATGAAATTACATCCAAAGGAAGTTGCGCTTTCGCGACCCTAGCCAAGGCTAAATGCAGGGGCGTTGGCTCAGGGAGGCTTTCAATTTGAGGGGCATCAATGTGATTTGAAATGGCATCAACCAAATCATAAAAAACTTTGTCTTCCACGCCCAATTCTTGCAACAAGGCCATGCCCAATTGAGCTTGTTCGCCAAGTCCTTCGATAGCCTGACAGAAAATGAAGGCCTTTTGCCAATATGTTGAGTTTTGATTTTCGATATAGGCGTGGGTGACCTGACAGGCCCTTGCCACGTCGCCCGTCAACAATCGAGCGTCGACTTCAATGCGCAGTAAGTCTGGGTTTTCCGCATATCCGGGAACCACTTTCAACAACGCATTTACGCCCGTAAAGTCCCCCATGGCCAACAGTTGCCCGGCGCGCAAAGCAATCAAAGATCCGGGTTGCCCRCCTGGGGGGATTTCGGCCCCCGTCAGCAACAAYCGTCGCATCAAGTCGCGCATYGCCGGRGAYGCCGTCGAAACCGGAATTTTCATCAAGAGTGCGGAGATCACCTGACGGTCGGTGCCCCCCCACATATCGCTGCCCAAGCCACCATTTTGAGAATCGAGCACGCCAGCGACATCGGGGTTTACCGCATCCAATGTTTCGGCCTGTACGACGCCCCCCATTTTAGGCGCAACCATCGGCGCACCTTCAACGCCATTGAGTCCATTCGCCACAGAGCCCGGCAAGGTGGGTAAAGGTTGTGTCCGTGGCCCATGTTCAGGTACGGGCGGCGTTTCAGGGTAAGGTTCAATGCGCTTTGGTGGCGATAGGTCCACAGGACCAGCTTGTGCAAAAACACCGCTGCTTGCCACCAACGCCAARCCAAACACGGTCAGMCCCGCCAGGCGCAAGACTGCCGCCCCCCCCGTACGATTAGCGCGGGAAGCGTTCATCTGGCAGAACCTTTTCAATGGAACTAACAGGTGCGGGGATATCCCAATTGGCCAACACRCCGACACCGCCGACGATCARCGCCAACACAAAGAAAAACAAAATYACGGGCATACGTTTCATGRGGTTGAAAAGACCTTCCTGGTTTTCTTGCAGTTCTAAGCYGTTATGGTATTTTCTAGAACTTGACTGTGGCAATTTTTCGGCAGTGTATAACGTCATCTCTCAGCTTTCCACATAAGTCTGGAAAGATTTACCGTTTAGGAGACATTTAAAGTGCCGACCGCGTTAAAAATTGACCGTCCATTGGTTCTGATCGGCCTTATGGGGGCCGGAAAAAGTACTGTCGGACGTCGCTTGGCAAGTCACTTGAACCTACCGTTTGTCGATTCTGATGAAGAAATCGAAATAGCCGCCGACTGTTCAATCCCTGATATTTTTGAAATTTATGGCGAATCTAAATTTCGCGACCTGGAAAAACGCGTCATTGATCGCCTTATGGACAAAGACCCAATGGTTTTAGCCACGGGTGGCGGGGCCTTTATAAACGAACACACGCGCACTCGCGTTTTACACTGTGGAACGGTTATATGGTTACAAGCCGATCTGGATGTTTTGATCGAACGAACCTCAAGGCGCGGAGGCCGGCCCTTACTTGAAGTCACAGATCGACGCGAAACATTGAAAAAATTAATTGATGAACGCTACCCTATTTATGGCAATGCGCATATTATCATCAAAACTAATGGGGATACAATGGACAGCACCGTTGACAAAATTTTGACTGCTTTAAGCAACAATAGCGAAAGCCCGACATGACCTCACCCGCCCCCCCACCAGCACCTTGCGCCTAGAGCTTGGCGATCGCAGTTATGACATTGTCGTCGGTCAAGGCCTGATCAAACGCGCAGGTTCATTAATTGGTCCGGTTTTAGCCCGTCCACGGGTGGTCGTGATGACCGACGAAAACGTTGCTCCGCTTTATTTAGACACCCTATGTATGAGCCTAAAGCTTTGTGACATTGCGACGCAAAGCATCACCCTGCCCGCTGGCGAACAAACCAAATCCTTTGCCCAACTTGAAACCTTGAGCGAACAGCTTTTGGACATGAAGGTGGAACGCACCACCACGTTGATTGCCTTGGGCGGCGGTGTTATTGGCGATCTCGTCGGGTTCACCGCTGCGGTGACATTACGGGGCATGCCTTTTATTCAAGTCCCCACCACGGTCCTTAGCCAAGTTGACAGTTCAGTGGGCGGAWWKWCSGGCRKMMASMSSCRSYRYRKMRRMAWTKYSSKYGSYSYKWTWYWCSAKCCCAAGCTGGTCATTGCCGATACCGAAGTCCTGGGCACCCTGGATCGCCGTCAGCNTTTGGCGGGCTATGCSGAAGTCGTCAAATACGGCTTTATCGACGATCTATCTTTTTTTGAGTGGCTGGAAGAAAATGGCSAGGMTTTGCTTGACGGCGACATGGAYAAACGCCGYRAAGCCATCCTGACCAGTTGCCGRGCCAAGGCCCGCGTGGTCGCCGAAGACGAATTGGAAATGGGCAMACGCGCGCTTTTAAACCTWGGCCATACCTTTGGTCACGCCCTAGAAGCCCAAACCGGATACGGCGGCGCGSTGTTGCAYGGGGAAGCCGTYTCTATYGGCACCGCCATGGCCTTTGACCTGTCTTTRCAACTGGGTTTGTGTGATRRCGAAGACGTCAACCGCGCCATARCCCACATGAAACACGTYGGKTTRCCCACGGATTTAAGCGCGCTCRACACCCAAGATTGGACMGTTGACGCCTTAATGAACCACATGAGYCGCGATAAAAAAGTTGAAGGGGGCAAGCTRACCTTCATTTTGCTGCGCGGTATTGGTCAATCCTTTATCACCCGYGMAGTYCCAMAAAARGATGTCCGCGACATGCTGRCCCGCTGGTTATCATGATTTATATCGCTGCCGCCATACTCGTTTTRCTGATTTTTTCRGCGTTCTTTTCAGGGTCGGAAACGGCTCTGACGGCGGCATCTCGACCCTTGATGCACCAATTRGAAAAAGGGGGCAACCGTCGCGCGGGTCTGTTTAATCGTCTCCAAAAACAGCAAGAGCGGCTCATCGGCTCTATCCTATTGGGCAACAATTTGGTCAATATCTTGGCCTCTGCTCTTGCCACCAGCCTAATGATGAGCCTGTTCGGTGAAATGGGTGTGGTAATTGCCACCATATCTATGACTTTACTGGTGCTGATTTTTGCCGAAATYTTGCCTAAAACCTATGCCATTCTGCATCCCAACCGRGCGGCCCTAGCGGTGGTCCCGTCCGTTAATATTTTRATGATCGTGCTGCGGCCCTTTGTCAAAAGCATCAATTTCTTCGTCCGTATTTTATTGCGGGTGTGCGGCGTTGCCCCACACACCACCTTTGCTTTGCATTCTTCACGGGAAGAATTGCGCGGGGCAATTGATCTTCATTCAACCAGGGCTGTCGGCGATGACCGCGTATCTTCGGTGATGTTGAAAAGCGTTTTGGATTTGATGCATGTTCAAGTCGGCGAAATCATGACGCACCGCAAAGACCTGGACACCATCAATGCCGACCAGCCCATGCAACAGACCATTGCCGCTGTGTTGGAAAGCGCGTTCACTCGGCTTCCCATGTGGCGGGATGATTCCGATAATGTGATTGGAATCGTCCACGCAAAAGCGTTGCTGCGTGAGGTTAGGTCCCACGGCGACGACGCATTCAAGTTGGATGGCCTTGATATTTCCACCATCGCCTCTACGCCATGGTTTATTCCGGAACAAACCTTGTTATTGGACCAATTGCAGGCGTTTCGTCACCGCCATGAACACTTTGCCTTAGTGGTTGATGAATACGGTAGCTTGCAAGGAATCGTTACCTTGGAAGATATCTTAGAAGAAATTGTCGGTGACATAGCTGATGAAACCGATGTTCATGTTCCCGGAGTGCTTCAAGACCCCAATGGCAGCATCATTGTGCGCGGCGATGTAACCATTCGTGATTTAAACCGCCAGTTCAACTGGACCTTACCCGATGAAGAAGCCGCAACTATTGCAGGTCTATTGCTGTACGAATCGCGACGCATCCCAGAACCGGGGCAAACCTTCGTATTTTTTGRGTTTCGCTTTGAAATTTTGCGCCGCCACCATCACCAAATMAAAGCCATTCGCATCAGTCCCCCTAAACAAACGGATTAAGCTCGCGACAATTAGGACAATTCACTGACCTTTATTGAACCGTCAAAACGAGRGCCGTGACACTCGCTTTAAATATCCATAAGATACTTACCCAAGTCATCAATAAATTTCATTACGTTACATTTGAGCGAGCCATTCTCATGAAAATGCAGATCATTCCCGATATCGTTAACAAACAAACTATTGTTGCGCTCAATGCTTCATCCTCTATTCATGAAGCCGTTCAAGCCATGAGCAGCCACAACATTTCCGCCATTGCCATCACCGATAAGAACAATAAATTGGTTGGGATTATCACCGAACGCGACATGACTCACCGGGTTTTAGCCTGTGGCCTAAGCCCGACATCAACAAGCATTTCTGATATCATGAGCACCCCCCTTGAAACCCTTAAGCCAAAAGACAACGCACTTGATGCGATTGAACTGATGCTTGGACGCAACATCCGACACCTTCCGGTCATTGATGAAAATGGCTCGATTTTGGCGATGGTTTCGATGCGTGATTTATTGAAGGCGACCATGCGGAACTTAGACATCAATATCGCACACGGTCTCGAAGATGCCTTTGCCTCAAGTCTCGCTTAAGTCCTAGATCTGTACTTAAGGTCTATAAAATAAAAAAAACAGACCCAGGTTATGGCCCCGTTTACAGGCCAACGCCCCGTATTTGCGATTCTGCTGGCCTACGGCTGGAGTTTTCAGCTTTGTTTTTCGCCTCACACAAAGTACCGTGCCCCGCAGCGGCATGACCTATATCAGATGCCGCAACACGAAAATACAAGAGCACATAGGCCCGCACCGCCGCCGTCCGGCTAGAGCCGTCACGCAGCTGTTCAACCCGTGTGCAGACCTCATGAATGCTCATTTGTTCACGCATACAAATTTCTTCTAGGGCGCTCCACGTATTGCTTTCAAGTCGCAAACTTGTTCGATGTCCCGTAATTGTAACGTTGCGGCTTTGCAATCCACCTTGGATAGTCTGAAACAATGTTTACCCCCATATGTGTAAATTAAGAAAAATTTACGTTCCCAAGCCCCTTAAAATCTAGCCTGACTTAGCAGCTTCTTTTTTAATGGAGTTATCCGAAATCACAAATCACACATATGGACTAATTCTAGTGTGCTGTATCGTTAAGGATACAGGGCATCAATCAGGTTTACATCTCGTCGGGCGTTTGGGTTTTAAGTTCTAACGCATGAATATGGTTCGACATTTCTTCCGCCAGTGCGTCATATACCATGCGCTGACGTTGGACGCGGCTTACGCCTTCAAAGGCTTTTGCCACGACCACCAACGCAAAATGGCTTTCCCCCTCGGGGTGTGTTCCTGAATGACCRGCGTGTTTGTGTGAATTATCGGTAATTTCCAAATGGATCGGATTTAAGGCTTGGGTKAGCTTATCTTCAATAGCTTTACGAATACGCATTTTGGAATTCCTCATTCATCAATCGCGGGGACTTCCTTCACATAAGCACAGATATGCACATATTCAAGGTCTTGGCCGCTTGCAAGACCGCGTCATAACCCTCATATTTAGGCTATGGTAAGTCAGACTCGCAAAAAGGGCATCGAAAGCCCGTTTCATATCCCCAAAGCACGCGCCCCCGGCACACAGGGGTGTGATTGGCACGACTGCGCTGAAATTGGTGACTTTCGTTCGGCAAGATCACCGCGCAACATGGCCGACTACGTGTGGTATTGTAGCGACCATATCCGCGCACACAACAAGGCCTGGAACTATTTTGAAGGCCTCAATGACGATGAAGTTGAAGCCATCATCAAGAACGATACCGTGTGGCAGCGACCAACTTGGGACCTGAGCGCAAAAGCAGATGCTGACAAGGCGAGAGCATTTGCCAACGGCACCCGTATTCGCGATGATTTTGGCGTCTTAAATYCAGATGTCGATCCCCGCGCAACGCATAATTTACCGCCCCCCTTCCCCCCCGATAGTCCGGTGGCAAAGGCCTTTGCAGTCCTARAYCTKGCCCCACCGATMACGATTGATGACCTTAAAGCCCGCTACAAAAAACTGGCGAGGCTCCACCACCCCGATACAAATAATGGGTCTAAAAAATCGGAAGAACTGTTCAAARAGGTCGGACAAGCGTATCAAKTTGTCATGAAGTTTCTAAAAGACTGACMYTAAYTATAACCTCMAATTATCGGATTTTCTCTTTATGACYGTGGCCAAAAAGAACGACACCAGCAGTGCAATTTTTCCCCTAGATGCTCCCGATATTT
The DNA here is from genome assembly GCA_016764335.1 of Magnetovibrio sp. GTDB lineage: Bacteria > Pseudomonadota > Alphaproteobacteria > Rhodospirillales > Magnetovibrionaceae > JANLGW01. The sequence continues at coordinate 13,676 of JAESSB010000032.1, forward strand.
CACTTGATGCCCGTGAAACCTTTGGCCTAGACATCGATATGGATATCCCCGCGTTTTCCATTGGTGAGGCTCATGTGCCTGAAATCGACCCGGCATATCAGTTTGATTTTGACACTACGCTCGCCATTTTAGCAGGCTTTAAGCATAATCGCAGGGTCATGATTCAGGGCTATCATGGGACGGGAAAATCGACGCACATTGAACAAGTCGCGGCACGCCTGAACTGGCCTCTGGTGCGCATCAACCTWGACAGCCATGTCTCGCGGATCGACCTGATCGGCAARGACGCKATCRWRYTRMRSGACGGCAAGCARRTSACCGARTTYCRSGARGGCATYYTGCCMTGGGCGCTGCRMAAYCCSGTCGCYATSGTYTTYGACGARTACGAYGCCGGMCGCSCCGAYGTRATGTTTGTSATCCARCGCGTRYTGGAASWYGAMGGYAAGCTKACGCTKYTSGACCARARCSRSRTSATCMSKCCYCAYCCGYRYYTCCGCCTMTTTKCRACSWCSAACACSRTTGGCTTGGGCGACACGACTGGCTTGTATCACGGCACTCAACAAATCAACCAAGGCCAAATGGACCGCTGGAACATCGTCGCGACTTTAAATTATTTGCCTCATGACGATGAAATGCGCATTATTCTGGCCAAGGTCCCTTCCTTTGATACCCCTAAGGGCACAAAAAGCATATCCGCCATGGTCCGCGTTGCTGATATGACCCGTGAAGGTTTTATTAATGGGGATATTTCCACCGTTATGAGCCCCCGCACAGTTCTGACCTGGGCCGAAAATACCGAAATTTTTGGGGATATCGGCACCGCATTCCGCATGAGCTTCTTAAACAAATGCGACGAACTGGAACGCCCCGTGGTTGCAGAATATTACCAGCGTTGCTTTGGCATTGACTTGCCGGGTTCTGTTGCCAAAACCAAAAACGTTTAAAGCGAGATTGAGCGTGGCCCGTGCTGAACCTCTCCATGAAACGTTAAAGCGTGCCACTCAGGCCGCGCTAAGAGCAATGGCTGGCGAACGTGACTTAACCGTCAGCTTCAGTCATGGCCCCAAGGCAACATCTGTGTCCGGCAACTTGGTGTCGTTACCGGAACCAGAGCCGGGCTTAACGCAGCAAAGCATCAGCTTACTGCGCGGCAATGCCGATACTGCGGCGCTCCGTTTGAGCTTTCATGACGAAGACTTACACCACCGCCTTGTGCCCACAGGGTCCGAAGCCCGCAAGCTGTTTGATGCACTGGAACAGGTTCGCATCGAAACCCATGGTAGCCAAATATATCCGGGGACCGTTCAAAATTTAAGCGCCCTGCACGCCCAAAATGCCACCGCGTATGCTGGCATCACAGACCGGAACATGACCGATATGCCACAAGCTTTGGCGCTGTTGGCCCGTGAATATTTTGGGGTCGAACGTTTACCCAAGCCCGACCAGGCTCTGGCCGATTTGTGGCGAGACTGGCTGTTCGAAAACGCGCCGGGTCACCTGGAACAATTGGCGAAAAGCGTCGATAATCAAGCTCATTTTGCCAAAATTTGCGGCGAATTAATGCTTGATTTAGAATTATTGAGCAAGCTGCCCAGCGACACACAAAGCGAACAAGACGCCGATCAAGATGCCGCCCCCCAAGACTCATCCGCGCAGTCCGATGATCAAGGCTCCGGTGACGATCAAAGCCATGATCAGACCAGTGCCATGCCCGGCAGCCAAAGTTTATCGGGCGATATGGGCGAAGGCTCCGACCAAAATGACGATTTAGATCAAGACATGGACATGGATGGAGAAAGCCCAGCCGGCCCATCTAAATCAAGCGATCCTTGGCCCCAAAACGAACCTATACAGCATGAAACCTATCACGCCTATACGGCTGAATACGATGAAATTATTGCCGCAGAAGACCTGTGCGATGCCAAAGACCTTAGCCGCCTACGCGAACAATTAGACCGCCAGCTCGATAAGCTTCAGGGGGTGGTCGCAAAACTTGCCAACCGTCTGCAACGCCGTCTTTTGGCCAAGCAAAATCGGTCTTGGGAATTCGATCTTGAAGACGGTATGCTTGATGTTGCACGACTGGCCCGCGTGGTCACCGACCCCATGGTTCCGCTATCGTTTAAGGAAGAAAAAGACTCTGATTTCAGGGACACCATCGTCACCCTACTGATTGACAATTCCGGGTCCATGCGCGGCCGTCCCATCACCATTGCGGCGGTCGGTGCAGATGTTTTGGTGCGCACCTTGGAACGGTGTGGCGTTAAAGTCGAAATTTTAGGCTTTACCACGCGCACGTGGAAAGGTGGCAAGTCCCGCGAAAGTTGGATTAAACACGATAAGCCTGAAAACCCCGGACGCCTCAACGACCTTCGTCACATTATATATAAAAGCGCCGAAGCCCCGTGGCGTCGAGCACGCAAAAACCTAGGCTTGATGCTGAAAGAAGGCATCTTGAAGGAAAATATCGACGGCGAGGCTTTGCTGTGGGCACATAATCGATTGTTGGGGCGCCCCGAACAGCGCCGAATTTTAATGGTCATTTCTGATGGCGCGCCGGTGGATGATGCCACCCTTTCCACCAACCGTGGAAATTACTTAGAACGCCACCTACGCGATGTTATCAAGTGGATCGAAACCAAGTCAGATGTCGAGCTGATCGCCATCGGTATTGGTCATGACGTYAACCGCTAYTACCAACGCGCCGTGACGCTGTTGGAYGCCGAAGATTTGGGCGGCACAATTATGTCAGAACTCGCAGACTTATTTGACGAAGCCCCCAAAACAAAGCGCCGATCTCGTGCTGGCTAAGACTTAGCCTATTTCGACCGCGCCGATCCTCGTGTGCCGCCACCGAAGGGGCTACGATTATTGCTCCCAGCGGGACCTTTAATCGAATGGTTGCCTGGATCGAAATGCCCCGTTGGCTCATGTGTACCGGTTTGCCCAGCATTAGCCGCGCGCTTTTTGGCTTTTTTCAACGCATTGGACTTTGCACGAAGACGGGCTCTTTCTTTTGACATGCTTTGGTCGCCTTTTTTCAGTTGCGCTAACTTCAAATGTCCCAATTTTAATGTTCTTAACACATGGACATAGAGTGGCTATAGGCTCATTCCATCCGTTTAGATAGGGACTTCCCACTTTGTGACATGGACAGCAACGTCGCCACGCGCAACTTGGGCCGTCGAATCACCCCTCAAGCTATTGAGAACTCGCGCCACATCAACGCAACAATGCTTGGAACACCATTTAAAATAAAGACGTCATTAAACGCTACCCAGGCCACATTTTGAAGGCTTATCGCCGCATCATGGATGCTTGCACGGGTGTCGGTATCAAATTTTAGAAAGCGTTCTTCGCCTTCTTCTTCGAACGTGATGGTAAACCTTGCCTGCCCCTCTCAGTGATGGAACCTGACCTTCATAAGGTCAAAAATCCACTGACCAACGGCCTGACCAGGGTTCACCATAGATCCAGGCACCCAATTTTATGGCCCAAAAAACGGTATTTTGATGACACTGACGTATGCTGCGAGTTATTGTCTAATCTGCTTTTTGAGTTCTGATTAAGCGGCTGTCTGGTTTTCTTGCATGACCTCGATCACACCTTTAAATTTTACATCTGTTATAACTTTGGCCCGGCAAGCAAAACCACGCAGACGCCTCCATTTCTTTTCTGCACACTGACCACGTTTGAAAATCATGTGCAGCATGCCGCCCCGCGAGAAGCAACCTTTTGACCGTTTGGTACGATGCTGGATTGTTGCAAATGCCTCGATAAACTTTGCCCAAGGCGGACCAAAGCCCCATAGAGCCATCACCGACGGCCAATTTGGGAACGTTCAAACCACGGTTCTTTAAGCCCTGCAAGACTTCAACCCAGCTTTGGGTGGATTCTCTGACACCGTCTTCAATGGCTGAAAATACGTCTCTCTACGTTCTTTTCCGCCAATGATAACAAGGGCACACAGCTTCGTTTCTTCATTGCGCAAGCCGCTGTAAACACCATCAGCCAGAATATAAACACATTTGTCTTTTGCAAGCCCTTCATGACACCAGTTTTTATATTCTTGGGCCCAGATTATCTTCAAACGAGCAACCGTATTGGCTGACAAACCTTTGGCATCTGACTGACCAATACTTTAAGGCTTCACCCATCTCATCAGTGGATATGCCCTTTAAATACAGCCATGGCAACGCGGCTTCCAAAGACCNTATTTTGCGTACATAGGGTGGGCCCAAAGCCGACCGAAACGTGATTACTTCGCCGGTCTTGGAACGAGTTTTTGGCACCTTAACCGTGATGGGATCGATGCCTGTCTGCAGGTCACACCGGGGCAAGTATCCGTTGCGCACCACCCCCCATTTTGTCATCACTTGTCCGGTATTCGCTGTGCTGAGCCAAAAGATCCTGAAGCTCGGCTTCCACGGCCTGGCTAATCAATTGCTGAGTTCCCGCTTTCAACAAAGCCGTCAAAGCGTCTGAAATATCTTCTCGACCTACGAAATCTAAAACGTTATTCTTGTCCATAGTGGCGTATCTCCTTTTATGTTGATTTGAAATCTTCCAACAACGAGTCAACCAGATACGCCTTAGCGCGCCTTAGCGCGCCTTCGTCCCAGAGGACCTCTTCTGGGGCAAAGCCCAAGGGAGGGAAACAACGTTTCCAGGGGCTACGCTGCTCCTTTTCAAACCTTCAAACACCAGATTCAGTTATAACTCGTATGCTGCGCAAAAGACGCAACATATCAAGCCACGACATGACGTTGTCGTAAACCACACTTTATAGAAGTGTCATAGCCCAAAAAACCTAATTTAGAGACCTTTGTGTAGCCTCACCTTGGTTGATATAGCCGTTCAACACGATATAACTCGCCCTGGCGATATTTTCTTGTAATATTTTTGGGGCTGGACCAGATAACTAGGGCCTATTGACAATGCTCTAGCGGCGATTATGCCCGCGGCTAGGTTCCAATTTGCAATATAGCTGACATCAGTTTTGTCATATCGCGTAGCAATGGCTCTACATTCCTTGATTTTAGCAAAATAGTTTTCAACCAGATACCGTCCTTTATAGGCTTCTTTGTCGTGTGGAATTTGTAACGTTCTGTTGCTCTTTGATGCGATAACAACACTGGCTTTACGTTCTGCCCGTTCGTCACGTAACCAATTTGCATCAAAGGCTTTGTCACCGAGAAAGGCCGCAAATTCTATAGCCTTGATCACAGTCTCAACCYCAAGCAGATCATGGCGTTGACCAGGAAGAAGCGTAAATCGAATTAGAGTCCCCAAGGCATCAACAAGAGCTACGATTTTGGTGGTTAAACCGCCTTTTGATCGTCCTATGGCCTGATTTTGAGTCCCCCTTTTGCGCCGCTGGCCTTCTGGTGAACGCTTACGATGGTGCCGTCAACCATGACATATTCAAAATCGGCTTCTGCGGATAGGCTTTCAAATATGCGATCGAAAACGCCACGCCTTGCCCAGCGGCGAAACCTGATGAAGATGCTATTCCAATTTCCAAACCCAGAGGGTAAATCACGCCAAGGGGAGCCTGTCCGCACACGCCACAACACAGCCTCTAGAAATAAACGGGTATTTTTGGCCGTTACGCCACAATCCGTAGATTTACCGGACAATACTGGGGAAATCTGTGTCCAAACCTTATCGGTGATAACAAAACGTTCTGGGTTCATCGTTACTTTCTCCTAAAAGAAAGCTTGAATCACATTTTAGCCCCGTTGGGAATCCCCTAATTGTCAACAGGCCCTAACCAAGCAACGTATCGTCTTCAACGGTAACATTCTTATTCGTCAACATGCCGCTTATCCACCTTGGCTCTTGTCGAATGATGAGAGCAGAACGGCTTAAAATGCCAAACCCTGAAATACAGTCCTAAAGTGTTGCTCAAGACCAAAATGGCCTCGTGGCCAATCTATAACATTCAGTCGGTCGGTTGAGAACGTTAGTCAAGACGCTGATATCAATTTTATTGGCGCCTGTCATTGAGTCCATACAGGGCAAACGTTGCAATAGGTAAAAGCCGATCACGATACAATTGGGTCTTGTCGGTTGGATGACAGATCATGATCGCTTTTCCCATTTAACAGCTGACGGCCGGTTATGAGGAAATTTTTCGGGCCACATCGCGGCGTTTGCCGACCACTTTTTTGACTTGGGATTCTATGGCGTTGAAGGCATCTCGAACAGCGATGTGGACGTCTTCATGTGCTGGGTCTTGGCCCTTTTCGTTGTACAATACGTGACCTGCACCGGGTATCGACATGTCGATATTGACGTGAAACAGCTTGCCTTGGGCGTGGGATTTGTGTGGTAACTCGACGACGATACGACAACTTGTGAGGCGTCCATAGTGGTTTTCTATTTTTGCTAAGCGCCCTTGAATTTCGGATTCTAGAGCATCTGAGTGGTCGCAGCCGTGAAAGCTAAGTTTAACGGGAACTTGCATGATCGCTCTCCCATATTTTGTTGTTTAAAACGCGGAAAGGCAGATTTGCCAATCCACACGATAAGTATACGCCCAGATTAAGATTGTGCGCATATAAAATTTCTGTGTTCTAAACCCTTGCGCGGACACGGTCATTGCCCCATATCCACCGTGTTGAAAGCCCTTGAAGGAATAAATCATATCATGACTAAGCAAACTTTTTCGTTTCAGACCGAAGTCGGCCGCTTGTTGGACATCGTCGCAGGCTCCCTCTATTCCAACCGGGAAATTTTCCTGCGTGAATTGATTTCTAATGCTTCGGATGCTTGTGACAAGCTACGCCATGCGGCTTTAACCGAATCATCGCTGATCGAAGGCGATCATGACTTTAAAATTCAATTGACCGTGGATAAAAAAGCCAAAACCGTGACCCTCAGCGATAATGGGATCGGTATGAACTATGATGATTTGATTAAAACGTTGGGGACCATCGCGCAATCTGGAACGGGCGCTTTTCTTGACAAACTGGGCAAGGATGAAAAAACGGACCTGGGCCTGATCGGGCAGTTTGGTGTTGGCTTTTATTCCGCCTTTATGGTTTCAGAAAAAGTTGAAGTGACAACGCGTAAAGCAGGCGAACCTGAGGCTTGGTTGTGGGTGTCGGACGGCAAGGGTGAATTTAGCATCGAAGAAGCTGAACGCGATGAACGCGGCACCACCGTTGTCATGTATATGAAAAAAGACGCGAAAGAATTTTTGGAAGATGTGCGCSTNTYCKCNAYATCGTYAAAACCTATTCTGATCATATCAGCTTTCCCGTGATTTTGGGCGATGAAACGTTGAATACGGCATCGGCTATTTGGACCCGTTCACCGGGTGAAATTACWRCGGAACAGCACACTGAATTTTATCACCAYRCCTCACATGCCTTCGACGATCCATGGCTGACCATCCACAACCGCGTTGAAGGCGTGGTCAGCTATACCAACCTATTTTACATTCCAACCCATCGCCCGTTCGATCTGTTCGAACCGGAACGCAAGGGTCATGTGAAGCTGTACGTGAACCGGGTGTTCATTACCGATAGCATTGATGGTTTGTTGCCSCCRTTTTTGCGCTTTTTACGKGGTGTTGTGGATTCCGAAGACTTATCCCTCAACATTTCGCGCGAAATGCTGCAAACCGACCCRAAAATGGCAAAAATCAGTTCCGGCTTGGTCAARCGGGTGCTGGGTGARTTAGAGAAAAAATCCAAAAAGGCCCCCGATGAATTTGCTAAATTCTGGGAAGCCTTTGGCGTGGTGCTGAAAGAAGGCCTGATCGAGGTTAACCCTCATCAAGATCGCTTGATGAAGTTGTGCCGCTTTGCCAGTTCAAACCAAGATGGCTTGACCAACCTTAGCGAATACGTCGAACGTATGAAGGATGGGCAAGCATCCATTTATTATATTATCGGCSAYGATGCAGCCCAAGTCGCMAGCTCACCACACCTGGAAGGCTTTAAAGCCAAGGGCGTTGAAGTGTTRYTGCTGATTGACCCSGTTGATGAATTTTGGGTGCGCTCTATGGATAAATTCGAGGGCAAGATTTTCAAAWCCATCACCCGCAGCGATTCCGGCCTKGATGCGATTGCATCCGATGACGCTCAAGACAAAGATGACGACAAGGCTGCCRATACTCMGGTCCTYGACACCTTGATTGCGGCCCTTAAAGTGCAATTGGGCGAAGACGTAAAAGACGTGCGTATTTCCAAGAATTTGACCGATAGCCCTGTGTGCTTGGTGGCCGATGAAGACGATATGGACGTGAATTTAGAACGTATGTTGCGCAAACAAGGTCAACTGATTGGCCCAATGCCACGCGTGTTGGAACTCAACCCAACCCATGCCATCGTTAGCAAGCTTGCGATGCGGGTGGAAAAGGGGGCCGATGTTGACGATGACCTGATGAAGGATGCAGCCTACTTGTTGCTGGACCAAGCACGCATTGCCGATGGCGAAGTGCCTACGGACCTTGCTGCCTTTGCCAAACGTCTTGCATCGGTTATGGAACACGCGCTCTGACACAAGGCGTATCTGTCCCGTAGAGAAAAGACCGGAAACAGCGATATTTAACAGCTGGTCTTTTTTCGACGGGGCTTGGGCTTAGGACCTATGACTTATCATTCAGTTTTTTGTTGGATAATGAAGTTCTCATTTACTGTGGACATCATATAAGTGATCATTCCTGGTTAATCCATGAGAAGTTATAATGTATTGAGCCCCATTCTCCTTTGTCTCCCGGCGTGCCCCGCGTTGATGGCCTTCGGGTTGATCCGGGACAGCCATGTCTTGAAGCGTGGATGACAGTGGCGAGATGCACTTTCTGAATACGGTCCGCACAAAACACTTTATAATCGCTTTGTGAGGTGGATCCGAATGGGCGTGTTTGACCGTATATTTCTGGGCTTGCCGGGGCAGAAGGTGTTCCYGATCAGCTNCARAWTKATGCAACGCATCTTAAAGCTCACCGCACAGCAGCAGCCAGCCTGCTGTTCTTTGGGTAAATTCGTCACCCAAATTCAAGAGCTAAGGCGTCAAAAAGGGGGGTGTTCGCTGTCGTATCGGGCAAACAAAAGGCGGCTTAAACTCAAAACTTCATGYGGTCTGTGATGGCAAGGGTGGCCCCGTTGTCATGCTTTTATCAGAAGGGCAGGTGAGTAATTA
>JAESSB010000033.1 GCA_016764335.1 Magnetovibrio sp.
TCACAACCATGATCGCCGACGCCTTCGACAACCGTCGTGGCACCCGAATTACGCACCGCAAAGCGTTCCCCAGCGATCCCGCGCAGATAGGCTTCACCAGAGGTCGCCCCGTATAAGCAGGTATTGCCCGCGATCATATTGTCTTCGGCGATAATTGGGCAGATATCAGCCGGGCGCACAATGATGCGACCACCGGACAATCCTTTGCCCACATAGTCATTGGCATCACCCTTTAAGTCGATGGTGATGCCCGGGCTTAACCAGGCCCCCAAAGATTGACCTGCGGTCCCTGTGGCATCAATATAGATGGTGTCGTCAGGGAGCCCCGCCGCGCCATATTTCATCGCCACCCGGCCCGAAAGCATGGTGCCGAACGTCCGGTTAACGTTGATCAGGGTGGCCTGAATTTTGACCGGAGTCCCGTGTTCGATAGCCTCGGCGGCTTGCACAATCAACCCGTTATCCAAAGCCTTTTCAAGGCCGTGGTTTTGCCTTTCGGTGTTGTAAAGCGAAACGCCATCCTCAACGGTCGGCTTATGCAGCAAGCCAGAGAAGTCCAAACCATTGGCTTTCCAATGGTCTATGGCGGTGTTCATTTCAATGGTGTCGGTCCGCCCAATCATTTCATTGATGGTCCTAAATCCAAGTTCGGCCATAATCTTGCGCATTTCTTCGGCCATAAAGGTGAAGAAGTTAACAACRTGACCGGGCTCGCCRGGGAACAGCTTACGCAGTTCAGCATYTTGCGTTGCGATGCCGACCGGACACGTGTTCAGGTGACATTTGCGCATCATCAAACARCCTTGGGCGATCARCGCCCCGGTGGCAAAGCCAAATTCATCGGCCCCCAACAACGCSCCAACGATAACGTCACGGGCGGTACGTAGCCCACCGTCAACCTGCACCGCGATGCGGCCGCGCAGTTTGTTCATGACTAAGGTTTGATGAGTTTCRGCTARSCCAATTTCCCAKGGKCCGCCAGCGTGTTGCGTYGACGTCAAYGGTGATGCCCCYGTACCKCCGTCAAAACCCGAAATYGTAACATGGTCGGCATAAGCTTTGGACACACCRGTCGCAACCGTACCCACRCCMACTTCSGACACCARTTTCACGGAAATWCGYGCTTTGGGGTTTATGTTTTTCAGGTCGTGAATCAGCTGGGCCAAATCTTCAATTGAATAAATATCGTGGTGCGGTGGCGGGGAGATCAAGCCCACGCCGGGGGTCGAGTGACGCACCCGACCAATCCATTCATTGACCTTATGGCCGGGCAATTGTCCACCTTCACCAGGTTTTGCCCCCTGCGCCATTTTGATCTGAATATCGTCGGCATTAACCAAATATTCGGCGGTTACGCCAAAGCGACCCGAAGCCACCTGTTTAATCGCCGAGCGCATGCTGTCGCCATTTTCCATCGGCGTAAAGCGCACGGCTTCTTCGCCACCTTCCCCGGTGTTGGACTTGCCGCCCAGGCGGTTCATGGCAATCGCGATGTTGGTGTGGGCTTCCCAAGAAATGGACCCAAACGACATCGCCCCGGTGGAAAAGCGCTTGCAAATTTCACCAACAGATTCGACTTCATCCAAAGGCACGGGCGTTCCGGTGCCTTTAAGTTTGAACAGGCCACGCAGGTTTTGAACCTTCACGTCATGTTCGTTCATAACCGCTTCATATTTCCGATAGGTTTCGCGATCACTTTTACGCACGGCGTGTTGCAACAAAGAAATGGTTTCCGGCGTCCAGRYMKKSGMWWCMMYRMRWMYKWTYSMMSMYMAKKSMSCGCMRRYYKSRRKSMWMKKKKSCWWYRMRKKSKMKKKKCMRAWRRSWRMWSYRYSRCGGCGCGTCGTTTCGGTCGCCAATTCCAAAAGCCCAATGCCGCCAATTTTAGAGGCCGTATTGGTAAAGTAGCGCCCAATCAACGTATCATTCAAGCCGATGGCATCAAAAATTTGCGCGCCGCAATAAGATTGGAAGGTCGATATGCCCATCTTCGAAAAGACTTTGAGCATGCCCTTATCCACGGCCTTGATATAGCGTTTTTGCGCTTCATCCTTGGTCACATCRTCAGGCAGTTCTTTGCCCATATCAAKGATGGTGTCGAACGCCAAATAGGGGTTGATGGCTTCKGCGCCATAGCCYGCCAACAGGCARAAATCGTGGACRCGGCGKGCTTCACCCGTTTCCACAACCAAACCAACAGAGGTCCGAAGRCCCGCGCGGATCAGGTRATGRTGCACACCMGCSGTGGCCAACAAAGACGGAATCGCAATGTGGTTCGCATCCATCARRCGRTCYGACAGAATAATGATGTTRTTGCCATCGTTGACCACTTYTTCGGCCTTGGCRAACATCTTATCAAGGGCCGCTTCCATACCAGCAGCGCCTTGGTCGGCGGGGTAACACATGGACAGGGTATAGGTCTTAAAGCCCTTATCGACGTGGTTTTCGATGTGGCGAACTTTTTCCAAATCAAGATTGGTCAAAATCGGCTGACGAACTTCCAAACGCTTTTTGGCCCCCGCACTATCGGGATCTAACAGGTTGGGCCGTGGCCCGATCAGACTCACCAGGCTCATCACCAATTCTTCGCGGATCGGATCAATCGGYGGATTGGTCACCTGRGCAAARTTCTGCGTGAAATAATCAAAAAGAATTTTGGGGCGCGCCGACAACACAGCCAGCGGCGTATCGCGCCCCATAGACCCAATCGGGTCTTGCCCCGTCAATGCCATCGGCTTGATGAAGTGCTTTTGGTCTTCTTGAGTATAGCCAAACGCTTGTTGAGCATCCAGCAGGGTTTCGTGGTCAGGGGCCATGGCCGGGTTTTCTTCCGGCAGGTCTTCAACCTTAATTTGTGTTTCGTTGAGCCATTTTTGATAAGGCTTTGCGTGGGTCAGCGAAGATTTGATYTCTGCATCGTCGATGATGCGGCCTTCGACCAARTCAATRAGGAACATCTTACCGGGTTGCAATCGCCATTTTTTGATGATTTTGCTTTCATCAATGGGAATCACACCCACTTCTGACCCCATAATAACAAGGTCGTCGTCGGTCACCACATAACGGGCCGGACGCAGACCGTTCCGGTCCAAGGTTGCGCCAATTTGACGCCCATCGGTAAAGCAAACGGCCGCTGGGCCGTCCCAGGGTTCCATCAAGGCGGCGTGATATTCATAAAACGCGCGGCGTTCGGCATCCATCAATGGGTTAGAATCCCAGGCTTCGGGGATCATCATCATCATCGCATGCGATAATGAATAACCGCCCGCGACAAGAAGTTCCAAGGCGTTATCAAACGTTGCCGAATCCGATGAGCCATCGCCAATCAAAGGCCACAGTTTATCAAGATCTTCACCCAACACGTCGGAAGACATCGTCGCTTTACGCGCGGCCATCCAGTTGATGTTCCCGCGCACRGTRTTGATTTCGCCGTTATGGCAYAARTAACGGAACGGCTGYGMCAATTCCCAACTGGGAAAGGTGTTGGTGGAAAAGCGTTGATGAACCAAAGCCAGTGCCGATGTCGTGCGTGGGTCTTTGAGGTCTAAATAAAAGGTGCCCAAATTGCTGGACAACACCATGCCTTTATAGACGATCGTGCGTGCAGAAAGGGATGGAATATAGAAGTTGCCGTGGCTGTCGTCGCCGATTTTATCCCACACAACGTGGTGCACTTGTTTGCGGATCACGAACAACTTGCGTTCAAAGGCAGCCTCATCGGCCACATTTTTGCCCATTTTAATGAACACTTGACGAATGACGGGTTCCGCCACTTTGACGCTTTCCCCCAAGCAAGAATTGTCCACAGGGACGTTGCGCCACCCCAAAAGTTCTTGACCTTCGCGTGGCACTACGGTGTCAAAGGCTTGTAGGCAGGCCTTGCGGGCAGCTTCATCACGCGGCAAAAACACTTGGCCCACGGCGTATTCACCGATTTCGGGCAATTCAAAACCAAGCTTAGAACATTCTTCCGCCAGCATTTCATGCGGGATTTGCATGATGATACCTGCACCGTCACCAGCTAATGGGTCGGCACCGACCGCGCCACGGTGATCCATATTGACAAGAATCTGCAGGCCCTGCGTGATAATCTCATGGCTTTTTTTGTTCTTAATATTACAAATGAAGCCAACACCGCAGTTGTCTCGTTCGTTGCTGGGGTCGTAGAGGCCCTGTTTTTTAGGTAACCCGCTGGCTCTCATATCAAATTTCCATTCTTATCAGCCGTATATTCACAACTGGACTCAATCGTTATTTCAGAGCGTTAGAAACATGCCCGTGGTTAGCTTCACCCAACTCGGCCAGATCTTCAAAATGCTTTTACTGAATCTTAGGAATGCACAGAATAGCTGACCTCATACCAAAAGAAAAGCCCAGCCGCTTACTTTTTGGATCTGTCCAGTGATGAAATCATGCAATCGGCATTGGCGATCGTTTTCTGGGGTTGCCCTTATAATCATATGGCGATATGCAGGGAGGGCTTTGCGCGGCCCTTGCAGGTGGAGTAAAGTTTCTGACAGACGGATTCGGACGACACCTTAATATAGAGAGTATTCGCACCTTGCCATTTTTCCATATCGCCATATTAGCCCTTGTTCAGGGCATCACCGAATTTTTACCCATCAGTTCATCCGCTCACCTGGTTTTGGTGCCGTGGCTGGTGGGATGGGCCGACCAGGGTGTGACGCTTGACGTCGCGGTCCATGTCGGCACATTAGGGGCCGTGGTGCTCTATCTGTGGCGCGACATCGTTCGTATTCTCGATGGCTTGTGGCGAATGGTCAAAGGTAAAGGCATCAATGACGGAGCCCGCCTTGGGCTTTTCTTGGTTCTGGGCACGCTGCCGGTCATCGGTGTGGGATATTGGATGCACAAAACTATGCCTGATGGCATACGGTCCATTGAAGTCATTGGCTGGGCTACGCTGATCTTTGGTTTGGTGTTGTGGCTGACCGATTACTTTGGCGTGACGGTGCGGCGCATCGACCATTTAAAGATATCCGATATTTTAATCATCGGCGTATCCCAATGCATAGCCCTAATTCCCGGCACGTCGCGCAGTGGCATCACGATGGCGGCCGCGCGCTTGTTGGGCATGGAACGTCCTGATTGTGCACGATTTTCCATGTTGCTATCCATCCCCGCCATCCTCGGCGCGGGGTTTTTAAAAGGCCTAGACCTTTATAAAAGTGGCGATACTATGCAAATCAACACCGCCCTAATAGGGATCGGTTTATCCTTCGTTTCAGCCCTTATTGCCATCGCCCTTATGATGGCGTGGCTCAAACGCGCCAGCTTCACCCCATTTGTGATCTATCGCATTGTTTTGGGTGTGGCTTTGTTGGCCGTCGCCTACGATTACGTCGGCCTACCTGCCTAGGCTCAGGACTCATTAATTGAGATAGAAGATGACAACGGCTGCGCTGCATCGTGCTGAAAAGAACGTGTGTGCGCATCGATCATAGGGCAATGCAATGCGCCGCCAGTCCTTGATTTTACCGAGCATGTTTTCAATTTTATGGCGCTGTTTATAGAGCATTACATCATATTTTATGTGTCTCTTTCGACTTTTCTGGGTGGGATACAAGGCTCAATTCCTTCGCTCCTCAAAGCCTTACGGACCCAACCCTGCATCATATCCTCGATCTGCCACGAGGGGCTTAGCTGAGGGGAAATCATTGAGCACCCGTATAATCGCTCATTTGCCCTTCTGCTAAAAGCATAACAACGGGGTGACCATGACCATCACACACCGCATGACGTTTTGAGTTTAAGTCGCCTTTTGTTTGCCCGATACGCCGGAAAACATCCCCTTTTTGACGCTTTAGCGCTTGAATTTGGGGGATGAATTTACCCAAAGAACAGCAGGCAGGCTGCTGTGAGGTGAGCATTAAGGTGTGTCGTATCAATTTGGAGCTGACCTTGAACATCTTCGGCCCCGGCAAGCCCAGAAAATATACGGTCAAATACGCTCCTTCGCTCCCTCTCACAAAGCGGTTATAAAGTGTTTTGTGCGGACCGTATTCAGAAGGTGCATCACGCCACTGTAATCCACGCTTCAAGACATGAATGATCCGACAGAAGACTGAATTATAGATTAATAGGTCCTGAGCCTAGGTATTTAGTCCCGGACTTTGATGTCGTATATTATACAGACCAATCATCACGGGAAGACTTATGGGACAGGTCTTATACGGATGTGCCAAGACGACGTACGCCATCAGAGCAGAACTACAGCGCTCGGAAGCTTCGCTCTAAGAATTGAGTCAGTGCTATGGTCTTGATCCAAGGACGGTTAAGACGTGGAAAAACCGGGACTTTGTTGAAGACGCTCCCAGGGGGCCAAAGGTGATCCGCTCAACGGTTTTGTCGCCAGAGGAAGAAGCGATTATTGTGAGGTTTCGCAAACATACGCTTTTGCCGCTTGATGATTGTCTGTATGCCCTGCAGGTTACAATCGCTCACCTAACACGACCTTCATTGCATTGGTGCTTGCAGCGCCATGGCATCTCTCGTCTATCGAAGTTGGAAACGGACAAGCCAAAGTAAAAATTCAAGAAGTATCCGATAGGTTATATCCACATAGACATTGCCGAAGTCCGCACAGAAGATGGAAAACTGTACCTGTTTGTGGCCCTTGACCGCACACCAAAGCTGGCCTCTGTGGAATTACACGAGCGCCAAACCAAAGCGATCACGGCGGAATTTTTACACAACGTTATTGCGGCCATTCCCGATCACATTCATACGATTCTAACAGATAACGGCATCCAGTTCTCAAATCAGGCCCGTCAAAAACGCGCATCTTGGCACACCTTTGACCGGGTGTGTGATGGATCCATCAATTGAATACCGCAAGACCAAAATCAATCCTCCCTGGACCAATGGGCAAGTTGAAAGAATGAAACGGACGATCAAAGAGGCAACCGTTAAACGCGATCACTATGAAAGCCATGATCAGCTTAGAACCCACCTGCAGACTTTCTTAAAGGCCTACACCTTCGCRAAGCGCCGGAAGACCTTGAAAGGTTTAACCCCACACGAATATATCTGCAAAATATGGATAGAAGAACCGGAAAGGTTCAAAATAAATCCACAGCACCACAGTTCGGGACTAAACACCTAGCCATCGTAAACCGCCACATAAATGTCCTCTATTGGTTCAGGTTTTCAGCGTTTGGGAATTTCCTCATGAGTCTTACGCGGCGCAACGTAGTATAAACCCTCAATTTCGAAGACATCACCTTTAATCCAGCAGGGCTAGACACAACCGCCCAGGGTATCTTGGATGCGATCACAGTCTACGAAGGCTGATGAACCGTTTCTCGGTGTTTATCCACCCAGTAGGCCCACAAGACGATTAACCACTGCATTTGCGCCGCCCACGCTAAAGCTTTAACACTTGGTGGAGGAGGGCCAAATGTATTTCCAAAATAAGCGACCAACAAGACACCAACCAATCCCCAAAATGCCCATCGCCCAATGGCATCTCTGGCCTTGGTTGCCCGCGTATATAACCAAACCCCAGAGGCAAAGATTGTGAGCTCAATTCCCAACGTGAGCGGCAATGAAGACCACGCATTAAGACCAACCATAATATCGCCACCAGGACGGAGGAGTAGATCGGGCTGGTGAACAATATAATCGAGACCCCAGTGGCTAAGAACCAATGCGAACAATACCAATGCCCCTCGTCTTGAACGCTTTATTGCAAAGTACCCAAGTCCAATGGCAAGAGCCCATCCAAGAACAGCAAGTAGGCTATGGGAAATGGGGTAATAGTCAAAAACAAGGGGTGTTACCGTTGTCGCACCAGGGACAATTTTGACTCTCTCAATTCCAAACAGGAGCAATGTTGGCCATAAGAGATCAATAAATTGGGCACCAACAAATAAAGTTCCGAGCGACAGCCTAGGGGCAATTTTTTTTGCACCAAAACCAACGCCAAAGTGTCCAATGAACATATGATGTTACCTTTCTCACGCGAGCATCCTTGTCGTCACCTCTTTGTGAACAAGATTGGTGCGTTCGTGATCACTCACTAAACAACCCAGAGAGGATATCGGTGCTGGGTTATTTTGACTGTGTTTGAAGGCTGATGATTAGTTGTGATCTTGGCCTAGGGGGGTGAAGTTTGCTTTGACTTGTTCAAYGGCSACGKYCATTTGGCGATCCATTTCRGCGCGTAGATCGTYTTCKGCGACTGTGAGMTCGCGTTTGGCGAAGTCYGCCATGACTTTGCGGATCACGTCTTCAAATCCAGGTTCGTCCAAATCGGCAATCACCACCGTTTTGGCATAGGCATCGGCATCAGCGCCGTCCATTCCCATTTTTTCAGCAGCCCACAGGCCCACAAGCCTGTTGCGTCGGGCTTCGGCTTTAAACTTCAGTTCCTCGTCCAGTTTGTTTTTCGCTTCAAAGCTTTGTTCGCGGTCATGAAAGCTGTCAGACATAATGGCGGGGTTCCTTAAATTCTAGGGTCAGTGTCCATACTCTAATGTACGAAGATAAACACAAAAGTGCAAATCAATCCGTTTAATTTTGCGGGAAATTTCCAGTTCACGAGCCAAAGGGATCGGCTTTTGTGGTGAAGATTGAATTTGTCTGTTGATTTGCGCCGAAAACCTTACCTTTTTAGGGCCTATTTATGAGTATACGAGCTTCGAGTGATTGTTTTGTATGTGCGAGGGTGCTATATGATCAGCTTCTTTTAGACCATTTGTGAGGGTTGGATTCTCTGCCCTTCAACGCCGCTAGGAACAAAACACATGGCCAAACGCAGGCAGCTTTACGAAGGCAAGGCAAAAGTCATTTTTGAAGGCCCCGAACCCGGTACAGTGGTTCAATATTTCAAAGACGATGCGACGGCTTTCAATAACAAAAAGAAGGGCACCATCGTCGGCAAGGGCGTGTTGAACAACCGCATTTCCGAATACCTGATGCTGCGTCTTCAAGAAATTGGCATCCCAACGCACTTTGTCCGGCGCCTAAATATGCGTGAGCAATTGGTTCGTGAAGTTGAAATMGTGCCTGTTGAAGTGGTGATTCGCAATATCGTCGCKGGMTCATTGGCGAAACGTTTCGATATGCCCGAAGGCACGCCGYTGCCGCGTTCGATCGTCGAATACTATTATAAGTCCGACGAATTGGACGATCCGATGATTTCCGAAGAGCACATCACCGCTTTTGGCTGGGCCAGCCCACCAGAACTTGATGAAATCATGTCCATGTCGCTGCGCATCAATGATTTCCTTACGGGGTTGTTTTTGGGAATCGGCATCCGATTGGTCGATTTCAAATTGGAATTTGGGCGTCTTTGGGATGAAGATCAAATGCACCTTGTTTTGGCCGATGAAATCAGCCCCGACAACTGCCGYCTKTGGGATATCAARACCAACGAAAARWTGGAYAAGGAYCGSTTTCGCCGCGAYCTYGGCRATGTGGARSAAGCYTACCAAGAAGTCGCAAGRCGTCTTGGTATCTTGCCCGAAAGCGGYCCCGGCGATMTGCCCGGACCCGATACCCTTCAATAGTATTTTCGTCCAGGCCGGGGGCATTCCCGGCCTGGACGATTTAAGTGCAACGTATATTTGAAAGCCAATACCCCGTCATGAAAGCGAAAGTCCACGTCACCTTGAAAAACGGCGTTCTTGACCCCCAGGGCAAGGCCATTGAACACACTTTATCGTCGTTGGGCTTTAGCGGCCTTAATGAAGCTCGCCAGGGCAAATTCATCGAATTGGATTTGGCTGAAACCGACGTCGGTAAAGCCCGCGCTCAAGTTGACGAAATGTGCAAAAAGCTTTTGGCGAACACGGTCATCGAAAATTACACCATCGACATTGAAGGCTARGSWWKGCRCKMRKKMAMGMWKSCRWCATCGTTTTTCCAGCGTCCAATTGTGACCGCGACCTGAAGGTTGCACTGGAGGCTTCAACGGGTTCGACCGTCGACATGGTTTGGCACAGAGAAACYGATTTAAGSGGT
Source organism: Magnetovibrio sp. (assembly GCA_016764335.1). Taxonomy (GTDB): domain Bacteria; phylum Pseudomonadota; class Alphaproteobacteria; order Rhodospirillales; family Magnetovibrionaceae; genus JANLGW01. Next base: position 9,988 of record JAESSB010000033.1, read on the forward strand.
TATGATTTGGTCGCCATTCCAGGCGGCTTTTCTTATGGTGATTATTTGCGGTGTGGGGCCATGGCTGCGCGCTCACCGATTATGGCGGAAGTGGTCAAGCATGCCAATCGTGGCGGTTACGTGCTTGGCGTTTGTAACGGTTTTCAAATCCTTTGCGAAAGTGGCTTGTTACCCGGTGTGTTGATGCGCAATGCYGATTTAAAATTCATCTGTAAAGATGTCCAGCTTAAAGTCGAACGCAATGACACGGTRTTTGCCAGCGGSTATGCGGCGGGACAGACCGTGACCTATCCGGTGGCGCACCATGATGGCAACTTCTTTGCCGATGCTGAGACCTTGAAACGCATTGAAGGCGAAGGCCAAGTTGCGTTTCGTTATATCGACAACCCCAATGGGTCCGCCGACGACATCGCCGGGGTGTACAATGCGGGCGGCAATGTGTTGGGTTTGATGCCGCACCCTGAACGCTTGGTTGAAACGATGCTGGGTGGGCTTGATGGTAAACCGATGTTTGACGGCCTTGCCAAAAGCATAGCGGCGTAAGGGAAGACATGAATATGAGCAAAATAACCCCCGCTATGGTTAAAGAACACGGTCTGAACGAAGCCGAATACCAAATGGTTCTGGACATCATGGGCCGCGAACCGAACATTAACGAACTGGGTATTTTCTCGGTCATGTGGTCGGAACACTGTTCTTATAAATCTTCGAAAAAATGGCTCAAAACACTCCCAACCAAAGCCCCATGGGTCATTTGCGGTCCCGGCGAAAATGCCGGCATCATTGATGCRGGCGATGGTCATGCCATTATYTTTAAAATGGAAAGCCACAATCACCCGAGCTATATCGAACCTTATCAAGGGGCCGCGACCGGTGTTGGCGGCATCATGCGTGATGTATTCACCATGGGGGCTCGGCCTATTGCCAACTTGAACGCGTTGCGGTTCGGTTTGCCGGATCATCCCAAAACCCGYCACTTGGTTCATGGTGTGGTCGAAGGCGTTGGCAGTTAYGGCAATTGCATGGGCGTGCCRACGGTTGGYGGYGAAGTTGAATTTGATTCTTGTTATGACGGCAACATTTTGGTCAACGCGATGTGCGTTGGGTTAGCCGATGCCGATAATATCTTTTATTGTGCCGCGGCAGGCATCGGTAATCCGGTCGTGTACGTTGGCTCTAAAACCGGACGTGACGGTATTCATGGCGCGACCATGGCTTCTGCTGAATTCACGGAAGACTCCGAAGAAAAACGCCCAACGGTGCAAGTTGGTGATCCATTCACTGAAAAGCTATTGTTGGAAGCGTGCTTAGAATTGATGCAAACCGATGCCATTGTCGCCATTCAAGATATGGGAGCGGCAGGACTGACCTCGTCTTCATTTGAAATGGCGTCCAGCGGTGGTGTCGGCATCGACATGAATTTGGACAAGGTGCCACAACGCGAAGAAAACATGACTCCCTATGAAATGATGCTCTCTGAGTCTCAAGAACGCATGTTGATGGTGCTCAAGCCTGGTAAAGAATCCATGGCGCAGGCTATATTTGAAAAGTGGGAATTGGACTTCGCGGTTATCGGCACCATTACCGATACTGGGCGCATGCGCTTGTTCCACAAAGGTGATTTGGTCGGCGACCTGCCCATCAGTCCATTGGCAGACGCGTCCCCTGAATATGACCGTCCATGGGTGCCGACCCCAAAACGGGCCCCGTTGAAGGCCGAAGACGTGCCCGCCCCGGACAATATGATGGAAGCGCTCAAAACCTTGGTCAGTACGCCAAATGGTTGTTCCAAACGTTGGGTGTGGGAACAATATGACCATATGGTGATGGGCGACACCGTGGCGCGTCCCGGTGGCGATGCGGCCATTGTGCGTATTCATGGCACCGACAAAGGTGTAGCTATGACCTCTGATGTGACACCGCGTTATGTGTTTGCCGACCCCGTCGAAGGCGGCAAACAAGCGGTAGCCGAAACCTATCGCAACATTACGGCGACGGGGGCGACTCCCAAAGCCATCACCGATAATATGAATTTTGGCAACCCTGAACGCCCAGAAATTATGGGGCAGTTTGTCGGTGCTTGCGAAGGTATTGCTGCGGCGTGTATCGCCCTTGATTATCCGGTCGTATCTGGGAATGTCTCGCTGTACAATGAAACCAACGGTCAAGGCATATTGCCCACACCAACCATCGGCGGGGTTGGCTTCATTGATGACGTTTCTAAATCTGTGGGGATGGCATTTGTGGCCGAAGGTGAAAGCATCATCTTGATCGGCGATACTTCAGGCCACCTTGGATCGTCACAATATTTAGCCGAAGTGCTCAACCGTAAAGACGGCCCAGCCCCAACCGTTGACCTAAGCCTTGAACGCAAGCACGGCGATTTTGTGCGTGGCGAAATTTTGGCGGGGACCGTGACCGCATGCCATGATTTGTCCGATGGCGGCTTGGGGGTGGGCTTGGCTGAAATGGCTATGGCGTCAGGTCTTGGCGCGAATATCATTGATGCCAGCACCGATGTGGTGATGCACGGTTGGCTTTTTGGTGAAGATCAAGCGCGCTATTTGGTCACAACCGCGAATGCAGATGGGGTGTTGAAGGCTGCCCGTGCTGGTGGTGTATCGGCGGCTAAAATTGGTGAAGTTTCAGGACGGGACTTGAATATCGAAAATGTAGGCACCATATCCGTAACCAAGCTTAAAGATGCTCATGAAGGATGGATGCCCGATTTCATGGCGCATCCCGATTTTGAAGTATAAGGAGACGCCATATGGCAATGGAAGCTGCCGAAATTGAACGATTAATCAAAGAARRWNNNCCRGATGCRNANNNTCATATYRAWKMCYNTGSGWRRTGWWGSRRNASCASNAWGCWKMKMARRWWRTYKMWAAARCGKKCRTTRRMWWAAKYSRWGNTWCAWYAMCNATSAAAYGNTMTRSSYNGKCCMKWARAKRYWGNTNATGSAKYAMRAYNTTCWKGYSNTCRGTCTGCAAACGTCTGTTCCGCAGGACGCATAAGCGTCACTTAGATAAATATGTCGCATAAGCGTCACGCAAATAAATAAGACGCTTAAGGCGTCGCACATAGGAAAGACAATTATAATGACCTCTAATCCCGTATTCGATCGCATCAAAGATGAAGTCAGCTCAAACGATGTGGTTCTGTTCATGAAGGGGAACCCGATGTTCCCACAGTGTGGGTTTTCCGCTACTCTAGTTGGTGTCTTGACCCAATTGCAGGTTAAGTTCAAAGGCGTAGATGTTCTTCAGGACATGGACGTTCGCGAAGGCATCAAAGACTATTCAAGCTGGCCCACGATCCCTCAACTTTATGTCAAAGGCGAATTCGTCGGTGGCTGTGACATCGTACGCGAAATGTTTGAAGCTGGGGAATTGCAGGTTCTCTTCGGTGATAAAGGGGTTCCTTACAGCACCTCTTAAAGCCTCTTACCGATCTGCCAATCTAAAAAAGGTCACCTCAACAGGGGTGGCCTTTTTTATTGAATAAAGGCTTAAAGGCGTCAATGTAAGGTTGGTTTGGTGTGATCTTGCTCTTGCTTCTCGACATGCGGTGACATGACGCAGGGGGTGAAGATAAGGCTTATGTCGAAGCTTTTGACTCTGATCGGACTGCAGCCTACTTTATGTCGTTTGAACCGTAGCTGCAAAGCATGCCGATTCGGTATGACGATATGAAAGTTAGAGTGATGAAGGTCGATTTAAAGGTCTCACAATTGTTGGTSTCACGTGTCTGCCATGATTTGGCGGGCGGCATCGGTGCRCTTGGCACYGGGGCAGAACTKTTGACCGAAGAACAAGGTGTRCCAGACGRTRCTATCGTTGATTTAATAGCTTTGAGTGCCAAACAAACCAAGTATAGGCTGCAATTTTTGCGCATGGCATTTGGTTTGAGCGGAGGGCAAGGCAGCCCTCAAACCGTTATGACCCACGATCTACACCAGACTTTCAGAGATTATGTTGAAGGTGGACGCATATCGGTAACGTGGAATTCTCAAGATATGAAGATTGATATACAAGAGGCAAAGCTCGTTTTAAATCTGTGTCTTATCGCCTGTGAGGCCTTGCCACGTGGGGGCGTGATCGACGTCAATATCAGCTCCATAGATGGGCGATTGGGCGTTGGTCTGTCGGCAAGCGGTCAAAATGCGCACTTGATATCGGAGTTTACAGCTATTATTTGTAAAAGTGTAGACATTGATAAATTGACCCCACGTAATATACATGGTCACTTTACAGCCTTGTTGGCAGCAAGCCTTCGGGCCGAATTAGAAGTTGATTCAGGTGATGAAGCCGTTGTGAGGCTGGCGGTGCTTTTCCCTGCTATTTGATTGCACATAACGCTTCTTGTCATGGGGATATCGGGGCTCTAACGCATGGAAATAAAAACTGTAACACAAGGAAACAAAAAAACATTTGGGTTTGTAAGACTTTGAGGGCTATGATTAAATCACGTTGCTAGAAGGAGACATTTGATAGTGTTTATAATGGCCTCTTTGATCCATAATAAACGTCGTAAACCAAATGAGTTATGGTCAGGTTTGATCATCGTAGGCCTAGCGTAGTGGGCTAACAATTAGGGATTAAGGACTGCGATCATGGATGATCTTTTAAGCGAATTTATTACGGAAACATCGGAAAATCTAACTGAAATCGATTTGCAACTTGTCGAATTTGAGAAGGACCCCTCCAATGCGGAAATCCTCGGTAATATTTTTCGTTTGGTTCATACGGTAAAGGGAACTTGTGGTTTCTTAGGCCTGCCGAGGTTGGAGTCTATTGCTCACGCTGGTGAAAACGTCCTTGATAAATATCGCGATGGTAAGCTTGCCGTCACAGTTGACGGTGTGACATTGGTTTTAAGTTGTATCGACGCGATTAGCAGCTTGGTTCAAGAACTGGCCAGTCATGGTGAGGAACCAGAGGGCGACGATGCGCCTTTGATCGCTGAGTTGAATGCCCTCGCAAATGGTGAKKYCGTAACGCCYGYTGCSGCGCCTGTTGCCCCTGCCACTGCTCTTGTTACAGAAACAAGCAGCAGTCCCGTGGAGTCTGCTGGTGGTTTTCCTGTCGCAGCTGAACTTCTGGCCGAATATGAGGAAGTCACCGGCGGAGGTGATGAACCGGCCAGTGGCCCCGTGGCTTCGGCGGGTGGTTTCCCGGTCGCAGCCGAGCTTTTGGCTGAATACGAAGAGGTCACTAGCGGTCCTGCTCCTGCTCCTGCTCCTGCTCCTGCTCCTGCTCCTGCTCCTGCTCCTGTTGCCTCGGTCCCGGCTGTTACAAAAAAACCAGCGGCTAAAGCTGCCGCCAAACCAGCAGAAAAGCCTGCTTCTTCAAATGGCCCGGCTGCGACGTTACGTGTAAATGTGGACGTTTTAGAAAACCTGATGACCATGGTTTCTGAAATGGTTTTGACGCGTAACCAGCTGTTGCAAATGGTGCGCGGGACAGAAGACAGTGAGTTTACGGTTCCTATTCAACGCTTAAGCCATATCACCAGCGACCTCCAAGAAGGTGTGATGAAAACGCGCATGCAACCCATCGGAAACGCGTGGGCAAAACTACCCCGGATTGTTCGTGATCTAGCCTTGGAAACGCACAAAAAAATTGACCTGCAAATGGTTGGTGCTGAAACGGAATTAGATCGTCAAGTTCTTGACCTGATCAAGGATCCGCTGACACATATGGTTCGAAATTCTGCGGATCACGGTTTAGAAACGCCGGCTGACCGTATTGCTGCTGGCAAGCCTGAAACGGGTACCGTAACCTTAAAAGCATACCATGAAGGCGGCCATATCATCATTCAGATTGACGATGATGGCCGAGGCTTAAACATGGCTCGTATCCGGAGCAAGCTGATCGAAAACGGCCTGTATACGGAAGCTGAACTGGATGCCATGCCTGATCCGCAAATTCAGCAATCGATCTTTAAAGCTGGATTCTCGACCGCAGAAAAAGTAACCAGTGTGTCTGGTCGCGGTGTGGGTATGGACGTGGTGCGCACCAACATTGAGAAAATTGGCGGGACAATTGAACTGAAGTCTGAAGAAGGACGTGGTTCAACATTTACCATTAAAATCCCTCTAACCTTGGCCATTGTGGCGGCCTTGATCGTTGAAAGCTGTGGCGAAAAATTTGCGGTTCCGCAAATTAGCGTTTTGGAATTGGTTCGCGCGTCACCTAGATCCGAATACAAAATTGAAGTGATCAATGAAAGCCCCGTCTTGCGCCTCCGTAATCGCTTGTTGTCCTTGGTTCATCTTGGCGATTTATTAAAGTTGTCTGAAGGTAAACGCCGCAATTTGGATGAAGAAACGTTTATCATCGTTGCTCAAGTTGGTGCGCATACGTTTGGTATTATCGTGGATCGCGTTTTTGATACAGAAGAAATTGTGGTTAAACCGACGTCGCCTATCCTTCGACATATTCCGTTCTATTCGGGGAATACGATCCTTGGGGATGGCGCGGTGATCATGATTTTGGATCCAAATGGTATCGCAAACTCAATTGGCGAGGCCTCAGGGCCAGAAGACGATGCCAATACAGCCGGAACATCCGGGGCGACGAGTGGCGAAAATAGTGAAAATATTTCGATGCTCATCTTCCGTGCAGGTGGGGATGAACTTAAAGCTGTGCCCTTGTCGTTGGTTGCTCGCCTTGAAGAAATCGACTTTGATTCTGTTGAAATCTCGCATGGTCAGCATATGGTTCAATACCGTGGTCAGCTTATGCCGCTCGTTCCCTTCAGTGAAGGGCAAGCCTGGAAAACCGAAGGCCGCCTAGCCGTTCTGGTGTTTACGGAACAAGATCGCTCCATGGGATTGGTTGTCGATGAAATTGTCGATATTGTGGATGACCGCTTAAAAGTGGAAATTACAGCGGAGAGTCCAGGGTTGATCGGGACTGCAGTTGTTGCCGGAAAGGCGACGGATATCGTTGATGCGGGCTATTATTTGACTAAGGCTTATCCAAATTGGCTGGGACATGGCTCGGATTCAAGTGAAGGTGAAATTGAAGGAAAGAATGCACTTTTGGTTGATGACAGTCCATTCTTCCGCAATTTGCTGGCCCCGATTCTTTCTGTTGCTGGATTTAATGTTACGACTTCTGAATCTGCACTTCATGCTCTTGACTTGCGGGATAAGGGGCAAGTCTTTGATGTCATTATCAGTGATATAGAAATGCCGAACATGGATGGTTTTGCTTTCGCTGAAGCGGTGCGCGGGGACAGTCGTTGGGCTCAGATTCCAATGGTTGCTCTTTCTGCCCACGCAACGGACAAAAATTTCAACCGTGGTCGCGAAGTTGGCTTTAATGATTATATAGCTAAATCAGATCGCGATGAATTGATGCGCTCTCTTGCTCATACGGTGGCCAGCGTGACCAGTTGATGTCATAGCTTTTATAAGGATACGTGTAAGTTCTTTTAAACCGAAGCATTCTACGGCCATCAGTATCAAAATGGTATGAAGCACTTTGATACTGATGGCGTTCAGGTTAAGTATAATTGGGTAGAACTTTCGTAAGGTTCTACCGTTTTATAGATTTAATTAATTTATCTAAGATCGGAATTTTGAGTGATAAGTGCCGTGGGAAGTTCTGCCATTGATGGTCCTATTCGGACCATGGTTGTTGATGATTCTGCTGTGATCCGAGGATTGATCACGCGTATGCTTGAGGCAGACCCTGAAATTGCAGTGGTGGCTTCGGTTGGCAACGGACAATTGGCGGTCAATCAACTGGAACGTCAACGTGGCAAAATTGACGTCATTATCCTAGATATCGAAATGCCCGTTATGGACGGGTTAACGGCTTTACCCTTGCTGATCAAAGCAGACCCGAATATTAAAGTTATTATGGCATCGACGCTGACCAAGCGAAATGCAGAGATTAGTTTTCGGGCAATGAGTGCTGGCGCTGCTGATTATGTGCCTAAGCCAACGTCTTCTCGGGAAATGAGCGGTGAAAATGATTTTCGTCGTGAATTGACGGATAAGGTTAAAAGCCTTGGCATGGCTCATCGTAGGGCTATTGGTAAACCTGTTGGACGTCGATCCGCTCCTAAGGTTTCTGGTACATCCGCAAAACCAGCCCCTGGGGGGGATGAACTGCAACGTTGGCAAATCAGAAGCGGCGAAAAAATTGAACTGCGTAAAGCAGGTTYRGCTARACCMGATATTCTTGCAATTGGTAGCTCAACGGGKGGGCCTCAAGCRTTGTTCGAATTTTTGAAGGGGCTACCGAAGTCTATAAGTTTACCCATTATGATTACGCAGCATATGCCCGCGACGTTCACCGCGATTTTGGCAGAGCACATTACGCGGATGACAAAATGGCCTTGTAAAGAGGCCGCCAATGGGGATGTTTTAGAACCAGGAAAGATTTTAGTGGCACCTGGTGGGTTTCACATGACCGTCGTGCAAAAAGGTGCGCAACGCGTGATCTCCTTGAACCAAGATGAACCAGAAAATTTTTGCCGCCCCGCAGTTGATCCGATGTTGCGTAGCATCGTAAAGGTTTTTGGCGCTAACGTTTTCACAGTGATCTTGACCGGAATGGGTAACGATGGTGCAAGAGGCTCGAAAATCGTCGTGGATACTGGGGGAACCGTCATCGCCCAAGATGAAAAAACATCGGTTGTTTGGGGAATGCCTGGTGCAGTGGCCAGCGCTGGGATTTGCACCGCAGTATTGCCGATTAGTGAATTGGCGGCTCAAGCGGCAAGACTTATTACCCGCTAAGTTTATGGATGGATTCATCTCAAATAAAGGAATTTATTAAGGGCATGACCCAGCCGCCTAGCTATTACCCGTTCATTAGAGATATGCTTATGGACCGATCGGGTCTGGTGGTTACGCCTGAGAAGGTTTACCTGCTTGAAACACGTCTTCTCCCCGTTGCACATCATTATGGATTTAAAGACATCGGCGAAATGATTTCAGAGTTGAAATCTCGTCACAATGAGTCTCTTGCCGTGGCTGTTACTGAGGCAATGAACACTCATGAGTCTTTATTTTTTCGCGATATAACGCCTTTTTCATTGTTCAAAGATATCCTCCTTCCTGAAATTTTAGAACGACGTAAAAATCAAAAAAAGTTCCGCATCTGGTGTGCTGCATGTTCCAGTGGTCAAGAACCTTACTCAATCGCCATGGTTCTGAATGAAGTGTCTGAACGCTTGGTGGGGTGGCAGCCTGAGATTATTGCGACTGATATTTCAAATTCTGTTTTGGCCCGCGCGGCAGAAGGACGGTATAGCCAATTTGAAATGCAACGTGGCCTTCCTGTTGCAAAATTAATTAAACATTTCACTCAAGAAAATGAATGCTGGCGCATTAATTCAAATATCCGAGACATGGTTCAATTTAGCCAACTTAACCTTTTAGATCACAAGTATTCCCTTGGGGATTTTGATATTATCTTTTGTCGCAATGTGCTGATCTATTTTGACCTAGCGACCAAGACAAAGGTTATGTCAAAAATGAACAAGTGTCTGGTGGATGATGGCGTTTTATTTTTGGGCAGTTCGGAATCAACGATTGGAATTACGAAAGACTTTTGGCCAGTCAAAGCTGGGCACGGTGTCTACAAGCATACCGATGGCCTGCCTTCACTGGCAGAACCTTAATGGCAAGTCAGGAGAGCTTGCTTTCGGTGGAGTATGCACAGGACTTTAGTCTTGAGTGTCTTCATTTGGGTCGCGCAAGACATAACCACGCCCCCATACGGTTTCGATATAATTACTGCCAAGCGTTGCATCGGATAATTTTTTGCGCAGTTTGCAAATAAAGACGTCAATGATCTTGAGCTCAGGCTCATCCATACCCCCATAGAGGTGGTTTAAGAACATCTCTTTGGTCAGGGTCGTGCCTTTGCGAAGGCTTAGTAATTCCAATATTCCGTATTCTTTGCCCGTCAGGTGAACAGGTTTCCCCGCCACCTCAACCATTGAGTTATCTAAGTTAACGGCCAATTTACCGGTCTTGATGATCGACTGGCTGTGGCCCTGGCTGCGCCTGACGATGGCTTGRATGCGGGCCATTARTTCGYYTTTATCGAACGGCTTAGTCAGATAGTCGTCYGCACCGCTTCCCAGGCCTTTGACCTTCATGTTGGGTTCGGTTTGACCAGACAAGATCAATACCGGAGTTTCCACACGGGAATCGCGAAGGCGACGTAGGACTTCAATACCATCCATGTCCGGTAACATGAGGTCCAAGATGATGATGTCGTAATCATAAAGCTTGCCGATTTCCAGACCATCTTCACCAAGGTCAGYTGTATCRACCACCATAGATGCYGAYTTTAACATCAGCTCAAGGCTTYKMGCCATTGCYGGATCATCTTCAACAAGAAGGACGCGCATGCGAGTGAGACTCCCCTGTAAACACAGCATTAACCTAAAATCAAGTTAACCATAAGTGTAGTGGAGCGATCAATCAAGGCCTCACACGGTCGCATTTGAAACAACCTATAAATCTTGGTTATTACGCTGGATTACTTTACCATGCCTTATAATACAAAGTGCTAGAATGAGGCATAGCGGCGTATTCAACGTTACCATATAGTATATGATGCGATTCGTGTGGTCGTATTTATGCAGGTCAACAGACCTCAATTAAAGAAGAGAAACACGTGTCTATATTTGTCAAAAACATCATCAATGAAATTGAACGCTTACCGGATTTTGATATCTTTGGCCGGGTGGCGGCTGTTGTTGGTTTGATGGTGGAAGTTACGGGAGTCGATGGTGTTTTTTCCATCGGTGACCATTGCGACATTGTGCGTCGCAACAAGACTCGCATTGCTTGTGAAGTGGTGGGGTTTCGCGATGATCGCGCATTGTTAATGCCGTTTGGCCCTTTGGCTGGCGTTAGTCTGGGGTGTCGCGTCGAAGTTGGCGTGACGGAACCCGTTTTGTACCCCAACAATGGCTGGCTGGGCCGGGTGATCAATGCCTTTGGCGAACCGATTGATGGCAAAGGCCCCATGCCGCTTGGTGATATGGGGTATCCCATTCAAAATGACCCACCCCCAGCGCATAAGCGGCAACGGGTTGGGGGGAAGATTGACTTGGGCGTGCGGGTCATGAACACTTTTCTGACGTGTTGCCGGGGGCAGCGCTTGGGCATTTTTGCCGGATCAGGTGTTGGTAAGTCGACGCTTCTTTCTATGATGGCCCGCCATACCGAAGCTCAAGTTAGCGTTATTGGCTTGATCGGTGAACGGGGGCGTGAAGCCCGTGAATTTATTGAAGACGATCTGGGCGAAGATGGCTTGGCGCGTTCCGTTGTTATCGTTGCAACGTCGAATGAAGCCCCACTTTTGCGCCGTCAGGCCGCCTATACTACTCTAGCCGTTGCTGAATATTTTCGCGATCAACAAAATGACGTGTTGTGCTTGATGGATAGCGTGACACGCTTTGCCATGGCCCAACGGGAAATTTCGCTATCGGTTGGTGAACCGCCCGCATCAAAGGGCTATACACCGTCGGTGTTCGCCGAATTACCTCGTTTGTTGGAACGTGCTGGCCCAGGTCAAGAAGGTCAAGGATCAATCACAGGGCTGTTTACGGTGTTGGTCGAAGGCGATGATCATAATGAGCCGATATCCGATGCGGTGCGCGGTATTTTAGACGGACACGTGGTGTTGGATCGTGCGATCGCCGAACGGGGCCGCTTTCCCGCCGTGAATGTGGTCAAAAGTATTTCCAGAACCATGCCCGATTGCAATACGGATGAGCAAAATGCGTTGATTTCTCAGGCGCGACGCTATTTATCGACATATGATGATATGGCGGAACTTATCCGGTTGGGGGCGTATCGCAAAGGGACTGATCCAGAGGTCGATGCGGCGATACACTTCTTTGGCCCGATTGAGAAATTTTTAGCGCAAACCAAAGCGCAAAACACAAGCCTTGATGAATGCTATGCTATGCTGGCACAAATTTTGAACACGCCGCCAACTGTTGAGAGTGGTGTTGGGCCAGATGGGCAGCCTTTGCAGCCTCAAAACCCTGGCCAAATCCAAACACAGCAACCAGATCCTCAACAGCCTGATCAGCCCGCAGCCCAAGGTGGCCTGGCTCCTGGCCTGGGCGGGACTGGGATAACATAATTTTGTCGTATGATGGCTCGGTCAGAAGCAGGGCTATACACATTAAAATGACCGCAAAGACGGTTCAATGAAGTACAATCGCAGATAAATATGAGGGAAAAATCGTGGCTGCGAATATGAAAAACCTAATTCGTCTACATGAATGGACTGTGGACGAAAAACAGCGCAAGGTTGGCGAATTGGCGCGTCTTCAGGACGAATTGGAAACGCAGCTTAAAAACCTTGATGAAGAACACGCCCGCGAACAAGTCACCGCCGCAAATGACCCCATGGGGGCCGGTTTAACCTATCCAGCTTATCACGAACATGTTCGTCAAAGACGTGACAACCTTAAGGATTCCATCGTTCAAATGGATATCGTGATTAACTATGCCCGTGATGAATTGTCGGAAGCTTATCGCGAACTCAAAAAATATGAAACCGTCGAAAAAGGCCGCCAAGAGCGGGCTGAACGCGAAATYGCGCGACGTGAACAGGTCATGCTTGACGAAATCGCCCTGAACCAATTTCGGCGCAAAGCGAAAGCTAAGACTAGGGCCTGTTGACAATTAGAGGGTTCCCAATCTGCTCAAAATGTGATTCAAGCTTTCTTTTAGGAGAAAGTACTGATGAACCCAGATCGTTTTGTT
>JAESSB010000034.1:0-20304 GCA_016764335.1 Magnetovibrio sp.
TTTTGCGAATATCATGCATATCTTATTTCGGGCCGACGTTTAAGCCGTACCGTCCTCTTTTTGAGCATCTTGTTCACGTCCGCGTTCAATCATCGCCACCGACAAGATTGAGACTTCGTACAGCAACAACGTTGGAACCGCCAAACCGATCTGGCTGATCACATCGGGTGGCGTAAAAATAGCCGCAGCAACAAAAGCCGCAACAACCGCATAGCGGCGTTTTTCACGCAACCCCTTCGCCGTCACCATACCAGCCCGCCCCAACAGCGTCATCACCACAGGTAATTCAAAGGCCAAGCCAAACACAAAGATCAAGCGCATCACCAAAGATAGGTATTCGCTGACCTTGGTTTCCAATTCAATAGGCAACCCCCCGGCCCCCGTAGCACTTTGGAAGCTTGCAAAAAACTGCCACGCCAACGGAAAAACAAAATAATACGCGAGGGCAGCCCCTAAGAAAAAGAGCACTGGCGACGCCACTAAAAACGGCAACAGGGCGCGTTTTTCGTTTTTGTACAGTCCCGGTGCGACAAATTTCCAAAATTGCGCCGCGATAAACGGGAAACTTAAAAAGATCGCCGTAAAAAAGGCGACTTTAATATGTGTGAAAAAGGCTTCATGAGGCGCCGTAAAAATCATCCGGTGCGAACCGCCCTTTTGCGCCATCAAAACATCTGCTAACGGTTGGGCTAAGAATGAATAAATCTGTCCTGACACGCCATAGCACAGGAAAAATAAGACCAAAATGGTTGCTACGGCATAGATCAAACGCTGCCGAAGCTCGACCAAATGGGCCAGCAACGGTGCTTTTTTTTCTTTATCGTCTGAGGTATCGACTTCGCTCACGATTTCACATCCGTTTTGGGGTGCGCCTTAGGCTGCGCGATGGGCTTGGGGGCTGCCTTGGGGGCTGCCTTGGGTTTGGCCGCTGCCTTGGGTTTGGGTGCTGCCTTGGGTTTGGGCTTTGCCTTGGATTTAGGTTTGGGCTTGGGCTTTGCTACAGATTTTGGCTCCACCGTTGGCGTTACCTTTGGTTTACGCTTAACGGCCATCGCGCTTAGCTCCGGTAACTCGTCCGTACTTGGGTCAACCATACCTGCTTCGATCGCATCATCAATCGTCAGGGGTGCGTCTTTGCCTTTGATAGAATCAGCTTTTAAGTCCGCTTCACTGAGCGTCATTCCTTTTTTAAGTTCACCATCCGGGTCCACCATATCAACAATGCTCTGTTTCAGGTTGTTCGGTTTGGTGAGTGTTTCTTTGATGTTTTCAAATTCGGCTTCGCGCACCATTTCATTGACACCCGCCTGAAATTCACGGGTCATCATTTTCGCTTTACGAATCCAAATCGAAATGGCTCGAATTGCCTGAGGCAGGTCTTTTGGCCCAACAACGATAAGGGCAATCACCGCAACGATGAACAATTCCTGCCAGCCGATGTCAAACATGGCCGATACCTGCTTTTTTAAAAGAAAAGGTTAATCGCCGCCAATTCATGACGGCGACACAAACAAACAAGGCCCTAAGCGGCAGTGTCTTTATCTTTCGAYTTGGTCTCTTGAGAGGCCACGGGCTTGTCTTCAAGAACGCTTGGCGCATCATTGGCTTCGCCGTCTTCATCCTTAAGGCCCTTTTTGAAGAACTTAAGGCCGGACCCCAAATCACCCATCAAAGCCGAAATCTTTCCGCCACCACCGAACAACACCAAGACAATCGCCAAAACGATAACCCACTGCCAAATTCCCATAAAGCCCATATTGATATCCTACAAAATTAGGGCCTAAACCCTGAAAACTAAAATCAATGACATTCATACAAAACGTGACCRTTYKGATCAAGGTAAACGGTCTAAAGGATAARMAATAYATATTTATTCRTYATTTTTCGCCATCATTTTGTGWTGCRTCGTCTTTTTCCAATGCTTTAACKGCACTTTTCACMGCATCGGCMACGGCCCCCATAGCGGCATCGAGTTTATCAGCCGTACTTTTACTAGCCCCTGAATGGTCTAATTCGACCTCTTGTTCTATTTTTGGGGCCAAACGAGGCTCAAACAAGGGCGCAGCATGAGGCTCTGGTTCCACCACGGGGCCGTCTTCGGCATAGCGTTCGGCGTAGACGATCTTTGACTCGCCAAATTTCATATTTTCCTGCACATCTTCTGAAGACTGCATCTCGCCGCGCACAGAATAGGCTTCGATRGATGGMCGCGCATCCAACAGGCCCATTGCGCGAAGGTCTTTCAAGCCCGGCAATTGGCTAACGCTGTCCAGATCAAAGTGATCCAAGAAGCTGTCGGTCGTGCCCCACTGCAATGGACGCCCCGGCGTATCGCGATGCCCCCGGGGTTTAATCCAGCCTTCGTCAAACAACAAGTCCAAGGTGCCTTTGCTAAGGCTTACGCCCCGAATTTCTTCAATTTCACCACGGGTCACCGGCTGATGATAGGCAATGATGGCTAGGGTTTCGATCGCMGCACGCGACAAMCGGCGGGAAACKTCMACTTCTAAATTCAAACGWGAMCCYAAATCCGRYGCGGTGCGAAAGGCCCAYGACCCACCTCGGCGCACCAAAACAACGCCTCGTCCTGYGTAGTGCGCRCTTAAGGCCTTCAAYAACGGTTTCACGGSAACACCTTCCGGCAGRCGCAAAGCCAACACGCGCTCTGTCGTCGGYTCGGAACTGGCAAAAAGAACGGCTTCCAGCAAACGCARGTGCTCAAGGTCAAATTGTTCATCCACAAGCGCCCCATCACCTGCAATATCGTCGTCTGCCAACGCATCAAAGGCTTGATTCGCAGCCCGGCTCAACGCCGCCTGATCGGGGGCTGTCGGCGGAAGGTCTTCMRCSGGATCAGCTTGGATTTCGATTTCGCTATCACTCATTATCTTTGCCGTTATCTTTGCCGTTATCTTTGCCGTTTCCGACTTTGTCATCAGAGCCTAGAGCCTTATCCCAATTCCGGGTGGTTTGAACATAAATTTCACCAAAGATCCCGTCTTGACGCACATTTAAGCGCCCTTCTTTCACCAATTGTAACATGGCCCCAAAGTTGGCCGCCAGGGCCGAACGCCGGGTCAAAGGGTTCTTAATATTGGCCGGCATAAACGCCGTCAACATTTTCCAATCGGGCGTGAACCCCACCAATTTTCGCAACCGCACCATAGCATCTTCAATACTGGCAAGTTCCCAAGACGTTTCAATGTGCAGAGTTTGGCCCTTAATGCCTTTTCTTTTTTGCCGAGCGTAGGCTTGGATTAAATCCGTAAGGCTAGATTGAAAGACACTGTGCTGTACGGTTTTAAAGCGTTCAGGGGCGCCACGAGAATAGAAGTCTTGACCCAACTTTGCCCGCCCCATCAATGCAGCCCCAGCATTTTGCATGGATTCTAGGCGTTGCAATTGAAAGTGCAATGCCGCGGCCAACTCTTCACCGCTTGGTTCATCTTCAGATTTCAAATCTGGCAACAACAAACGCGATTTCAAATATGCCAACCATGCTGCCATCACCAAATAATCTGCAGCAAGCTCTAGGTTATCGCGGCACACGTCTTGAACAAATTTTAAGTATTGATCCGCAAGTTCGACGATMGAAATATGAACCAAATCRACCTTTTGATCSCGGGCCAACGTCAACAGCACGTCAATYGGGCCTTCATAACCTTCRACGTCAACGACAAACGGCGACATTTCRGGCATYTTGCCAAGATCATCGTTGYCTAYATCAAAAGTRCCCCYTACGCCGTCCGMCATKTGTGTCCCTMSTWAAATTATTTAAGGCCYGTAATCACAGCGATAAGGTCTATCACAAACATAGCCGGAKYCCACACCARCCACCACAACACATTSAGRTCAACATTGATTTTTTCGCCGATCCACGGAAGCCCAAAGAAAATCAAGATAATGACGAGAAACCCAAAATGTTCGACTTTGGCCAACCAGGTGGATAAAGGGCGCGGGAGCATCCCCACGGCAATGCGTCCGCCATCAAGGGGCGGCAACGGTATCAGGTTAAACACCCCAAAGATAACGTTAGCCAACAACATGTTATAAAGATTTCTCACAATAAGGGTCACATAGGCATCCGGGGCAAAAGGGGCCACATGTAACAACAGCGCCGCCGTAATRGCAATCAGGAAATTAGYTGCGGGGCCTGCCCCAGCAACCAAAATCATATCACGGCGAGGCCGACGTAAATTGCCAAAATTCACAGGCACCGGCTTGGCAAAACCAAACATATATTTTCCACCACTCACCAACAACAGCACCGCCGGCAACAAGATGGTCCCAAACAAATCAATGTGTTTAAAGGGGTTGAAGGTGACACGCCCCATATCCTTAGCCGTCGTATCACCAAGTTTTGAGGCGACCCATCCGTGCGCAGCTTCATGTAGAGTAATCGCCAGTAAAATGGGTAAAACCCAGACCGAGGCGGAGCTTATAAGGTGCTGAAAATCAAAATTCATCAGGTAAAATTCTTCCCCAATAYTGTATCAAACCGCAGGCGYGCTTGGACCMCGTTAAAATCTTGTTKAGCSCYCAAGCGCCGTTCTTCATTAACCTTATAGCGTGATASSGCRTCATGCGTCATGATCTTTGTACCATCRGCGACTTGAATCATTTCATCTARRTCCCCATTGCAMTGTAARGCGATATCACAGCCCGCCATCAAGCAAGCTTCTGCACGGTCACGYAAACGTCCGCACAAGGCCTTCATKGACAGGTCATCCGACAACAATAMMCCTTTGAATTYCAWGTCYTTRCGGATAATTTYWTCAATGACCACAGCCGACGTGGTGGCCGGATKTTYAYYATCCAGARCACGATAAATYACATGCGCCGTCATRCCCCACGGAGCCAAATTCARGGCCTTAAAWGGCGGRAAATCAACGGCTTGYAAAKMTTYKAACGMTGCATYCACCACCGGCAATTCCAAATGRCTRTCCACCAAGGCTCGCCCATGGCCRGGCAGGTGCTTAATCACAGGATCAATGCCCCCCTTGGCCAGGCCTTTCATAAATGCGCCCGCCAGGGTGATAATGGTCGGCAAATCGCGACCAAACGCGCGATTACCGATAATAGGGTCCGCATCGGATTGTGGAACGTCTAGGACCGGGGCACAATTCACCGTAATACCCAAAGCAAAAAGTTCGGCTGCGATCAATTGKCCRCCCAGGGTTGCGGMTTCGATTCCYGCCTCTGCGTTTTGGGCATACACATCGGCGTAAGCCATCGCGGGGGGGAACATTGGCCAATATGGGGGCTTCAACCTTGCCACGCGCCCCCCCTCTTGATCAATCAAGATCGGCGCATCACTGCGCCCAACCGAGCTTCGCAAATCGTCCACCAAACGGCGCACTTGATCGGGGGTATCACAATTGCGCTGGAATAAGATAAAGCCCAGTGGATCAGCGTCCTCGAAAAAATCGCGTTCCGCGTCGGTTAACAGCCGTCCTGAACAACCAAAAATGACCGCCCGAGGATGAGCTTGAGTTTTAAGGTTTGACAATGATGCAACCCACATTTCGGCGCAGCAGTTCAGCACACACAGACTTTGCTTCTGTACGGGTTGCCAACCACCCCCCCCGTACACGATAAAAAATGCCTCTCGAACCTAAGTCAGCACGTTGAATAACGGTTTCCAACCCAGACAGCACGTCGGGGTGTTTCTTCGCCAAACGCACCCATTCGCTTTTGGCCGCTTGTTCTGTGCGCACGGCCGACAACTGAATAAGGTACCCAGACCCAGGGGGGGACGTTGACACCACCTTGAGCTTGCTCGCCAGTTCCATGGGCTTGGTTGTTTGTTTTACAGTCGGTGCCGGGGCTCGTTTGGCGACAACCGGAACAGGTGGTGAAGGGGGGGCCACGGCCTTAACAGGGGACAGCGACATTGGTGCCTTCGTGTGAGATATAGCGGCGGAAGGGGTAGAGGCCACAGTTGGGGCTGGAGCTGGAGCCGCAAGCGGTGCGACAGGTCGCAATAGCTCTACAGGCCGTTCATTCGCCTTAAATTCTGTTGGCGGGTTCATCGGAATTTCAGAGGGTGGCAGCAATCGTTCCACACCCCCAAGAGCCGTAGAACTTTGCGTACCGTTCATGCGGTCGTAAACGGATTTATCACGGTCAGGGATTTTCATGCCGCCCGGAYCGACTGGCTTTTCCTTCAATTTAAATTGAGGCGCTAAAATCACAGGGACGCTACCCGAACCAGCATTCGCCATTGGGTCGTCTTGGGCCTGAAAATACATCCATCCCGCCCATCCGCCACCGGCGATAACCAAGATGAGAACCACCCACAACCATACTCCACGACCCTTTTCGGGGTGGCTTTTGGCGATAAGTTCAAAGTCCAACAGCTCGGAAGCATCGGGCGTATTGTCATCAAATGGAAAAGGCGACGAAGTCATAGATTTATTATACCCAACAAAAGTTAACGCATCTCTTCCATCGGCGTAACACCAAATACGCCAAGTCCGGATGCAATTACATGAGCCGCCGCGCGGATCATTGCCAAACGCGCCAACGTCAATTCTATATCATCTGATATAATAAACCGCAGGCTTTTATTGTCATTACCCTTATTCCAAAGTCCATGGAATTCAGCCGCAACGTCATTTAAGTAAAAGGCTACGCGGTGAGGTTCATGAGCCGTGGCCGCACTTTCAACCATCCGAGGCCATTGTGCCAACACTTTAATCAAGCTGAGTTCGGCATCATCGACCAAGCGGCCTAAGTTCGCCCCCTGCACCTGACCTTCCGTGACCGTATCTGCCCCCAATTCTTCAATAGCCATACGCATCACGGAATGGACCCGGGCATGGGCATACTGCACATAAAACACCGGATTATCCCGAGACTGTTCGGTTACCTTGGCAAAATCAAATTCCAAACCCGCATCGTTTTTACGGGTCAGCATGATAAAGCGCACCACGTCTTTGCCCACTTTATCAACCACATCGCGCAAGGTCACAAACGTGCCCGCGCGTTTGGACATTTTCACAGGYGTTCCATTTTCYGAAAGCGACACCATTTGGCAYAGCTTCACATCCAGCGTGCCTTGCCCACCCGTCAAAGCTTTGATCGCCGATTGCATGCGTTTGACATAGCCACCATGATCGGCACCCCAAACGTCAATCATATCCGCATATCCACGCCTGAATTTATCCAGGTGATAAGCCATGTCGGTGGCGAAATAGGTCCATGATCCGTCTGATTTTTGCACCGGGCGGTCAACATCATCACCAAAATCGGTGGCCTTAAACAGCAATTGTTCCCGTTCTTCCCAATCGTCGGGCAGTTTGCCCTTAGGCGGTTCTAAAACCCCTTGATAGATCAACTCATTCTCTTTGAGAAAATCAAGAGCCTCGTCCACCTTGCCAGCTTCAACCAGGGCAAGTTCAGAGGTAAAGACATCGTGCTTAACGCCCAAAGACTCTAAATCTTCACGGATCATATCCATCATCGCCATAATCGAAAACGCTTTAAAAATATCCAGCCAGTCAGCTTCAGGCACGCCCACCCAAACATCGCCATCGCGTTCAGCCAACGCTTGACCAACGCCGACTAAATAGTCGCCGGGATAAAGACCTTCCGGAATTTTTCCAATGTCTTCACCAAGGGCTTCGCGGTAGCGTAAATGCGCGGAACGCGCCAAAACATTGACCTGMGAACCCGCATCATTGACGTAGTATTCCCGTGTCACSGCATAGCCAGCCTTGTYCAACAACGTCGCCAAGGCATCGCCAAACACRGCCCCCCGCGCGTGGCCCACATGCATYGGCCCGGTTGGATTAGCAGAAACATACTCGACATTGACCTTTGCCTGCGCACCCGCCGAACTATCCCCATAGGCAACACCCGCGTCTAACACATCGCGCAGACGGGCGTGCCAGAAGTCATGGGAAAGGCGCATGTTTAAAAAACCAGGCCCTGCGATGTCCACGGCTTCGACACCGAACAGGTCTTCGGCCTTCGCGGCCAACAAAATCGCAATGTCRCGCGGNTTTTTTTGCGCCGGTTTTGCCAACACCATTGCGGCATTGGTGGTGATATCCCCATGACTGGGGTCGCGCGGCGGTTCCACCGTAATGCGCGACATATCAAGCCCTGAGGGTAAGTCGCCGTTTTCGGTCAATTCAAAGATCAGCCCAACAATGGCCTCACGGAAATGGGTAAATAGATTCATAGGCCTAAAATTATCCTAGCGTAAATTCGCTTGTGCGTGCCTGTAAGTCAAACAGGCGCTTATGTTCGTCCAAGGCATGACGGTCAGTCATACCCGCGATGTAATCAGCCACCACCCGTGCCGTTAAGGCCGTGCTTGGWCCATCGGTACCCAGCTGCCATTCGGTGGGCAAGGTGCCRGGTTCACACAAGAAYAGTTCAAACARRTCCTGCACCACACGCCGAGCCTTGGACGTCATACGGTTTAGYTTGTAATGCCKGTACATGTTCGGAAACAAGAACTCTTTCAATTCACGGTCATTTTTTGCCATTTCATCGGAAAAGGCGATGACCGGAGAACCRTARTTRCGAATGTCATCYACCGTCTGAAGATTSGCATCGGCCAAACGCTTTTTGCTTTCTTTTAAGATGTCTTCGACCATCGCGCCAATGGTGCGCCGTACGACTTCATGGACTGTGCGGGAAAAGTCCAAGCCCGGGTAAGTCGCGCGCACTTCGGCCACGGTCTTGCCCACAAAATCAACCTCGCAAACATGGTCCAACGAAAACAAGCCCGCCCGCAAGCCATCATCAATATCATGATTATTATAGGCAACATCATCGGATACCGCAGCAATTTGCGCTTCACCAGAGGCATAACTGTCTAAATGCAAATCGTGAAGCTTGGCATATTCAACAATAGCCCACTGTAATGGTTTTGCCCCTTCAAATCCTGTTAACGGGCCGTTGTGTTTGACCACCCCTTCCAAGGTTTCCCAGGTCAGATTCAATCCATCAAAGCTTGCATAGCGTTGTTCCAATTTGGTCACAACGCGCAAAGATTGGGCGTTGTGATCAAAGCCACCAAACGGTTTCATCAGATCTTCCATCGCAAATTCACCCGCGTGACCGAATGGGGTGTGCCCCATATCATGGGCCAGAGCCAATGTTTCCGCCAAATATTGATTGAGGTTCAGGTTTTGCGCCACCGAACGGGCGATCTGCGACACCTCCAACGAATGGGTCAGGCGGGTACGGAAAAAATCACCTTCGTGGTTGACGAAGACCTGGGTCTTGTACTGCAATCGACGAAAAGCAGCGGCGTGAATGATGCGATCACGGTCACGTTGAAAACAGCTGCGCGTGGCACTTTCCGGCTCCGCGTAAAGACGACCACGTGACTCATTGGGCTTGCAGGCATAGGGGGCTAAATCTGTCATACCTGAAGGTACGCGCAGACCGCCCTTCTCGCAAGCCCGACAAACCTTGAAAAATGTAAAATCGCTATTATATCAAGAGCCTGATATAMTRAACTGWRAAAACCTGACAACCCGAGGATCAAATGCCCAACACAACAGAGACTCACGAAGGTCTAAAAATTGGCGACGGCGCGATAACCCGCATTCAAAAATTGATTGAAAGCGAAGGAAACGTTGACCTAAAGCTCAGAATCAGCATCACAGGCGGCGGCTGTTCCGGCTTTCAGTATAACTTCAGCCTCGACGAAAAATCCACAGATGAAGACATCGTGTTTGAAGCCGGTGGGGTCAAAGTTCTGGTCGACGAAACATCCCTGCCCTTCATTGACGGCGCAGTGTTAAATTTCAAAAATGACCTCATGGGGGCCTATTTCAGCATGGACAACCCGAATGCCGATTCCACATGTGGCTGCGGCACGTCCTTTTCCGTTTAGGCATCGACCGGATCATTTATGAAAATTGCCACCTGGAACGTTAATTCCTTAAAAGCGCGTCATGATCATGTCTTAAAATGGTTGGAAGCGTTTGACCCAGATATTGTGTTACTTCAGGAACTGAAAGGCACCGAAGACATTTTCCCGTTCATGGACATCAAGGCTGCGGGTTATGAGTCAGCGGTGGTGGGGCAAAAGACGTACAATGGTGTCGCAATATTGTCGAAAACACCTATTGAAGTAACCGCCACCCGCCTTCCTGGTGAGGATGAGGACGAACAGGCCCGATATATCGAAGGCATTGTCAATGGCGTGCGTGTGGGCTGTATTTACCTGCCCAACGGCAACCCTACGCCTGGCGACAAATATGATTATAAACTGCGTTGGATGCGGCGTCTGTATGCCCATGCCCGCGACCTTATGCTCACCGATGAACCATTTGTGTTAGGCGGAGATTACAACATCATTCCGGATCCACAAGACGTCTATGCCCCCCAAAATTGGGGCACCGATGCCTTGTACTTACCCGCAAGCCGCAACGCTTATCAATCTATCGTGAACTTAGGCCTGACCGATGCCTATCGTACCCTCAACACCGAAGGAGGACGTTATTCTTGGTGGGATTATCGGGGCGGATCTTGGGACAAAGACCAAGGCTGTCGCATTGACCAYCTYCTCCTTAGCCCCCAGGCCGCAGACAKGCTTACRGACAGCGGYATCGACAAAACCCCGCGYGGCTGGGAAAGRCCTTCCGACCAYACGCCCGTTTGGTGTAACTTAAATGTTTAGGCGTTTARGGATCAAGCGGATAATGCAGGYGCAGCCGGAAKACAAATWGCKGCCTTMGCAATGGTTTCAAGAAGGACATGAGCCTTGATAGGTTTTTCCAAAAAACCGCTAACGCCCAGCCCTGAGCTGCGTTTTTCCATTTCATCAGAAGAATAACCCGTCATCATGATAATACGGGTCGCTAAATCCATGTTTTGGAGCTGGCGCGCAAATTCTATGCCGCTCATGCCATCCATGACCATATCACAAAGAACCACGTCAGCCGGACGTTGGGACAACCGGGCGAGGCCTTCGTTTGCACTTTTTGCAATCTGCAAATGACGAACACCCACGGCCTTTAACAGTGTCTGGATTAATTTGCGGAAGTTGGGATTATCGTCCACCAACATAATGCGTAAATTGCCCCAATCTGAAAAAGGCACCTGCGGTGAAGCCGGGAAAAACAAAACATCACTAGCAAGATCTGATGCTGATTCATGATCAACACAGGCCCCACGATAAGCAAAATCATGACCCATAATGTGATTGATCAGCCACGATTTCAAAAAATCGAGGACATCTTCAGGATCAACTTTCCACGGATCTTTTTGATGATCGGTATAAATTTTATGAACTTGGTTACTGAGCTCATTATGGGTTTCTTGATGGCGACCTATATCTTGATAACCGCAGGCAACAAGCATTTGTTCTTCACGGTTAAAGTGATAATCGGTGTAGGCGACCAACGCTTCAAGGACACTTCCGACAACCGTCGATTCCTCACGCTGTAAAACGCAATCATTGATCTGATTCAAGAGATTAATCAGAACTTTGTGATCCGCATCGACAAATTTAATGCCAATTTCTATGTCCTTAGACCACTGTACAAACATATCTTCTCTTTCACTCAGCCCCTAATNTGCCGGGCAGGCCGAACNAAAAAACAACCCTATAGAGARAATAGTGCGCCTCTGTAAGGTAATCAAAAGTTAATGAGCACATAACTTAATGCCCATTAAAACTAGCCGAAATCGCACAAAACTACAACGAAAAATAATGAACGGCCATTCATAAACGTACATTTAAACCGTTAGAATCAAACCTAATGATCCATGGTAATGTTACCGTCCTTCAACCTGTCCTACGTCTCGCACGGCCCCCTTGTCGGCACTTGTCGCCAAGGCTGCATAAGCTCTTAACGCTACAGATACTTTTCGGGGTCTCGGTTTAATCGGCGTCCAGGCAGAAGCCCCTTTTGCATCCATTGCGGCGCGACGGTCAGCCAAAACTTCATCCGACACAATGACGTTAATAGATCTTTTGGGAATGTCGATTTCGATCGTATCCCCCTCTTCAAYCAAGCCAACGGCTCCACCTTCTGCGGCTTCTGGCGACATGTGCCCGATGCTCAATCCGGACGTACCTCCGGAAAAACGGCCATCGGTAATAAGCGCACATTCTTTGCCTAGGCCCATAGATTTTAAGTACGTTGTGGGATAAAGCATTTCTTGCATGCCGGGGCCCCCTTTGGGCCCTTCATAGCGCACCAAAACCACATCTTTGGACACAATTTCGCCGCTCAAAATTTTCTCTACGGCTTCATCYTGRCTTTCAMAAATWCKYGCSCKGCCSKWRAASGTYMRRWTMSWTKCMTCMACACCTGCGGTTTTAACAATGCAGCCCTTTTCGGCAATATTCCCAAACAACACAGCCAAGCCACCGTCCGTGGAATAAGCATGTTCCAAATCCCGAATACAGCCGAATTCGCGATTTTKATCCAAGCTTTCATAATATTTGTTTTGGCTAAAGGCYTGTTGWGTCTTCACACCGCCCGGTGCCACCCGATAAAAAGTCTTCACGGCATCATCGGTCGTTGTCATGATATCCCACTTATCCAGGGCATCGCCCATGGTCTTCGTGTGTACAGTCGCCGCATCTCTGTGGATCAGGCCTGCCCGATCAAGCTCGCCCAGGATGCCCATAATGCCACCGGCACGATGAACGTCTTCCATATGGAACAACTGCGTCGCCGGAGCCACCTTACTTAAATTGGGCACCTTACGGCTCATACGGTCGATATCGTCCAGGGTAAAGTCGATTTCRCCTTCATGRGCAATKGCCARRATGTGCAAAACGGTGTTGGTTGAACCACCCATCGCGATATCTAAGGCGATCGCATTTTCAAACGCTTTTTTGCCCCCAAGGTTACGCGGAAGGACGCTTTCATCATTGCCTTCGTAATAACGTTTGGTGATATCCACAATCACTTTACCCGCAGATTCAAATAAGCCTTGGCGCGCCTTRTGGGTCGCYAATACCGTGCCATTGCCCGGCAAGGCCAAGCCAAAGGCTTCGGCCAAACAGTTCATGGAATTGGCCGTAAACATACCCGAACATGAACCACAAGTGGGGCAGCTTGAACGTTCGAATTCAAGCACTGTTTCATCATCAACATCAGGGTCAGCGGCTTGCATCATGGCATCAACCAGATCGACGGCGATTTCTTCACCGTTCACCGTGACTTTTCCGGCTTCCATCGGACCACCGGACACAAACACCGCCGGAATATTCAGCCGCATCGCCGCCATCATCATGCCTGGCGTGATCTTGTCGCAATTGGAAATGCACACCATGGCATCAGCACAATGGCCATTGACCATATATTCTACGCTGTCGGCGATGATTTCCCGCGAAGGCAACGAATATAACATACCGTCATGGCCCATGGCGATCCCGTCATCAATGGCAATGGTGTTAAATTCTTTGGCCACACCACCCTGTTGTTCAATGACTCGCGCCACCAATTGACCCAAATCTTTTAAATGCACATGACCGGGGACAAACTGCGTGAACGAATTCACAACGGCAATGATCGGTTTGCCAAAATCATCATCCGTCATCCCCGTCGCGCGCCAAAGGCCGCGAGCTCCGGCCATGTTGCGACCATGGGTAGATGTACGAGAACGATATGGAGGCATGGTTAAAAATCCTTAGGTTTTGGAGAATAAAAAATGTACCTAAACATAGCCCTCATGACCTCTTTCTGCCAAGGATAAAAGGTCAAAATCAACGGTTCARCAAAGGNGGGNAATTGATGTMGCGGGTGTACGGGGTCKTCRTTTGGGGGCAGCACYGTGTASCCMGCYGGGTCGTCRTGAAAKYGTTGAAATGTTTGYGCMGCGTGCTGATAGTCCCAAAACGAAACGGCAACCCCTCCATTCCACGTCACTGCGAACGGTCGTCCTGGATATTTTTTAACCAAGGCTAAAACTCCCATAAGAGTTTGAGCCTTGGGATAATCGTCGCGTATCACAAACGGCGCAAGAATGGCGCGCGCATTTTTACGAAAGGTAAGCCACGCCATCAATTGCACATTCGGCAATTGGGCATAACCTTCCATTTCTGTCCAAGCCTCTTGTGGCGTATTGGACTCAACGCCTTGCACCACCACATAGGCTGGATCGCGGGCGTCAATGAACACCTCGACCAGCTCACCGGCAAAAGCGGGGGCCGTAAACCCAAAGGTCAGCAAAGCCACAACGGCAAGGTTTCGCAAAGCGCGAGGCATGGGGCTCCTTCATTCAATACGGCGCAATTATAATACAGTCATAATGGGCTTAAGCGAAAACGGCAAAACAAGATTGCTTAGAAATGCCTTTTGCTTGAAGGAGGCTTAAGCTAGACCTAGGATGTCGGCTTACGGTTTAGGTCTTTAAACGCCTCTTGGTGGCTACTCATCGTAATCTTAGGGAAAGCAATGGCGACACAGAAAAAAAGCAATGGTGCAGATGCTTTGGCGGTGGGGGCGAACARCAACCCCTCACCGGAAGATCACGCCGACTTCATCATGCAGCGCCTGGAACAATTCATCCGAGAAGGCCGCACGATTTCCGAAGGCATGAACCTGCAAAAATGGCAGGACATGGCAAAAGTTGAAATTGCCAACGCCATCGTTCAATCGCAAATCAACGTTCAAGACGACGATGTGGTCACCAAACGCTTGCTGTTTACCTTTGGCGCATCATTCACCACCATCGGTTTTTGGGGGGGCCTTTGGTCCTATGGCAAGCTGCAYTAYGTCGGAGCCGCYYTGGTSTGCGGAGCCGCCGGACTTTTCATGATTGGRATCGCATTAGAATGGCGGTTTCGTAAATTTTGGAAAAAGCGCCAAGTCGGCATCCGCCAAAAATCCCTGCGCCGCTGCCAAGATCTAACCCGGCGCATCAAACAAATGGAAGTCGAACTGGAAAAAGAAGAAAAAGARCTYAAAAAATCGCTTAAATCAGCCCATAAAGACSTCAAGCAGAAYGCCAAAAYGAAYGCAATSTAACCCGCCTTCNCCCNAACCACTTCTGAAGACAYCCKCSKNNGCCACARWYTRMSGCSSMRMMWAAACCTTAAAGCCGAGGCTCAATCTCGGCGACCTCAAGGAATGCAAAAACACGAGGTGCCGACGGAAGCCCATTCTTTCGAAAAATCACGCCTTTGACTTCGTGTCCGTTATTGATCCACTGCGTCACACTTAGGGCTTGAATGCGATTGATATAACCAAGCTTTTCACCATTTAGGTCAATCCGCACAGCATTTTTATCGTGCTGATTTCCTGGTTCGCACAAAAGTGAAATTTCTTGCCCAGGCATAACGTCATCCATTCTTTTGGTAAATGCCCCCACAGTTAGATCTGCAACTTCTGTTACAAATTCAACAGGTGGTTCGATCTCTGTATAGGGATTTACAACGTGGTACCCATCACTCGGCAAACGCCCTTCTCCATACCCAAGTAAGGCAAAATCTGAAATTTTCCCCTTACGCTCTGGGGGAATGCCTAAGGTTTGAAGGTACAAGTCAAAGTCACTCCGTTCACGGCTGGTGATCCGGCTCATAAAAAAGTCCATGACGTTCGTTGAGTATCGTTGATTGGCATCCTGAAATGCAGGGATTGGGACGAATCCCTTCTTTTTTGCGTTTTTAAAGTCCTTTGTTTTTGGGCAATAATTTAAGGTGACGTTATTGTCTTCACCAAGGACCAACTCACCCACAACGTAGCGCGACACGCCCGGCCCATTCCAAGCAAGACAAAGGCACTTTGGTTCAACGATGTGACTTATACGGTTATCTGCAAACATCACTTTATAACAGCCTTAAGCAAATTACGTTTCGCTTCTATGATCTTAGCCGAAAACTCAGCTCGTTCAGGGGTAAAGCGGACGGGAACATCAAACTTAGTCAATTCATTTAACATGTCACGAACATCATTTATATCAAAGGATATGATTTTTTCGACCATGGACGCCAAGTCTGGTCGTTCTTGTAGCAGAACCCCAATAAGTTCGTCATGTTTAAATTGTTCGCCCTCAGGCGTTTTTCGCAAGTGATGCACAGCTTTCTTATTCTTTGCAAATTGATCAAACCAACCTGGATTACTCATATAAACATCAAGTTTAGCTTCAACGAAATCATAACCAAGGCTGGTCCCGTTATCAAAGGCAGGAGAAAGTGATAAGAAAGACGTTTTTTGTCTCTGTTTAATTTTAGCAAGGTTGACGATCAACCCCCAATTTTCATGATGGCGATCCGTATTTCCAATCAAAGCATCAAAAGTAAACATCTTTAAAAATTCAGCATCGAAATCACATTCTTTTACGGCTCCGTTAGAAACCCACTTAACAATATACGATATAAATCGAAGAATTATATTCTTTTGAAGACCTTCTATACCTGATTTCAGGGTTGGCAAACAATGCCGAAGCCCCTTCTTCTTGTCTAGATCAGCATCAACATCGAGTAACAATGAATACCCGGAAACATACGAATTTACATTTTTCCAGTCTTCATAAAACCATTCGATTAAGGCTCTGCACCCCCCCTTAGAATCAACTGAGACAAAGGCMGGTGGCACGGGAACACCGCATAGACAGCCAAACCGATAGGCCACAACTTCAATCCAAAACTGGCTTGGGGCACGATCATTTGATTTTTTTGACAGGTATCGATGCTCTGGCAGAAGGAACGCAAAGGGCGGTGGATTAGGGGAGAAAACCGTGGATTTTTCCCGTGCACCTTCYTCATAGCTCAATGCGTCAGATGCCCAACCTTCCGTTTCAACAACTTCATCTGAATTTTGATGTTTGTAAGACAATTTCATACTGAAACGATAGGAACCTTTTATTTAAATGGGGATGAGAACAAGCCGGCCCTACAAATCAGCCAACTTCCCAACCGCTTCTTCCAGTTTCGCCTTTTCCGACTTCATACCTTCCATGCGATCGCGTTGTTCTGCGACCACGGCTTTGGGGGCCTTGTCGGTGAAGCCTGGGTTGGAAAGTTTCTTTTCGTACTTCAGGATTTCCGGCGTTAGCTTGGCGATTTCCTTTTCAAGGCGGGTGCGTTCAGCTTCTACGTTGATCACGCCAGCCATGGGCAGCACCAAGGTGGCTTCGTCAAGTACCGTAGAAACCGAGCCTTTCTCAACCGGGCCTTCTAAGGGGCCTGAGGTTTCGATCCGCGCCATACGGTGGATCAGGTCGCGGTGTGTGTCTAGACGGGCCAT
Source organism: Magnetovibrio sp. (assembly GCA_016764335.1). Lineage (GTDB taxonomy): Bacteria > Pseudomonadota > Alphaproteobacteria > Rhodospirillales > Magnetovibrionaceae > JANLGW01. Next base: position 17,178 of record JAESSB010000034.1, read on the forward strand.
GGTTTGGGCGCTGGCGTCTTTCATCAGCATGGTCACCAAGACCTTAGGTTCAACATTCATTTCCGAACGCACCGCGCGCACAGAAGAAATCACCCGTTCCACCCAATCCATTTCGGCTTCGGCTTCACCGTTTTCCAACCCCTTTAAATTCGGCCACCGTTCCAATATCAGCATACCGTCACGTTCCGTAATCTGGGTCCACAGTTCTTCGGTAACGTAGGGCATGATCGGGTGCAACATGTGCAACACTTGATCAAAAGTCCACGCCATAGTCGCACGGGTTTCAGCCTTGGCGGCTTCATCATCCCCAAATAAGATCGGCTTCGTGAATTCCAAATACCAATCGCAAAACAGCCCCCAAGTGAAGTGATAACCAGCATCGGCGGCTTCGTTAAAGCGGTAGCTGTTGATGGCTGTTTCAATCTTAGACACGGCCTCTGCGGTCTTGCTGATGATCCAACGGTTGASGGTCAACTGTACTTTCGCCGGATCAAAATCGGCGCTTGGGCAACATTCGTTCATTTCGGCGTACCGGGCGGCGTTCCAGATTTTGGTGACAAAGTTGCGATAACCTTCGATGCGGCTGATCGACAGCTTCACATCACGGCCCTGCACCGCTTGCGCCGCCATCGTGAACCGGACGGCATCTGATCCGAATTTGTCAATCAAGTCCAACGGGTCTATCACATTGCCTTTGGTCTTAGACATCTTTTGACCATTTTCATCGCGCACCAGGGCATGAATGTAAACGTCTTTGAACGGTACCTCGTCCATGAAATGTAAGCCCATCATCATCATTCTAGCGACCCAGAAAAAGATGATGTCAAAGCCCGTGACCAAGCAATCGGTCGGATAATAGCGTTTCACTTCGGATGTATCGTCGGGCCAGCCAAGCGTCGACATGGGCCACAATGCAGAGGAAAACCAGGTATCCAACACATCGGGGTCGCGTTCGATCTTGACGCTTTTGCCGTAATGCAGGTCGGCGGCGACTTGCGCTTCGGCTTCGTTGTTTTCAACAAACGGCGTGCCGTCTGGGCCATACCAAGCGGGGATTTGATGGCCCCACCAGATTTGCCGCGATACACACCATGGCTGGATATTGCGCATCCATTCAAAATAGGTGTTTTCGTATGACTTTGGATGGAATGTCGTCCGACCGTCTTCAACAGCCTTGATTGCATCTTGGGCCATGACCTTGGCATCGACAAACCACTGATCCAATAACCACGGTTCAATCACCACGCCGGAACGGTCACCATAAGGTACCGTCATGGGGTTTTCTTCGATTTTGTCCAGAAGTCCTAAGCCTTCCATCAGCTTGACCACCACATCGCGGGCTTCAAAACGATCTAACCCGTGGAAATTTTCAGGGGTGTTTTCGTTCAAACACGCGTTGTGATCCAACACGTTGATAATTTCTAACTTGCAACGCTTACCAACCTCGAAATCATTAAAGTCATGGGCAGGGGTAATTTTGACCGCACCCGTGCCTTTTTCAGGGTCAGCATATTCATCSGCAACAATGGGGATCAGGCGRTCTGTAAGGGGCARGCGAACCTGTTGCCCCACCAAAGCCGCATACCGTTCATCATCTGGATGTACGGCCACGCCGCTATCGCCAAGCATGGTTTCTGGGCGGGTCGTGGCCACGGTGATAAAGACCCCGTCTTGACCTTCGACGGGGTACTTAAAGTACCACATCTTTCCGGTTTGTTCTTTGTTTTCAACTTCAAGGTCGGAAATCGCGGTGTGCAGCAACGGGTCCCAATTGACCAGGCGCTTATCACGGTAAATCAGCCCCGCCTTATGCAGTTCGACGAAGACCTTTTGGACCGCCCTAGATAAGCCTTCGTCCATGGTGAAGCGTTCGCGTTGCCAATCACAAGAGGCTCCAAGGCGGCGCAGTTGCCGGGTAATATTCCCCCCAGATTCGGCCTTCCAGTCCCACACGCGTTCAATAAACTTTTCGCGGCCCAAATCATGACGGGTGATGCCTTCGGCTTGCATTTGCCGTTCCACCACCATCTGTGTGGCGATGCCCGCGTGATCCGTGCCGGGTTGCCACAACGTATCTTTGCCCAGCATGCGGTTATAGCGAATTAAGATGTCTTGAAGCGTATTGTTCAGGGCGTGGCCCATGTGCAGGTTACCCGTCACGTTAGGCGGCGGAATGACAATGGTATACGTCTCTGGGGTATACGTCTCTGGACTTGCCGTCTTGCCACAGGCAAAAGCACCCGAGCTTTCCCACTGGTCATAAATGCGTTCTTCAACATCATTCGGCGTATAGGTCTTATCCAAGGGCATGATCTTTAAGGTCCGTAACTGGGTGTTGTTTAAGGCTTCTGGTTTTTAGAACAAAAACGCCGCCCGGGGAACCCTGAGCGGCGTTTTAAACAAAATGGCCCAAGCAATTAGTCTAAGTGCTCGGCCCGGTTGATCATGCGATCGATTTCTTTTTTCACCAAGCGTTCGATCAGATACGGCAAGTTTTGATCTAGCCATTCCTTCAAAAGCGGGCGCATCATTTCGCGAACCATGCCTTCTAGGGTGACTTCATTACTGCCAATTTGCAATTCGCGTTGGCTGAGAATCGCCCGTGCCAAGTCGCCCAAAACATCCGTCGACGCGTCATAAGCCGCAGAAGACATCAGCGAGTCGACAGACGTCCCTTCTGGAAGCGTCGTGATCATTTGTTCGGTCAGTTCAAGGATCGAAGAAATATCAGGTTCCCCACCAGGACGCGCAGATGCAGGTGCAGGCGGCGGTGGTGGTGGCGGTGCGTATTGTGCCGCTGGCGCATACTCTGGTGGTGGTGGTGGCGGCGGCGGCGGCGGTGCCACGTACGCAGGTTCCGGTGCAGGTTCCGGCTCATCTTCAACAAGTTCAATAACAGGCGGCAGTTCCGGTTCTGGTTCTGGAGCGGGCGCAGGCGTGGGCTCTTCATCTTCCACGTTTGCCATTGCGGCAGCCATATCCATTTCTTCTTCAGGCTCATCGGCGGCCATAGCCGCAGCCATGTCCATTTCTTCTTCAGGCTCGTCGGCGGCCATAGCCGCAGCCATATCCATTTCTTCTTCAGGCTCGTCGGCKGCCATAGCSGCWGCCATRTCCATTTCTTCTT
>JAESSB010000034.1:20310-22539 GCA_016764335.1 Magnetovibrio sp.
CWGSCKCWKCYTCTTCTTCCTCATCCTCAGAAAGGATGCGGCGAATAGAGGCTAAGATATCCTCCATCGACGGCTCTTCAGCTGCTTTTTCTTGCGTTTCATCACTCATGATAAACTCGCTTATCCCCCGATAGGTTAAGACCGAAACTTGTGGTTTGAATACTAATTGGAATTTCCTCCAACATTGCCACCAAACCACCGGCCTCGGACATCTTGATAATGCCTGTTCGCTTCGTATAAATCCACCGCGAGTTTCAGGTCAACGGCGGTCAGCTTGCCCGTTGCTGACAACAACGTTAACGCCGAAATAGTTTCATCCCTTTGAGATGTAACGAGATTCACCTCCGCGTCAAGTAATTCTTGTTCAGAATCGAGAACATCAAGAACTGTGCGTGACCCGACGCTTGCTTCACGGCGAACCCCTTCTAGGGCTGTGGTCGCTGCTCTCACCTGTGTTTCAATTGATCCGATTCGCGCGCGAATCGTCTGTAAGTTCTGCCATGCTTTGCGCACTTGCTCTGTTACATCACGCTTGGCTTGCAAGGTCGCCAGCCGAAAAGCCGATGCCGTTTGACGAGCTTGGCGCAATTGAGAATACACAGTTCCCGACTGATACAAAGGGACTGAAATCGTCACTTTGGCTTCAACGGAATTGGCCCAATAGTTTCGCGAAACGGTGTCGAGCGAACGGCTAGCAGTTCCCGATAAATCGACTGTTGGCAACAAACGACCGCGTTTACTYGCCACCGARTCGTTGGACACTTTTTCATCAAAAATRGCCGCAATCACAGTCGGGTTGTGATCATCGGCAATGGCCAATGCCTCACCTAACGTCGCAGGTAACTGCAAATCCATGTTTATGGAATCCAGCTTACCGGGGGCCTCCCCCACAACGTTGACATAATTGGCGCGCGAAGCTTCCAGCGTGCCTTCGGACTGAATACGGGTTGCATTTGACCCTGCGAGGCGGGCTTCGGCTTGGTGCACATCAGTACGGGTAATTTCACCAACGTCGTATCGATCGCGTGTGGCTTCAAGGTGGCGGCTTAGAACCTGTTCATTTTTAATGTTCAGTTCAACAACCGCCTGATCACGATACACATTCATAAAGGCGGTCGCTGCCGACAGCAAAACCGTCTGTTCCGTTGCCTTTAAGCGGGCGCGTTGGCCTTCGACGGAATTTTGGGCCGAAGAGATGGCCGACGTCGTGGTTCCCCCAGCATATAAAGATTGGCTYAGAGTTAGGCTTAAGGTCCGGGGCTTGGTKGAAASRCCTGYRSGARTGGTGCTGGATTTTGTCGATTTTGAAGACGCTGTACCCGTTGCGCTTAAGCTTGGACGCCACCCCGAAACGGCTTGAGCCATACCTTCATCTGTTGCGCGCAATGTGGCCCGCGATGACAGCAATGTCGGATTGGTTATATACGCTTTCGCCAATGCATCCGACAAGCTTTCCGCTTGAGCCGCGCCAACCGAGGCCATAAGCATCACACTGCAAAAAGCCGACCGCGCGAAAAGACTGTGCCAATCTATATTCATGTTCATTATGTAGGTCACCTTCTGGAAAACAGCAAGCACAGTTTGTTTGCAAATCGCCTTAGAAAATAATAGAAACCTTGCCTTTAGGAATCCTGTTTTATTCACATCATTCACATAAACGGGGTTTGAAGGCCCTTCCCCAATATATACCCCCACACGCAAAGCGGCGGTTCTGGGGGGGCACCCAGGACCGCCGTGTGAACTGCGCGGGCTTCCCCTAGAATACGAATTCAGGCTTGATAGAAAATTCGGGCAAAGCCGGAATAGCGGCGTCGAAAAGTTCTGATTCGGAAACAATACCGTTATTTTTAGTCATCAGCATTGCTTTGCCGATTCCCCGTGGGTTGTCTTGGACATAAACGATGCGCCCACCTTCMGCCAATTGATCAATCAAGGTCRTGGGCAACACYGCAACACCACCGTTGATAAAGATTATGTCATAAGGTCCCTGGCCAGCTTGCCCATCGGCCAATTCACCCGTCATGACAGAAACGGTGTCAGAACCTTGGTTCGCCAAATTTTTGGTCGCGTCCGTCACCAGCTTGACATTACTTTCGATCGCAATAACGGCGCTGGCCAATTTCGCAATGACCGCAGCCTCATATCCTGTAGCCGCAGCAATCACCAAGCACAAGTCCGTGTCTTCAATGTACGCGGCTTGCAACAGACGCGCCATAATCATGGGCTCCA
>JAESSB010000035.1 GCA_016764335.1 Magnetovibrio sp.
GTTAAACGCGATCACTATGAAAGCCATGACCCGCTCAAAACCCACCTGCAGACAGTCTTAAAAGCCTATAACTTCGCAAAGCGTTTGAAGACCTTGAAAGGCTTAACCCCACACGAATATATCTGCAAAATATGGACAAAGAACCGGAAAGGTTCAAAATAAATCCACAGCACCACAGTCCGGGACTAAATATCTAGGCTCAGAACCTATTAATTGAGAGAAAAAATGACAACGGCTGCGCTGCATAGTACTGAAAAGAACGTGTGTGCACATTGATCTTGGCGCGCGTCGTTTAAGGGTCAACAGTGGGGATCTGTGGTTTGGGCTTGATCTTTTGGGAAGTTATATGGTTTCACCGCTAGCAGGTGTTGGGGCGTTTTGGTTTTAGGCGGGAATGTCTTGGCGCTTACGAAGCGGCGACAACGGCCGCCTCAAAACGAGCCAGAAAACGTTCAAACAGGAAGCGTTCTTTTGCCAAAAACCGAGTGATTCGGTCAGATGTATCCGCATCCAAGTTCGCAATATTTTTTTCCATTTCCGTTAAATGGCCCTGTTCTTCGGCAAGCAGGCTTTTCAGCGACAGCTTAACCCCTGCCGCATCCAGACGTGTTTGATACAGATCAAACGACCACACCGCGCGAAATTCGATAATCATCGACATGTACAAATAGGCGATGCGCAGCGGTTCCGCTTCGCTTTGCACATCCAGCGCGATATAGCTTTCCAAGCGTTTAAAGTACATGCGGGCAAACGGCGCCGCAATCATGTCGGATTCAGCATAGTCCATTGGCCGTCCAGCCATTTTGTCGGCTAGGCGCTTGAAAAAGAACGCATGGCGAACTTCTTCTGCCATGTGCTTAAGGGTTTCTAAGCCTAAGCCCGCGTTGCTTTGCGTCATCATGATGCGCCGCGAACCCATGTGTTCCATCATCGACAGTGTGTTTAAAWACCGGGCATGTAGCGGTTTTTCAACAACCATGCGGTCCATACACGCGCCAAGCCGAGCGCGAAACGGCTGGTTAGCGGCTTCAAAGTCCAAGTAGGTCGGGTGCGTTTGAAATAACATGATAAATTTTATCCAGATCGGCATCGGTTACACAATACGGCGGGAGGATATATACCGTGTTTCCAAGGGGACGCAACAACACATCTTGTTTTTGGAAATGATCRTAAAGGCGCGGAGCGATATCTGACAGATAACCATGGTCTTTKACGATGATATCCAAAGCGGTGATGGTGCCGCATTGGCGCAAGTTTCCAAACCGGGGATGATCGTTCAATTGAGCGAGGTGTTCGCCTTGTTTTTGCACCAATTGGCCAATACGCTCAAGCACTGGCTCATCTTGCCAGATTTGGGTATTGGCGTAAGCCACGGCACAGGCAATCGGGTTTGCGGTGTACGAACTTGAATGAAAAAACATCTTTGCCCGTTCGGTGCTGTAGTGGGCCTCATAAATACGCTTGTGACACAGCGTCGCCGCCAGCGGCATTAAGCCCCCGGTCAGCCCCTTGGAGGTACATAAGATATCGGGCACGACGCCCGCTTGTTCACAAGCAAACAAGGTCCCGGTGCGCCCCCATCCGGTCATGACTTCGTCAGCAATCATCACAACATCATGGCGTTCACATATTTTCGATAGGTCTTTCACTACATTTGCGCCGTACATCAACATGCCGCCCGCGCCCAGCACCAGGGGCTCGACCAGCAAGGCTGCAACTTGGTTCGGGTGGTCTGCCAAAATTTGCTGTAAGGCCAGGGTTGTCAGATGCTCTTGCCCAACTTTGGGATAAGGGATGGTATCGACGTCAAACAACAACGGTGAATAGGCGGCATTAAAGACGCCGCGCTCCCCCACCGACATGGTGCCAAAGGTATCGCCGTGATAACCATGTTCCATGACGACGATCCGCGTGCGTTGGCTTTCGCCCAGATGATGCCAATAGCCTAATGCCATTTTAAGGGCGACCTCTATGGCCGTCGAGCCACTATCGGAAAAGAACACTTTATCTAATCCTGGCGGTGTTAGCGCGATCAAAGCCTCGGCTAAATTTTCTGCGGGTTCATGGGTATGTCCAGCAAAGATCACCTGATCCAATCGCCCGGCTTGGTCCTGGGCGGCTTGCACCAAGCGGGGGTGACAATGACCATGCGTCACCACCCACCACGACGATATGGCATCGATAATTTCACGCCCGTCAGGACGGTATACATAGGCCCCCTGAGCGCGGTCAATTTTGGTCATTTCAGGCATCAGACCGTGTTGCGTGAAGGGATGCCAAATATTTGATAAGGTCATTTAAATAACTCAAAATCATTAATATTAAAATTACGTTCAAAAACTTGTTTTAAAGTATTGGCGTTAATTTGTTTCATCATCGGCACCCGGCCCAGCACTTTAACCCCTGACATTTCAGAAATGGTGCGCATATTATCAAGATTTTCATCACCGACAAAGACAATGCCGCATATAGCAACATTCATTGATTGCAAGGCTTTTAGAGACAACAAAGTGTGGTTCAAGGTGCCCAGCCCCGTACGGGCGACAAGCACCAACGGTAAATTCCACGCCGCAAATAAATCTATAAACAACATATGTCGGGTCACCGGGACCATAAGCCCGCCAGCACCTTCGACGATAACGGGGCCCGCGGGCGGGGTCAGGCTTTGCACATCAATGCTGACCCCATCCAATTCGGCAGCACGATGAGGCGATAACGGGTGGCTCAATACCACCGCTTCCGCCAGGACCCGGTCTGTGGACAATCCTGTCATGCGGATCACGGCCTGGGTATCGGTTTCTGGTTGCGTTCCACATTGCACAGGCTTGAAATAGCGCGCACCCAAAGCCAAGGTGAGCATCGCCGCCACCACGGTTTTACCGACGTCAGTATCAGTCCCACTGATGATGAGCCGCGTCATGCGTTAAAGGCCAAGGCCAGAGCGTCTATATCTTGGGCCGTGCTGTTTAGGGTAATGCTCATGCGCAAACGGGCCGTATTTCTGGGCACCGTGGGGGTGCGGATGGCGCGAATGTCAAAACCCTGAGCTTGCAACCCTTCGGCCAACGCCAAAGCCGCCCCATCATCACCAATGATCAACGGCAAAATTTGCGTGGACCCCGGCACTTGAGGAAACACGCGGTGTGCGTATTGCGTAAGGTCCAACAGGGCCTGCCTACGCTCAGGCTCATCGCGCACCACCTTCAACGCGGCTTGGACGGCAACGGCGGCCAACGGCGGCGGCGCGGTGGTATAGATAAAACTGCGCGCCGTGTTGATGAGGTAATCTTTAAGCAGGGCAGACAACGTCACCAAAGCCCCTGATTGTCCTAAGGCTTTGCCGCATGTATGCATTGAAATTAAATTGGATCTGCCTTCAAAGGCACAACTTAAGCCCCGCCCATCCGGCCCGTGGACGCCTGTGGCATGGGCCTCATCCACAATCACATAGGCCTCAAAGCGATCTGCAATATCCATGATGTCTGCCAAAGGCGCCAGGTCACCATCCATGGAATAAACGCTTTCCACGACAATCCATATTTTATCGGCACCCTGTGCCCGGGCCCGTTTGACGGCGTCTTCACAGGCCTGTGCATCATTGTGAGCGAATTTTTTATGACGCGCCAATGATGCATGTATGCCTTCCTTGGCGCTGGCATGAATGTAGGCATCAAATACGATGATATCCCCGCGCCCTGGCAAGGTCGTCAACAGCGCCAAATTGGCCAGATACCCGGTCGACATAAACAAGGCTGCTTCGGTGCCAAAAAAATCGGCGGCGAAGGCTTCTAGGTCTTCGTGCTGGTCATGATTGCCCCGCAACAAGCGCGAGCCACCAGACCCCAAAGGTACGCCGTTTTGAAGTGCCTGCACCATCGTTTGGCGAATACCTGTATGATTGGCAAGGCCAAGATAATCGTTAGAACTAAAATCAATGCCGCCAGGCATGCTTAAAGTCCGACGCTTATTCTGCTTCGACAGCCCCGCCAGTTTGTTCGAAAACGCGTTCGCCACCTGATATTTCCTGTGCTGGGTGTTTAGTCACGGACTGTGATGCTTTGGGTTTAGTTTGAATCGTTTTGGCTCTTTTGTCCATGTTTTGCAGATATATTCGTGCGGGGTTAAACCTTTCAAGGTCTTTAAACGCTTTGCGAAGCTGTAAGCTTTTAAGACGATCTGCAAGTGGGTTTTGAGCGGGTCGGGGCTTTCGTCGTGATAGCGTTTGATCGTGGCTTCTTTTAAGGTTCGCTTCATCCTTTCGACTTTTCCATTGGTCCAGGGGGGCGGGTGATTTGAGTCTTGCGGTGCTCAATCTTGCGCTCATTACAAGTCACGATCCCCACAAGTCACGATCTTCATGACATCGGTGCTTGCCGGCGCCATGGGATCTCTCGGCTACCGAAGTTGGGCGCGGACAAACCCACGCAAAAAATTAAAACATATCCGATTCCCCTGGAAACGATGTTTCCCTCCCTAGGGGCTTTGCCCCAGAAGAGGTCCTCTGGGACGAAGGCGCGCTAAGGCGTGGCTATGTTCACATCGACATCGCTGAAGTCCGCACAGAGGACGGAACATTGTATCTTTTGTGACGATTGATCGCACGTCAAAGCTGGCCTATGTAGACTTACACGAGTGCTAAACCAAAGTGATTACCGCAGGCTTCTTCAGAAATTTCATCAAGGCCATCCCTTATCATATCCACACAATTATGACGGATCATGGCCTTCCGTTTTCAAATCATGTGCGCCAGAAATACGCTTCTCACTATATCTTTGATCGTTTCTGTGATGAACACAATATTGAACACAGGAAACGTACGCACCCAAATGGGCCATGGACTGCCTCACACTATCTGTGGTGCGCCCCTTGCGAAGGGTGAACTTCAAGGCTATGTCTGGGGCTCACATAATATTTTGCACTTTAGCGGCTAGGGGCTTCCCGCATGGGGACTTTATTATCGGCATACTTTAAGGGCTTTGGTCAATTATCGGACTCCAAAACGCGCGCCGTTGTGATGCGTTCGATCGCCGGGGCGATCTTCGTTTTTATCGTCTTATATATTGCCCTGTATTTCGCGTTAAAAATTACGGCCTTTGTCTCCATTGGTTGGTTAGAAATTATTTTTGACACCATCGCGCAGTTTGGCGTGATGGCTTTAACCTGGTTGTTATTTCCCGCCGTTGTGACTGCCGTTGGATCGTTTATGTTGAATGGCGTCGTCGAAGCCGTCGAACAACGCCACTATCCCAATAAACCCGTCGCTCCCGGCCAAACCATCGCAGAAAGCCTTGTTCCCGCCGCCAAATTTATGGCCGTGACCGTTGGCTTTAACTTACTGTTGGTGCCGTTGTTAATTATTCCGCCGCTATGGCCCATTCTACCCTTTATCTATCTGGGGCTAAATGGCTATTTGATTAGCCGTGAATATTTTGAATTGGTGGCGTTGCGGCGCATATCCCCCGACGATGCTAAGGCCATGCACGAACGGTGGAAGACGCCGTTGTTGATTGGTGGCATCGGTTTTGCCTTTATGTTGACGATTCCGCTGCTTAACTTGATTGCCCCGGTTATTGCCACGGCAGCCATGGTGCATATGTTTGAAACCTGGCGCAAAAAAGACGGTGTTGTCGATAAACCCACCCCAACCGGGCGCAATTCACCCCCTAAAAAACAAGATGTAATAAGTTCTCTTGATTTAGCCTCCACAACAAAGGCTAAAAGCAGGACTTTGAGCGATGAGGATGACGTGATGAACCTTTCTAGACCGGATAAATAAGACATGAAAAAAAATCTTATTTTATGTTTAGTGTTGATCCTTGGTGCATGTTCCAGCCAAAACACCCAACCAACAACACAACCCATCACGCAGCCGATCCGTCAAGCCGTGGCCAAAGCAGCATCTGCCGTGGAGACTGTATTTGCCCGTATTACCGCCTTTAAACCTAAGGTAACCGCCGAAAATGTGTTGGGTAAGGACGATGCTTGGTTGCGCGCAACTTTAGGTGAGCCAACCTTCATCCGCGCAGACCTTCATGCCAATATTTGGCAGTATAAGAATGAGTCTTGTGTTTTGAGCTTATTTTTATATCCCGATACAGACACGAGTCCGACCCTGTCTATCATGCATTTTGATGCCCGCGATGCTTTGGGCCATAACATGGATCGTGACAGGTGCTTGGCAACATTTTAGATTATATATTAGGATTAATTATTAAATCTTATAATGTTTTGTCTTTAAAGCCGCACAGATCGTTGACAGGGCAGGTTGGACAAGCGGGCTTGCGGGCCTTGCACACATAACGACCCTGTAAAATCAGCCAATGGTGGGCATGCACCATAAACTCATGCGGTATCACCTTCAGCAATTTTTGTTCCACCGCCAGCGGCGTCTTACCGGGGGCTAATCCGGTGCGGTTACCAACCCGAAAAATGTGCGTGTCCACCGCCATGGTGGGTTCCCCCCAACACACATTCAACACAACATTAGCCGTTTTACGACCAACGCCGGGCAGCCGTTCTAGTTCCGCCCGCGTGCGCGGAACCTCACCACCAAACTCATCGACCAACAATTGGCTCATGGCGATGATATGTTTGGCCTTGGTGTTGAACAAACCGATGGTTTTAATATGAGCCTTCAAGCCTTCAAGCCCCAAGGCCAACATTTTTTGTGGCGTATCGACATTGCTAAACAAGTTTTTGGTGGCCTTGTTAACGCCAATATCTGTGGCTTGCGCCGATAAAGCCACAGCGACCACCAGTGTATACGCATTGGTCCACACCAATTCTGATTTAGGTTCAGGATTTGTGGCGCGCAGGCGGGTGAAAAATGCTTGGACGGCTGACTTTTTCATGCTTTTGCTCTTAGACTCAGTTCGACAACCACGGTTAAAATCCTAACACGTCTTTCATGTTATAAAAGCCGGGATTTTGCGCCGTGGCCCAAATCGCAGCCCGCACAGCGCCATTGGCAAATATTTCACGCGACGCCGCTTTGTGGGTGATTTCAACCCGTTCGCCGGGCCCGGCAAACATCACCGTATGATCGCCCACCACATCGCCACCGCGCAAGGTGGCAAAGCCAATATCGCCCGATGTGCGGGGACCAATGATGCCGTCACGAACTTTATCGGCAACGTCCACTAAATCAACATCGCGACCCGCCGCGGCGGCTTGGCCCAATGCCCAAGCAGTTCCCGACGGAGCGTCAATTTTATGGTGATGATGCATTTCGATGATTTCGATGTCATAGGCTTCCGGTAAGATCCGCGCCGCTTGTTCGACTAAGCCCAGCAACATATTGACGCCAACCGAATAATTCGCCGCCTGCACAATGGGCGCAAAGCTTGAGGCTTGGCGTATAACACTTTGTTGCTCATCATTCAGGCCCGTAGTGCCAATCACCAAAGCCGTCCCGGTGGCTTGGGCAATTTGTGCATGAGCCGTGGTGGCGTTGGGAAAGGAAAAATCGACCACAACATCAACGGCGTCAAATAAGGCGCGCGCGTCCGATCCTAAAACAACACCGACGGCATTAAGGCCCGTCAAAACGCCAAGGTCTTTGCCCAGATCAGGATGCCCTAAGGCTTCGACCCCACCACCGATCTGTGCCCCATCAGCAGCCCCCACGGCAACTAATAACATACGCCCCATGCGCCCAGCAGCACCCACAATTCCGATTTTCATGGCTCTCTATCCACCCACAACTTAAAAAACACAAGATGCACGATGTTTATCATTTACAGATCGAAATTACCACACCCTTGCCTTTGCGGTTTATGCTCCAGATTATAAGCAGACAGTGCTTTAAATAACTATTAGGCCGCACCGCCGGAAAAAATTCATGTAACACCAATGTTCTGTGTTGGCGCCCTGCCGGAAAAAATCGGTAAATATTACTGTCCCGCACTGTCTCGCTGGAGGTCAATTGAAGCCGTTTTAAACTGATTCAGCCAATCCAAGAGGTCAAACGACTAAATAGCGTCCTCCTCACGATCAAAGAGTTCATTATTTTGACCGCATCATTCCACCACGCGCGACGCCTTTTTGTATCCACACGCGTTGCTAACACCTCACCGACAATAGCTTTAAGATCGGTGAAGTTGCGTTGGCTAGATGGGCCTTTATATTCGTCCGCAAAGCTATCGGGAAAGGACCTAAATCACCCGGGTAATTCTTTGTCCGTCTGTAAATAGGGAATATCTGAATAGGTCAAGTCCCCCATGACCCAATGCGCCTACGCTGCCTTCGGCCCTGGCTCTGGCCTGTTCATGAATATTTCTGATTTTCAAAAAATGGCCTAAATCTACACCAAATTTCTTTATTTGATCTTGCGAAGGGGGCTCATCATCGCCGTTGCAATCATAATGAGCAACGATATCAGCATAAACTTGGGCGTGCTGTACTCATCAGATCCAGCACATACGGTTCATGGGCCTTGCTCACATCGCTTGGCGATCATTTTTGCACGACGTCACAGTTTGGATAACAAGTTAATTTGGGACTGCACCAGATAACGCGTTCAAAAGTCCCTTAACCCACTGCTTTAATTGTGATAATTGAGTTGATGGGTCCCTGTTGTGAAAACGCCACTCACATTCCTTTAAAAATACGCCATAGCGCAACTTATGGATTTGACGTTGACGTTCACAAGTGGTGCGGCACATCTTGCTGTCGGGCCTGCACCTCAATATTCAAGCCGGCGATCCTGCTTATTCTGATGCAATCGGCTCTTTCTCATGTCAGCCATGAGAACACCTTGTCTGTGTTCCCTGGGACAGCCCCATTAACGATCAAGGTCACCATTTACCGATTCATCGACAAATTTGGCCGCCGAGAAATATATGGTTTTATCTGTGACACCCTTTATGAACGTGCGGGTGATTAAAATCTAATMTRSTGTATTGRCCGTTARTCTTTCAGGTCTTCCCACAGGTCTTTSACCTTRGCAAAAAATCCGCCCGATTCAGGGCTATGMGTGKTTTCRTCCCCGCCAAGGCTGCGAAATTCTTCAAGAATTTCGGTTTGMCGTTTGGTCAGGTTGACCGGRGTTTCRACGCTCAATTCMACAAACATGTCCCCGCGCGACGTRGTGCGTAACATGCTCATACCCTTGGCGCGYAACCKAAATTGCTGTCCCGATTGGGTRCCCKTAGGAATATTAATSCGCGCRCGATTMCCGYCCACCGTRGGMACTTCGACTGAACCGCCCAAAATCGCCGTCGTCATAGGAACCGGAACCCGCACATGAATATTGGTGCCATCGCGCTGAAAAATTTTATGTGCCAACACATTCAAGAAAATATACAAATCACCACCCGGAGCCCCCCGCATCCCGGCTTCGCCTTCCCCCGACAAACGAATGCGCGTACCCGTTTCGACGCCCGCTGGAATATTTACGCTGAGGGTCTTTTCCTTATGCATGCGCCCATTGCCAGAACATTTGCGACACGGGTCTTTGATCACACTGCCTTGACCGTGGCACGATGGGCAGGTGCGTTCGACAGTGAAAAAACCTTGCTGGCTACGCACCCGACCGGCACCGCCACACGTTGCACATGTAACTGGCTGTGATCCTTTAGCAGCCCCTGAGCCATCACATGAGTCACACGACACCGCTGTGGGCACATGAATTTCAGTGGATTTCCCGTGGAACGCCTGTTCCAAAGTAATATCCATATTGTACCGCAGATCGGAACCGCGTCCTTGGGGTTCGGGACCACCGCGTCCACCGCCGCCGCCAAACATTTCTTCGAATATATCGGCAAAGCCACCGCCGCCGCCGCCAAAGCCGCCCGGACCGCCCGCGCCGCCATGGCCACCTTGTTCAAAGGCCGCATGGCCAAAGCGGTCATAAGCCGCACGTTTTTCATCGTCTTTAAGAACTTCATAGGCCTCATTCAAGTCTTTGAATTTTTGCTCGGCCTTCTGATCGTCAGGATTTTTATCAGGGTGGTATTTCATGGCGAGCTTACGGTACGCCTTTTTCAGCGTTCCCGCGTCGGCGGCTTTCGCAACGCCAAGCAGCTCATAATAATCCTGCTTTGCCATGATATTTCACCCTTTAAACATGCATCCGGCGGGYSAKRACARCCCGCCGGATGCATTGGCCCGATTGGGCTATGCTATCGTGTTATTTTTACTTATCGTTCTTTGGATCGACTTCTTCAAAGTCTGCATCCACAACATTATCGTCATCATTGCCTTCAGTGTCGGCGGAGGCTTCTTCGTCACCTTCGGTTTCCGCTTGTTTTGCTTTATACATGGCTTCGCCCAACTTCATCGCTTCTTGAGTCAAGGCATCGACTTTGCCCTGAATAGCGTCAGCGTCGGAGCTTTCATCTTCCAAGGTATCTTTGCACGCTTGGATCGCGGTTTCGATCGAAGCTTTGTCATCTGTGGGCACCTTATCGCCAAATTCCGCGACGTTCTTTTCAGTGTCGTGGATCAGGCTTTCCGCATGATTTTTAGCATCGACAAGTTTGCGGTTATTGCGATCTTCTTCCGCATGTTCTTCCGCGTCTTTGACCATTTGTTCAATATCGCCATCGGACAAACCGCCTGAAGCCTGAATAGAGACCTGCTGTTCTTTACCAGTGGCTTTATCTTTGGCCGAGACGTTGACGATGCCGTTGGCATCAATATCAAAAGTCACTTCAATTTGCGGCATACCGCGAGGCGCTGGCGGAATACCGATCAGATCGAATTGACCCAAGATTTTATTGTCAGCGGCCATTTCACGTTCGCCTTGGAAGACGCGAATTGTAACGGCATTCTGGCTGTCTTCTGCGGTCGAAAACACCTGTGATTTTCGGGTTGGAATAGTGGTGTTGCGGTCGATCAGGCGGGTAAACACACCGCCCAAGGTTTCGATGCCGAGGCTAAGGGGCGTCACATCCAACAGCAACACATCTTTAACGTCGCCCTTCAACACGCCGCCTTGAATGGCCGCGCCAATGGCGACAACTTCATCTGGGTTTACGCCCTTATGAGGTTCGCGACCAAAGAATTCTTTGACGACTTCTTGTACCTTTGGCATACGGGTCATGCCGCCAACCAAGATCACTTCTTCAATGTCGCTGGCTTTTAGGCCCGCATCTTTCAACGCTGCTTTGCAAGGTTTGATGGTCCGTTGAATCAAATCACCGACCAGGTTTTCCAGCTTGGCGCGGGTCAATTTAACATTCAAGTGCTTCGGCCCCGAGGCATCAGCGGTGATGAACGGCAGGTTGACATCGGTTTGGGTCGCGCTGGACAGCTCAATTTTCGCCTTTTCAGCAGCCTCTTTTAGGCGCTGCAAAGCCAGCTTATCTTCACGCAGATTGATGCCTTGCTCTTTTTTAAATTCATCGGCCAAGTATCCGATGATGACCGCATCAAAATCTTCACCGCCGAGGAATGTGTCACCGTTGGTCGATTTGACCTCAAAGACGCCATCGCCGATTTCTAAGATGGAAACGTCAAAGGTACCACCGCCCAAATCATAAACGGCGACAATGCCGCAATCTTTTTTGTCTAGGCCATAAGCCAACGCCGCAGCGGTGGGTTCGTTAATGATACGCAAAACCTCTAGGCCTGCAATTTTACCGGCATCTTTGGTCGCTTGACGTTGGCTGTCGTTGAAATACGCCGGCACCGTGATAACCGCTTGGGTCACGGTTTCGCCGGTGTAGTTTTCTGCGGTTTCTTTCATCTTTTGCAAAATGAACGCAGACACCTGAGACGGGCTATATTTATTGCCGGCTGATTCCACCCACGCATCATCGTTGTCGCCTTTGACAATTTTGTACGAGACCAAATCCATATCTTTTTTGGTCAGTGGATCGTCATAACGGCGACCGATCAAACGTTTGATCGCATACAAGGTATCTGCTGGGTTGGTCACAGCTTGGCGTTTGGCSGGCTGRCCGACCAGGCGTTCGCCGCTGTCGGTAAACGCCACCATTGACGGTGTCGTGCGSGTMCCTTCGGCGTTTTCYAACACCTTGGCTTCGCCGCCTTCCATAATGGCCACACAAGAGTTTGTGGTGCCCAAATCAATACCAATAACCTTACTCATATCTTTCTTCTCCGTGTTGGGTGAACATCCAGCGATCTGCGTAACCGCRCCGCTGCGTTCCCTAAATCTTTGGGTTTTCATCCCATGGCTTGAATATGTGTCTTAACCGTGAAATGTATATATGCCCGTAACTTGTTTTCTGCAACATTCGCAGCGTGAAATTATTACGTTTCCTGATCTACATTTTGACCCGGTGTTTTAGCSGGGGCTTCATAGGTTGTTTCGGCTGAAATTTGTATGGGGTCCGCCTTCGCGCCGCCCGTCGAAACAATAACCTGCGCTGGACGCAACAAGCGATCCTGCAAGGTATAACCCCCGCGCAAAGTTTTGACCACGGTATTTGCGGGCAATTCAGCGTTTTCAACTTGTTGAACGGCCTCATGAATGTTGTGGTCAAAAGGCGTGCCGTCGGTCACCACCGGCTTAATGTTAAACGCGCCAAAGACGCTCAACAATTCTTTCATGGTCATGTCGATACCGACGAACAAGTTATCAAGGTTTTGATCCGACTTGCGGGCTTCGTCCGATACGCTCATCATGGCAAAGCCCAWATTGTCGGCCACGCGCAAAATATCGCGGGCAAAATTGGTCAGCGCATATTTGCTGGCGTCTTGTTTTTCCCGTGCGGCAATACGCCGCGTATTTTCTGTTTCTGCCTTGGCGCGCAGCAATTGATCTGTAAGGTCAATGATTTGTGCAGCTAAATCTGGCTCATCAATTTGAAGAGGCTCATCCAGCGCGGTCGGAACCGGGTCAACATGAGCATCAAGAGGAGCTTCGGCTTCACGTTCTGGGTCGTCGTCTTGTGGATTTTCGGTTTGATCGCTCATGGGTTTTATCGCTTCTTTATTGTAAATGGACTGCTGCAAAGGTATGTAGCCTATTTTGCCGTTTGCGCAACCCATTCACCCAATTATGCGGCCCACCAATTTCGCCGTGTAGTCGACCATGGGGATAATTCGGGCGTAATTCATGCGGGTCGGGCCGATCACGCCGATSGCCCCGACAATCCTTTGTTGGCTATCGTGATAGGGGCCAACCACCATTGAACATCCCGACAAACCAAACAGCGTATTGTCCGAACCGATGAATATTTGCACCCCTTCGGCGCGATCAGCACTGGCGATCAAATTGGAYAGCGTTTCTTTGGTTTCCAGCGCCGAAAATAAAGCACGGATGTGTTCAAGGTCAGATTGCGCATCAATGTCGTTGAGTAAATTAGCTTGTCCACGAATGATCAACGCTGCATCGTTGGTTGAACGATCACCGCCCGCCCACACCGCAATGCCCGCTTCGACCACCTTTTGCGTAAGCTGATCAAGATCGGCCTTATGTTGGGCAAGCTCAAGCCGCATGGATTCCAATGCATCATCCAAGGTCCGCCCCACCAACCGCGCGGACAAATAATTGGTGGCTTGGACTAAGGCCGACGGCAAAACGCCAATAGGCAATTCAATAATACGATTTTCCACCACACCGTTTTCGGTTACCAAAACCACCAATGCTCGACCAGGGTTAAGGGCGACAAATTCGATGTGCTTTAGCGGGGCTTGGCTTTTGGGAACAATCACCATACCCGCACAACGCGACAAGCCGCTTAAAGCTTGGGTCGCGCTTTCCAACAGGCCTTTGACCGAACGCCCCGACGCCTTGCATTCACCCTCGATGGATTCGCGCTCGGCACTGGTAAGATTTCCGACCTCTAACAAGCCATCAACAAACATTTTCAGCCCAGCTTCGGTGGGCAAGCGCCCGGCCGAGGTGTGCGGGGCGAACAAAAGCCCAGCGTCTTCCAAGTCTGCCATGACGTTGCGAATGGTGGCCGGCGAKATGTCTARGCCCGGTTGGCGGCTCAACGTACGCGAGCCCACAGGTGCCCCCGTATCAAGGTAGCCATCAACAATACGACGAAAAATTTCGCGTGATCGTTCGTTCAGGTCTGTAATCATAGAATGAATGTATGGTAGCTTAGGCTCAACATTCAATCTTTCTCTCAAATCTTTTAAGGACAATATCTATGAGACCATCWGGACGCGGCCTTAACGAAATGCGCACCGTAACCTTGGAAACCGGGTTTTCCAAACATGCCGAAGGATCATGCTTGATCAAATTTGGCGATACCCACGTATTGTGCAACGCATCCCTTATCGAACGCGTGCCACCGTGGATCAGAGGCACCGGCAAGGGCTGGGTCACGGCGGAATACGGCATGCTGCCACGGGCCACAAATACCCGCATGGACCGYGAAGCYGCACGCGGTAAACAATCRGGCCGAACTCAAGAAATTCAACGCCTCATCGSMCGGTCRTTACGGKCCGTTACYGATTTAGAAGCSCTGGGTGAACTGCAAATCACCGTTGATTGCGATGTCCTCCAAGCCGACGGCGGCACCCGCACCGCCGCCATCACCGGGGCCTAYGTTGCCTTGCAYCTYGCGATGCAAAATGCCCAAAGCCGRGGYYTGATCGSGACYATTCCGTTGGTTGACCACGTRGCTGCGGTSAGCTGTGGTTTRTATAAAAACACYGCTATTTTGGAYCTTGATTACRTTGAAGATTCTGGCGCCSMAGCCGATACYAAYTTCGTTCTTACGGGCCGCAATGGCATCGTCGAAATCCAAGGCACYGCCGAAGATTATCCCTTTTCCGAAGAACAATTCATGGAATTGATGGGCTTGGCRAAACAAGGCATCGTGCACCTGGTTCAGCTTCAACGTGAAGCTTTGGGGTTAAAGGACCCCTCATGACGCGTCGATTCGATGGCGGAAAACTGGTGATTGCCAGTCATAACCAGGGCAAGGTGCGCGAAATCGGCGCACTGTTAGCGCCTTTTGGCGTTGACGTCATATCGGCTGGTGAGCTTGGCTTGCCCGAACCCGTGSRMKMYSGMKMAASYWKCKYMRMSAACRCCMWYAKCAASRMGGTGGCGGCGGCCAAGGCGGCGAAACTGCCCGCCTTGGCCGACGATTCGGGGCTGTGCGTGCAGGGCCTTGGGGGCGACCCCGGCGTCTATTCCGCACGCTGGGCCGGACCCGGCAAAAACTTTACGGTCGCCATGCAAAAGGTGGAAGATGCGCTCAATTTGGCAAAAATTACCGACCGTAGTGCTCATTTCGCTTGCGCATTGACTTTGGCCTGGCCCGATGGTCATCACGAAAGTTTCGAAGGCCAAGTGCCCGGCACAATGACCTGGCCCCCYGTRGGCGATAAGGGTTTTGGCTATGATCCGACCTTCATTCCCAACGGCCACACCATCACCTTCGCCACCATGGAACCCCAACAAAAGCACGCGATGAGCCACCGGGCCATGGCCTTTAAAAAACTTGTTAAGGCGTGTTTTGCATCCTTATGATTGAATTAAACCCCAAATCTTTGGCGTTGTATGTGCATTGGCCATGGTGCTTATCAAAGTGCCCCTATTGTGATTTTAATTCCCGCGCTCTTGCCCCCGGTGATCGCGATCAGGCTGATTATGCCCAGTCTATTTTGGCTGAACTAAATCATTTTGCATCGTTTACAAAGGACCGSRSSYYWTSMMSMAYKWKKYYCSSSSGSSSMAMASCMASYMYWRYSSRWCMRGCSMCSSWRMMKRWRRKCMTMSMMACCGCCACCGCCGCTTGGGGCTTAGAGCCAAACTGCGAAATCACCCTGGAAGCCAATCCAAATTCTGTTGAAGCCGCTAAATTTAGGGCTTTTAAAGACGCAGGCGTCAACCGCGTGTCCATCGGTATTCAGGCTTTGCACGACGATGCTTTAAAACAACTTGGGCGCGAACATTCAGCGCAGGAAGCCAAGCAGGCTTTGGCCATTGCGGGATCAATTTTTGATCGTTTCACATTCGATATCATATATGCCAGACCGGGCCAAAAGCTTGCCGCTTGGCGCGATGAATTGGTCCACGCGTTAAGCCTTGCCGATGGACATATTTCGCTTTACCAACTGACTATCGAACCCGGAACAAAGTTTTTTCACGATGGCGTTGTTGGGGCCTCCGATGACGATGGTGCTGACCTTTATCAACTGACCCAAGACATCACTGCCGCCGCCGGATTACCCGCCTATGAAGTGTCCAATCACGCAAAGCCCGGTCAGGAAAGCCGTCATAATTTAACGTATTGGACCGGCGGCGATTATTTGGGCATTGGTCCCGGTGCCCATGGTCGCCTGACCCAAGACGGCATCATCATGGCACGCCATCAAATTGCTGACCCCCAACGCTGGCAAAGCAAAATTGACCGCGTTGGGCATGGCACCGCCAAGGTTCGTGTTTTATCCGCACAAGATCGCATTGAAGAACGCATTTTAACAGGGTTACGGCTCACCAATGGCCTTCAGCGCGCTCCTTTTTTGCACCAAACTGGCCAAGATATTCTTAATGTTGTCGATGCTCAGGCCCTAGATATGCTGCAAGAAGAAGGTTTAGTGACCGTCACKCAACACCACYTTGCTGTYACCCCAAAAGGGCGCTTGGTCTTGAGTGCTATTATTGAAAAACTCGTGCCGTAGGTCTTAGTTTTCAAACGCCTTTGGCGCAGGGTCGATAACTTTTGCCGTTTTGCGGTCTACCTTCAGCACCGCCAAGCCACGTTCAGCCGCMCCRTCGCCGGTAAAGCGAAAAATACCATCRCGCCCGGTAAAACCRCCGGAATCSGTGAGGATATTTGCRGCATAAGCCTGAGGTCGRTCCTGTSYYCCCAACACCACRGCCAAAGCCAYRGCATCATAGGCCAGCGTYGCCAAACGGTGCGGRCGAACRCCAAAGGCRTCAAGATAYTTGTCAGAAAAAGCTTGRCGCTGTGTYGGGTCTGGGGCCGCAAACCAKCCYCCCAACAGRGCGGGTTCGGTGCCAAGGCCCGCTTCATCCCATTGCCCSGTCCCCAAAATCATAACCTTTTTSGGATCAATGTCRTAAAAMGGCARCATCGCYGCCACCGCCACCAATCGCTTGCCGCCATCAGCCACCAACAAGGCGTCAAACGGGAGTTCCCCCAGGGTTTCTAAGTTTTGCAGACGCTTCAAGGCCAAGACCCCCACTTCATCGCCACGCTCTTTCAATAATTTGCGTTGGCTCAACAAGTTTTGGCGGCGCACATTATAATTGGCGAGGCGTTTAACCGGGCTGGAAAAGTCCGTTTCTGTGGGGGCGTAAAATTCAACCTTGGTCACTTCACCACCAAACTGTGCGATCTGTGTTTGCAAGGCCGTCAATACCGTTTTACCATACACCCCGCGCGGGGCCAACAAGCCAAATCGGCGCGCCCCTTTCGAAGCGGCAAATTTTACCACACGACGAACCTCATCGCCGGGGAAAAAGCCCATGGTATAAACCCCATCGCCGACCACCGTGCGATCCGATGAAAAGGCCATAACGGGTACCGCTGCCGCGCGTGCAACATCGCTTACCCCCCGTACAGACGAAGCCAATAACGGCCCAACAATCAGGCTTGCGCCATCACCAATGGCCAGACGCGCGGCTTCGCCAGCGCCTTCGGACGTGCCGTGGGTGTCGTGCACCAGCAATTCAAAATTTTGGTCAGCAAAATCAAACAGCGCCATCTGTGCTGCCCCCAACAACGATACCCCAATGCGTTTATTGGACCCCGTAAGCGGCAATAAAATAGCCACGCGGCGCCCCTTCACGACCGGAAGCTGCGGGGGTTCGTGCAATGCGCCGTCTTCGGTCTGCGGCATCCGTCCCAACAATTCTTTCAGCGATGGTAACATCGGCGGGCGCTGGCCCATGTTGGGTKSGGTYGGTGGWSKCATACCSGTTTGCAGGCGCGGYCGTGGCGGATAGGCYCGSGCSACTTCRACMGTSGYCGAMKGTGAMGSTKCGCCGGGAACGGATTCAAACATGGGCGATGGTGCGGGTGCTGACGCAGCCGTGTTCAACCCCGGAAAATTCACGACATTTTGACACCCCGTAACCAACACCAAGGTCACCGCGAGAACCACGCCCCGACAGGCGTTGTGAATATTAAAATTTACCATGCGCGTCATCTGCCCCTGGAGCCTTCACAAAAACCTGTTACCTTATAGTCACGAAAGCAGCCTAACGGGAGCCCGCCCATGAGTAAACCGCCAGATCCATCAAAAGAAAAGAAAAAACGYGCSTGGAGACGCGGGCGATGGGCCGAATATTTRGCGCGCATCGTCCTKATSGCCTTAGGCCACCGYATATTAGCCTGCAATTATAAAACAAAGGTCGGCGAAATTGACCTGATTACGCTTAAACGAAATCGTATTGGATTCGTCGAAGTCAAAGCCCGCAACACCCGCCATGAGGCCGCCGAAGCGATTTCTTCATACCAACAAGCACGCATCGAACGGACCGCCGAACATTTCATGGCCCACAAAACGCACTTGCAAAATTGCGACATGCAGTTCGATGTGGTGATGGTAACGGGGCCTTTCACACTCTATATCCTTTATGATGCTTGGCGACCTTGCTAGAGTCCAGAACCAAGTGCAACACTCAGCTATGCTGGGGATGCAATGGAAAACCTTTAYARTCACATCGAACTGAATGAGAGATGTGAGATATACCGTCTGCATGCAGACGGTATATCTCGTCGCCGGATCGTCGCCTATTTGGACCGATCTCCGTCAACAATTGGCCCCGAACTTAAACGGAATACTCTGGGCGAGAAAAGCGTTTACAAACCTGCCATAGCCGACCATATGGCGATGGCGCGCCAAACGGCAAAGTTCTAAATTGAGCGCCGGAGCCAGCTTAAAACCTATGTCTTGGATCGTCTTGCAATGGAACTGACCCCAGAACAAATTTCTGGCCGGCTCACGCCATAGCGCTCCTCCTGAGGATTAATGATCCTAAGGGATGGGATTTATAGCCGCGTTGGTCGCCGTCAGAAACTTCATCAATGATTGCCCAAAGGAAAATTCCGTCGAGGCCGTCCTGCCAGACGAAAACAAAAAGAACTGCCACTTCCCAACCTTTTCCCCATTCACATGCGCCCAACAAAAGCTCACTTACGCTCTGAAATCCAACATTGGGAAGCCGACCTGATGCATTTTCGGGTCAGCTTGTTGACCTGCATTGAAGGACTATCTCGGCTCTTGCTCATAACCAAACGTACAGACAAAAAATCAAAAACGATGCCTTACAAGATTTACTCAACACCAAAGACGCCTTAGCGCGCTTTCGGAAACATCGTTTCCAGGAGCCATTGCGGCTCCAAGCCTACTTTTGTGATCCGCATTCGCCCTGGCAACGAGGATCAATCGAAAATGCCAATGGTGTCCTGAGAAGGTCGTTGCCACGCAAACTGAACATCAACCATTTTATAGATCAAGACATCATGTGGACGTACAACACAACACCGCGAAAATGCCTTGGGTTTTACACATCCTTGGAAGCCTTCGTTAAATCAATGGGGGTGTACTTGAAATTTGAGTCCAGCCACTCTGTAAATACTGATGTTAATTTTATAATATTTTCAAAGTGTTCCCCTGTTAGTTCGTATCCCGTAGGGTCACCAAGCCACAACATAACCATTTGACGTCATTAAACTTACGGCTGACGGTATTTTTTTTGGAAACGAGGCCCCTATACAGAGGTCTATAAGGAACTCAATTATGTGAATTTTTTCATTTATTTAGTGATTCTTAAGTCTGGCGCGTCGCGCCAATTATACCACGCCCGCACGAGTCAAACCGTCAATCCATAAACGGAATTTATTCATACCTGGCGCCGCTGGTAAGAGCCTGTTCGCTTGGAGGGAATTTTTCTGTGGCGCGATCTTCATCTCACTCGTATTCTCTAGCCTATGGATACACAATTGAACATCTCGCCGCCTGGATTTGAGCTCGAATTTCAGGGCTCTTTTGAAAATTTACTGAAATGGCGTCGCGATGTCCGGCGTTTTAAGCCAGATCCTTTGCCCGAAAATTCAGTTGATGAGATTCTGGCTCTGGCGGCCTTAGCCCCTTCCGTGGGGAACAGTCAGCCATGGCGATTCGCAAAGGTCCAAAGCGGCGACAAACGCCAAGCCTTGCGCGATCACTTTCAAATCTGCAACAAAGATGCGTTGAGCGACTACCACGGCGAAAAAGCTAAGTTGTACGCAGAGCTTAAATTATCTGGTATGGATGTATCACCTGCGCAATTGGCCGTCTTTTGCGATCATTCTACAACATTAGGACATGGCTTGGGCAAAAAAACCATGCCGGAAACTTTGGATTATTCCGTGGTCATGGCTGTGCATACCTTGTGGTTGGCCGCGCGCGCGCGGGGCATCGGCGTGGGTTGGGTGTCGATTTTAAACCCGCGCGAGGTCG
This sequence comes from Magnetovibrio sp., assembly GCA_016764335.1. GTDB lineage: Bacteria > Pseudomonadota > Alphaproteobacteria > Rhodospirillales > Magnetovibrionaceae > JANLGW01. The sequence goes on from JAESSB010000035.1 coordinate 20,353, forward strand.
AGTCCATTTTAAACGTGCCCAAAGGCTGGACCTTCGTCGCCTATCTGTGTATCGGCTGGCCTGAAGAAGAACACGACGACCCGGAACTGGTCAGGCATGGCTGGCAAGAGCGCGTGGACATATCAAAGTTCATCGTCGAGCGTTAGGCCTAAAATTCTTCACCTTGAGTTTTTTCCACTTCGTCAAAAAATTCTACTTTTCCATCAGGTGAACCATGTTTGTAGGTAGATTTCATTGTTATGTTTTCATTTTCGTAATCAAACAATTGAATTCCAAATTGTTCTTGAATTTGTAGTAGGCCGATAGCCTCGAACTCCTCAACACTAACCAATTCCTCAGTAATCCCTTTTTTGTCTCCGTTAGCGTTGTAATCCGAGGTATCTGTTATTTTACCAGTCTCGGAATACGTGTGCCACTCTCCTGTTTGCAGGTTGTTGGTATAGCTGCCTTTGTAATGTAGCTTTCCAGATTCGTAATAATATTCCCATTCTCCGGTTTGATTATCATTAATGTATGTGCCTTTACCTTGGACTATCCCGGTTCTATGGTAATGATTCCATTTTCCTTCTTTTAATCCGTTTACATATTGGCCTTGTATTAATGTTTGTTCATTTTCAGTTTGGACACGGGATATGCCATGCATTATTCTATTCACTAATTCGGTAATGATGATTTGTTTTTCACTGTCCGACCACAGGTAATTTTTGTAAATGTTTCCAGTAAAATCCCAAACTTCACTGGTTTTCCCATTATAATAATGTACTTCATAGGTGGTTTTTCCCAAGATAGGACTGTCGCGATCAAATTGCCATCCAACTTGATGGTAAGCATATTTTTCTCCTTTGAAATGAAGTGTTTTAATTATTGTGTTTTTGTCATATTGCCGTTCTCCGTTTATGGAAGGGGTTTCAAAGTAATAGGTTGCTTTAGTAAGAAATCCTTGTTGGTTGTATTCAAAATGGCCAAAATCTCTCTGCTCCGTACCGAATATTTTAAACTGATACATTCCTTTATCAACCACGGGAACATATATGCGTTTAGATTCTAAAGTTGTCGCCCTAATGATTACAGGATATTTAGCTTTTATTTTAGCTCCATATCTATGGTAGGTGAATGATAGGGTTCTTTTATCTTTTGTGATGTTGGAGAGGTTGTAGTTCGAATATGAACGATTACCATTGAGGGTACGGATTTCATTTTTAAGGTATGATTCAATGGCGGTTTCGTTATATTGAGAGGTTGCAATTAACGGGATAATAAGGAATAACAAGATTAGCTTCTTCATGTTGCTTTTAATATGTGTGCAAGATATTTTTTTTATATAAACCAGGTGATCTGTGCTAATTTAATTTGGAACAGGTTGGCTTGATCGAAAATTGGGATTCGTGTGAATCAAAAATGAGAAGTGGACCAGAGATTTGTTGATTAGCAAAAAAAATGTAAATCTATTTTACGGCTCTCCTAAAAATAAACTTCAACTCACGCAAATTTTAATAGTTGTTTTCGTGTAGTTTTTTGGACGAAAATATATTAGTACATAATAGTTTTATACTAGGAACCAGCTAGCGCAATGGCCTTGAGGCACTTATTAAAAAATGACTGTTGATATTAACATTGTTCAAAATT
>JAESSB010000036.1 GCA_016764335.1 Magnetovibrio sp.
GCCATTCCCATTGTCCGTACCCGCCGACAAAGTCGCGCCCGCAGGAACGCCAGAAATAATCATGGACAGAACTTCCGAACCATCCACATCGGTTTGGGCCGTTGTAATGTTCAACGCAATCGCCGTGTCTTCCGCACCCGCAGCCGCAGCCGTGGTCAACGTCGGCGCATCCGCAACCGGAGTTACGGTCACATCAAATGCGGTAGACGTCGTGCCAACATTGACAAGATTGCCCGCCGTATCGGTGACTTGAGCCGTGAGATTCAAAGAGAACGTGCCCGCATAATCGGCTGGTGGGGTGATCATCAAACCTTGAAGTTGAGCTGTCGTCAGGCTCCACGAACCATCCGCATTTTGCGTCCCAGCGGATAACGTTGCACCCGCTGGCATGCCCGTGATGGTCAGAGCCGTAATGGCTTCGGAACCGTCAGTATCGGAAACAGCTGCGCTAAGATTCAAGGCAAAGGATGTATCTTCCGCACCCATTGCCCCACCGACCAATACCGGAGCGTCGGCAATTGGCGTCACAAGAACCGTACCGAGACCCGAGGCTGTTACGCCGGACGCCGCAGTGGTCGCGKTGACGTTCAARTCGAATGTACCTGAAAAATTGCTGCTTGGCGTAATTGTCAGACCCAACAATTGATCAGGCGTTAAGGTCCAGGTGCCGTCTAAATTATGAGTACCCGCAGACAGCGAAGCCCCCGCTTGTACACCACTAATCGTAACAGCAGCAACGGTGGTGTTTGTTGCCGTAATGGCGATATCCAGAGCAAATGTGCCATCTTCTTGGCCCGTAGCGTTGACTGAAGATACGTTCACTGCTGGTGCGTTTGCTACGGTCGTATCGACGACAGGGACGACAGTATCGACRACRGGGACGACAGTATCGACRACRGGGACGACAGTATCGACRACRGGGGYGGCCGCRACTTGCGTGATAGGCGTCGCTGTGCCCGCACCCGCGGCRAYCGTATTTATGGGRTTAATGGAATCTGCCAAAGCCCCAATAGGAGCGAAAATACTTCCCGTAACTGCGGGCGTTTGTCCACCGGCTGCTGTATCTAAATTGTTCAAGGCTGTAGCTATCGAGTCTGCCGCTATGGTATTATCAACGTTGCCCGCAGCGTCAATCAGAGTCGTACTGGCAACATCGAAGTCGGCGAGGCCTTGTGCTGTGTTATCTTGGCCACCCGCAGCGGTCGACATGTTATTCAGATCACGAGCCGTAACGGCATCCGAGGCACCACCCGCAGTGTCGAAAGGCGCCAGACCAACCGCAGATGAGCTGGATGCATCACCTTGCAATCCATAATCATTAGCGTTTGAACCTTGCAGCGGCAAGCTGCGTAACGCAGAAGAGAACGTTTGAAGCATATCGGTCTGGCTTAGGGTGATCGTAGAAGAAGGAGCCTGAACGAAGCTGTGGATAATGCTGAATTCATTTGCCCCGTTCAACACGTTAACGCCACCGTCGTTCATAATCACGACTTCGCCGATAAACCCATCGGCTTCTTCCATCAGGGCGACCTTCAGAGTTTGACCATCCGTAATATCCAGACCCAACTGAGTCCCGCGAATACCAATGGTCGCCACCGGGGTGTGCAATGTCATGGCATCTGGATCTGTTTTGGCCACGGTACCGGAAACAAAGGTGAAGACACCATGCAACACAGATAACGACACCGACCCTTGTTGAGTGCCCGGGTCATAGACCATTTCATCCAACACCATGCGCCCATCTTCGGCCATGGAGAAGGTAGTTTCATCCGCCAAAATGACGCCAATGGCACCATCAAGGCTCGTTTCCAAGATATCACCTTGATAAACCGGATCACCAATATGCAGTTCGACTTTCGTACCATCTGCGTGGATCACGGTCACGGTTCCGGTTAATTTATCAACTTGACCGATTGGCTGTTCTGCAATGCCGTCGCCAACTTGAGCAACCATGCCCGGCGTAGCCGATCCAGCAAGACGAGCCGCCAAATCACCCGTGACTTGGGCACCTTCGGTGCTCACCAGATCAGGCTGAGGATCGACCGTGAAATAATCGGTGACAGTGACTTCGCTCCCATCCGGCCACGTCATAACCAAGTCAGGACCTTCGTGAGCAAAATCAGCCATAGCCGGATTAAGACCGTCTGGCATCGTTAACGTATTTCCCGAATTTGCATCAAGGGCAACCGTGCTTGCACCCGCTGGAGTGCCGGTTGTGGTGTCCGTTGTTGTGCCTGTTGTGTCGTTGATCGTAGCCATGCTTCGAAACCTTTCGANTTTTAATCCGGACACACATACATTAACGTGTGCACTTCAGATGCCCAAAACACCCCTGAATTATGATCCACTGTACCCTTGGAAAGGTTTCGGATTTAAGTTCAGTCGCGATAAAAATAATAAKAGGTGTTAGGRCCTGCGAGTCTTGTTACCATTATSGTAAAGCCACARGCCTTTCCAGGTCAATACGAGGCCGTTTAAGGKCACSATTAAGGAAACAATATTGATCTTGGCRCTACATRTAMYGACAGRAAACTGACAGAAACATTACGTATNGGGANTTTAGAGTKTGGGCTTTAGAGCGRCYAAAAATTGTTTGGCCGAMCCCGCACGGAGGTACGCCAAAGCACARCCAAGTTCSACATCACCTTGTTGGGAAGACACATCAGGACAYGCYGAATTTTCRASYGTCGCKGTCACSGCTTTATCTGGAATRGAATCMCCTTTTAGATAGTCTGCGTAGTTTTCTTCCCKGCGAATYTTCARGGCRTTYTCGCCTTTTTTRGKSGGCGSKCTTTTGATKAYGATATCKGGCAWCACACCYCGAGCYTGGATGGTGTGCCCCGATGGAGCAAARTAGCGSGCGATGGTCAGRCGCAASGCACCTTCRACGGGCAGCGGTTGAATGGTTTGTACAGAACCTTTACCGAACGAACGCCGGCCCATGATCACGGCACGCCCATGATCCTTGAGCGCYTCGGCAACAATTTCCGAAGCCGAGGCAGAGCCTTCATTAATCAACACGACAATGGGCAAGCCCTGCGATAAATCTCCGGGTTCGGCCATATACACCCGGTCATTGCGGGCGTTACGTTCCCGAACGGCGACAATTTCACCACCGTTTAGAAACGCATCAGACACAAACAAGGCCTGATCCAACAGACCACCTGGATTATTACGCAAATCCAACACCACACCTTGCAAATTCACATTCGCTTTGGCGGCATCTTTAAACATATCAACGGCGGCTTGTTCCAACTTAATTTGGACCTGTTCGGTAAAGCCGCTCACCTTAAAATAGCCAATATTACCCTCACGACGCCAACGCACGGACTGAATATGGATGACGGCGCGTTTAAGGGTCACATCAAATGGGGCAAGGCCTGTCCGTAAAATGGTCAAAACAATTTTTTCACCGGGCTGCCCACGCATAATTTTAACGCCTTCCGATAAAGTCATGCCTTTGACCGGAGTACCGTTAAGATGTGTAATAAAATCCCCCGCCTGTAGACCTGCACGGGAAGCCGGAGTGTCCTCAATGGGCTTGACGACCTTGATCAGCTTGTCCTCCAGACGAACTTCAAGACCAAGCCCGCCAAACTCGCCTTTATTTGATATTTTCATTTCCAGGTATTCATCTGGATTAAGGTACGAAGAATGAGGATCAAGGCCAGCCAGCATGCTATCCAACGCGGCTTCMACCAATACAGATGRCTTAACYCCGCCCGGCTTGGCTTTGGGCTCTAGCTTTTCAATCCCTTTCAAGGCATCGTCAATAAGCTTGGTATCATTAACCGGGACCACATAATTGGCCCGGATTAGCCGAAAAGTGTTACGAAAATGTTCGCGTTGGCGATCATCTGTGGGGTCGTTACTGTACATCGCGAATGCGTCATCAAAACGCTTAAGTTCGCGTTGCGCATCTTGATCCAAGCCGGCCCCGAAAACCTGCGCCACTTGATTCAGATAAAGGCGACCATCGGAACAGGCGCTCAAACCCTGCAACATGGAAAGAGCGAGGGCCCCACCCACAGCGAAGGCTATAAATTGGGAAAAACGGTTCATCCGTCCGCGGTGATCCGCACAATCAAATCTTTTTGAACGCGATCAGCTTCATCGTTGTCAATTTGACATGTGCCTGCATTCATGTGGCCACCGCCGCCATATTCCAACATCAACGTGCCAATATCCGTTGCGCTGCTGCGGTTGAGGASSRRSWTACCRRSYSMWWMKWYWKKRTWAMSSWGATWYARGMCYYWMAKARMAWRKAWCRAAMYRTWRRYCWGSRKMTWYAYSRMRWMWMRYRCKWAGMGGTTGGTTGCGTAAATGATGTCTTCATTTCGCAAATCCAARACCACCAAATTACCATGKACRGTAGMRCAGCGTTTRATTTGTTCCAYGGCMTYTTCGCCATGTTCCTTGTACAAATCAACGCGTTCGCTAACGTCCGGCAATTGTAATATTTCTCCAATGGTATGGTCACGACAGTAATCAATGAGTTCCATCATCAAGTCATAATTGGAAATACGGAAATCTTTAAAACGGCCCAGTCCAGTGCGAGAGTCCATGATGAAATTCAACAGCACCCAATCGGTCGGGTGAAGGATTTCTTGTTCGTTAAATTGTGCCGAATCCGCCTTATCAACGGCATCCATCATCTCTTCAGAAATCTTCTTAAATTCAAGGTGACCACCATAATAGTCATACACAACGCGTGCTGCGGATGGTGCATCCGGRTCAATRACATGGTTAGGCGGACTGTCGTCTAAACGCAYRACTTCACTSGCATGGTGATCAAAGGCGATRTGCACRCCGTTAACATAAGGAAGATTGGTTGTTATATCGTTATCGGAAATCAAGATCGTACCGTCCTGCATATCCTTAGGATGAACGAACTTAATATCATCAATTAGGTCCATTTCCTTAAGCAATACGGCACAGACAAGACCATCAAAGTCGCTGCGCGTGACCAAACGAAATTTCTTATGTTCGCTCATCGTGGTATCCATACTTCCATTTCCCTTGCTAAAAGGCCTTTATTTTAGCCAAGAATTATCAGTTTTTGCCAAACATCACAGACCCAGAGAAATCACGCTCCGAATCAATCCAACCCATTACTATGTCAGTCTAATGTTTTTTCACAAGGAGGGACAAGCCCTTCAATGCAAGTTGCCAAAATAACCGCTTTGTGCATTAGGCGGGTTCAATTTTTGGGGTGCGCAATTCATGCATGCACCACGTTGCAATAGACAATAACATCACAGCACCGACCTGATGCAGGCTGGCGAGGCTGACCGGCACGACGAGGAGCAACGTAGACACGCCTAAAGCCACCTGCACACAGGCCATAATCCCCAAAGCATTAACCGCCTTCCTGGTCCGCGGAGCCAAATGACGAGACTGAGCCTTAAACCAGATCAACATCACAACAGAAAATGTCAGTTCAGCCAGCGTACGGTGATCGAACTGCACGGTGGTGATGTCTTCAAACGGCGCCATATACCAGGGGTTAAAATCAAAAAGGCCGCCGGGGATCAGACTATTGTCCATTAAAGGAAAGGTGTTATAAGCCAAGCCTGCATCTAAACCGGCAACGAATCCACCCGACATCGCCGTCAAGAAGGCCAAACAAAATAAACCCTTAGAAGCCAAGCTCAAAAATCCTGCATCTTGGTGGTGCTGATCATGCGGGTCTTTGTTCAACAAGCCTAAAGCGACCCAAATCAAAGCAATAATAATCAGAACCGCCAAACCTAAGTGCGCCGTCAATCGGTATTGGCTGACGTCAGGACGATCGACCAAGCCGCTCATCACCATAAACCAMCCCATAACGCCCTGMGAYCCACCCAACRCCAAAAGYCCSAMCAACTTCCAGAACAAGCCATCCGATAACCGCAGCCAGCCGCGCATCATAAACAGCGCAAACGGCAAGAAGAACGCAAAGCCCAGCAAGCGCCCCCAAACCCGGTGCACAAATTCCAGCCAAAAGATGCTTTTAAAGCCTTGCACATCCATATCGAGGTTGGTTTTGTGAAATTCGGGAAAATTTTGGTACTTGGCGAACAAAGTCTGCCAATCCGCTTCCGTCATGGGCGGAATCCAGCCGCTAAACAGCTTCCATTCAACAATCGACAAGCCCGAATGCGTCAACCGCGTCAAGCCCCCCAAAATCACCATAAACAAAACCATGCCAGCGACTGTAAAAAGCCASGTGGCTATAATTTTCGCGCGCCGGGCATCCAATGTGGGGGAATAGCTCACACTTATCTCCTTGTCGTGTCTATTAAAAAGATTGCTTGTTATAAGGCACGCCTTGCGATGGTTCAAACAATTTGAAGGCCCCCATCCAATCGGTCCTCAAAGCGTCCCCGTAAAATCAAGCGGTTCTGGTGATCGCTCAGGCCGTCTTCAAAGGCTGAACGGGTGTGCAGAACGTTATTGCAGATCAAGCCTTCTCCTGCTTTCAAGCGGTGATGAAACGTATAAGGACCACCCAAGATGTTTTTTAGAAATTCCACGGCGCGTTGCGTGACATCATCGTTGGCCCAAACCACATGACGTTTTCTTGCGGTATAGCGCATATGTAAGAATCCCAGGGATTCATTGACCGAAAACACCGGTCCAAAACGATCTTTGCGATCCACGTTTGCATCCAAATCGTTACCCGGAATCATCAGAGCTTTAGGCAGACTAAGCGCCCTAATCATATCAGGATCATGGTCGCGCATCAAAATGTATGCGATTTCAGGATCAAACAGTTGATTTTCGCCCCCCGATCCACCTGCAGGGCGAACACAATGTAAAAACATCGTGTGAATGGCCTGATCTTGTGTGTTGTAATACCCATCGGTGTGCCAATTTATGGCTTGATTGGTATAGGGAATATACAGCTTGCGCCCTGCCCCGCTTGACACCTGCACAGATGTAATCGCATCACGGTCGGCATAAGGGTTTTGGTTCAGGTTATTTAGGCCAAAATGGCTTGCAAATGCCCGAAGYTGRCCCTTTRCYGCGACCAYATCTTGACCGATRGGACCTTGGTAAATCGCCATGTTGGCGCGCCGAAKYCGATCMCGAACAGCCGTCATCTCGGCCTTTGTCGGATGAGCTAGGTCACGAATATCCACCACCAAGTCTTCATCCGATTTAGGGAACTGCGAAAGCTTCCGKTCTCGCCATTCGCCATAGGCMTCTTCGTTCAACAGTGAATACGGATTGACCACAACCTAATCCTTTGAATTTCGCACGCTTTGTGTATGTTGGACTAAATGAACAGAGTCCTGGAGACAACACATTGTCTGAACATCCCTTTGCCAAATTCATTCGCATCATTGGCCGTGGCCCAAACTTATCACGACCTCTCGAAGAARGCGAAATGTATGAAGCRGCMAAAATGATCCTCTTAGGCGATGTGGACCGACTGCAATTGGGGGCCTTTCTTTGCATTTTACGCGTGCGCACAGAAGTCCCCGGCGAAGGGGCCGGATTTGTCCGTGCGGTGCGTGATACCTTAGACATTCCAACCAATGCTCCCACCGTTGACTTAGACTGGCCAACATATTCCGGCAAAAAACGTCAGCTGCCGTGGTATCTTTTGTCCGCCCTGTTGTTGTCGCAAAACGATGTAACCATCTGTATGCAAGGCACCGATGGACATACCGAAGGACGGATGTTTTCAGCCCAAGCTCTCACCGCGTTGGGCGTCAAACACGCGAAAARCTTGACCGCRGCMGCKGCTCAAATCMATRCGACCAACTTTGCYTACTTGCCGCTYAGGAATTTTGTACCCGCYTTRCAAGACATCATCGAACTKAAAYCCATTTTAGGCGTTCGTTCGCCGGTYAACACCTTTGCTCGCATGATYAACCCATTTTCTGCGGCCCATGAATTACAAACYGTCTTTCATGCCAATTATCGCGATATCCACAGGGATACCGCCGAACTGTTGGGACAAAGGCACATGGCGGTGTTCAAGGGCGAAGGTGGTGAGGCCGAACGCCGTCCTCACAAGCCTGTCGTGGTACAATATTTGTTCGATGGCGAAAAAAGCGAAGAAGAATGGCCCCCAATGCTTTCCGACCATGCCTTTAAAATTGATGAAACCATGGATCTAGGGCGATTGCCCCGCATTTGGGACGGCGATGAAACGGATCAATACGGAGAATCTGCTGTTATTGGGACTGTGGCTTATGTGTTACGTTTGATGAACCGTGCCAATTGTCCCAAAGAAGCCATAGCCCAAGCCCGAAATTTATGGGATACACGTAACCGTAAGCAAATGTTTAAATCCATTTAAAGGTAGATTTATGGGGCATATCTATATTTCTGCAGCCCACAAATCATCGGGCAAAACGATGATCACCACCGGATTAGCCCGTGCCTTTGCTGATCGCGGTGTTTGCGTACAACCTTTTAAAAAAGGGCCCGATTACATTGATCCTAAATGGCTTGGGGCAGCCGCGGGCCGGGCCTGCCTGAATCTTGACTTTAACACCCAGTCCGAAGATGAAATCAAGGCGCTGTTTGCCCGTCATGCCTTAGGTGCTGAACTCTCTCTGATTGAAGGCACAAAAGGCCTCCATGATGGCGTTGACGTGGAAGGTTCCGATTCCAATGCAGCCTTAGCCAAACTCTTAAAAGCCCCCGTTATTTTGGTTCTCAACACCACAGGTTTAACGCGTGGTATTGCGCCGTTACTGTTGGGACACCAAGCCTTTGACCAAGACATCAACATTGCCGGCGTCATCTTGAACATGGTGCAAGGCTCTCGTCACGAAGACAAGCTTATCAAAGCCATTGAACGCTATACCGACATTCCCGTTTTGGGCACCGTTCGACGCAACGCCAACCTTAACGTCAACGAACGCCATTTAGGACTTATTCCGCACAACGAACATCCTGCGGCACAGGCGCGCATTGAAACCGTRGCCCAACAGGTCRCCGAACAGGTCGATTTGGACCGCATCCACGCCATTGCGAATACGGCCTCGGCTCCGGCCCTCACAAGCCCCTATGTCCTCAATACAGATCGATCCGATGTGCGCATCGCCGTGGCGAAAGATGCCGCGTTTGGCTTTTATTATGAAGATGACCTAGAAKCCTTGCGCAATGCCGGKGCCAGGATCGTTTATTTCAACGCCTTGCACGATGTCTATYTGCCCACCTGTGACGCGCTGTAYTTGGGCGGTGGRTTTCCCGAAACGCAAATGGCGAAACTGGAAGCCAACAAGACCCTTCGCACCCGCATTAAAGCCGCCATAGAAGCGGGATTGCCCGTTTATGCCGAATGCGGCGGACTCATGTATCTTAGTCGATCCATTTCCTGGCACGCAGAAYRCCACGAAATGGTYGGGGYCATTCCCGCYGAYACMCGCATGAATGCCACCCCACAAGGACGTGGCTATACCCGGCTTATCCCCACCAARGATCACCCTTGGSCAGAAATKAAKRRTGGMCTTAGYGGCCCCATYCCGGCYCAYGAGTTTCATTATTCCAACCTTGAAAATATCGATTCAGACCTTACATTTGCCTATGATGTWGAWCGWGGACAAGGCGTTGATGGTCTRCAYGATGGCATTSTTGTTCATAATGTCGTTGCAAACTTCACCCACCTTCGCGACACCAGTCGTTGTCCGTGGGCCAAAGCCTTTACCGCTTTCGTTCGCACCTTAAAGGCCGAACGTGGCAAAGCCCCTTCCCCCGCCCAAGTGGCGGGTTAGGAACATATTATGAGTGACATGACCAAACCTATCCGCAAGGCGACCGTTTTTATTGTTGGTGCTGGTCCGGGCGACCCGGAACTGTTGACCCTAAAGGCTGCAAACTGTCTTAAAATTGCYGACGTTGTGGTCTATGACCGCCTCGTTTCCGATGAGATTTTGAACATGGTTTCAGACCAGGCAGAAAAGATTTTTGCCGGCAAAGCCGCGCGCGACCACTTCATGCCCCAAGACGAAATTAATCAAACCCTGATCGATTTTGCCCAACAAGATAAGATCGTCGTAAGACTTAAGGGCGGCGACCCATTCATCTTTGGGCGCGGCAGCGAAGAAGCCATTGCCTTAGCCGAACACAACATAAACTTTGAAATTGTGCCCGGCATTTCGGCCAGTGCGGGGTGTGGGGCCTATGCCGGTATTCCCCTGACCCATCGGGGCCTCGCCACCGGAGTCCGGTTTGTCACCGGCCATTGCCGAGATGGTAAACACCTCGATTTAAACTGGCAAAGCCTGGCCGACCCAGACACCACTTTGGTCATCTATATGGGGCTGATTAACATTGAAAAGATATCAGCCGAATTGATCAAGGCCGGGCTTTCCCCAGACACACCCGCAGCGGGCATAGAGCGCGGCACCACGCCCCAACAGCGCACGGTTTTCAGCACCCTTCAAAACTTACCGTCAACCATAGCAGAGGCCCAACTGCAGGCTCCTTCTTTGTTGATTATTGGCAAAGTTGTAAACTTGTCTGATATAATTGACTGGCACCCCTATTCTTAAAAGGACCAAGTTGATTCCCGATGACAGATGGCGCACCTCATAATTTCCCACTTTCGGAGGCCGCCGTATTGATTGTGGCACACGGGTCACCACACAGCCCAGGGGGTTCAAGCGCCACCCGCCGCCATGCCCAAAACCTGACCAATATGAAAATATTTGGCAAGGTCGCGGTCGGTTTTTTGACTGAAAAGCCGTTTGTTGCCGACGTGTTGAAGGACCTTGATGCATCACAAATTTACATTGTCCCCAACTTAGTCACGACAGGATACATTTTCCAAAAGAAAATCCCAATAGCCCTGGGCCTAACCGGATCAATCACCGAACGGATCACTCCTAAAGGCCATCAACGTCTGATTCTAACCGACCCCGTAGGCACGCACCCGTTCATCACGCGCATCATGGCCGAAACGGTTCAAGCCAGCGCAACCGACTTAGACATTAACCTCGACGATACGGCCTTGTTTGTGATTGGGCATGGTTCAGAAAAAAGCCGGGCGTCTTATATACAAACAGCTAAGGTTGCTGCTGAAATGGCTTTATTTGGCTTAGGCGAACTGTCCCGTAAAAAGGCTATTTTCACCGCCTTTTTGGAAGAAGTCCCCTATGTGCATGATTGGCGCGCGGTGACGGATGCGCGAACCATTATTTTCGCGCCCTACCTTATTTCCGATGGTTTTCATGCCCACCGAGACATCCCCCTTGCGATTGGGTTTGACCCCAATGACGAGGGCTTTCAATCCAATCTGCGGGCCAGAAAAGCATCCGAAACAAGCAAGGAGGGGACGCGATTGGTTTACCTAGCCCCCATCGGCACGGCTCCGGGTGTGGTCGATATTATGTATGCTCTGGTCAAACAAGCTCGCTATTCTCTGATGGATAGATAGCAGTCGCACATAAAAAGAGGGCGGAAATCAACCGATTCCCGCCCCTAAAGATGGGGTCCGTAAATTTGGACCCTCCCCCGAAACTTATAATATATATATGCCTTATAGATCGCGGCCTAGAGCTCKGGCMAGRATCATGTACAATTTCCCCATATCCGAGGACAAGAAGGTATTTTCCAATACCCCRTCATGRTCGCGTTCCCGCGCGTTGGTCATCATCTTGTCAAATTCCGAAACATAACGCCCAACGTAATCYCGAAATTCGCCATCGCTTTGATAAATAGACTTAATAGACGCCAGCGTATTCTTTTCTTTGAAGCCAAGCATYTTGCGCACAAAGATGCCCTTTTCGCCTTTATTGAACCGCCGCCAGTCATCTTCGGTGATTGACACTTCAACGACRCGGGCCAAATCGAYAGCCAAGGAATTGAGTTTTTCCGTTATAAAGGCMGAACGCCGCATAAAGTCTTCAAGATGGCCGCGGTCCAAAGTTGAATCTAAGGCTTGGTTCAGAATGTCGGCTTTCTTCACAGCATTCAAGAGTTCATCCGTGCCTTTGTCGACRAGCGCSCCKACRCCTTCCATTTGTTGTGCCACAACATTCGATACGCGCGCCAGGTCATCAACCCGTGCACGCAAGGTTTTGTCCCAATCGACCACATGGGTCAGTGATTTTTCTGTAGCCGCAGCAACGTTCGCGCTTTGCTTTTCTAGAGCATTACCCAACAAGCTCGCGCCTTTTTCTGCTTTCGCGTACATTTGGTTAAGCGCGTTAAGTTTCTGGTATGTCCTGTCATGAGAATTTGACAACCTGTCAGAGAAGGCTTCGATTTCACCTGCGCCGACCTTGGCTTTGCGTTCAACATCCGTTGCCACCTGAGCCATATGCTCCAAACTTGTTTCGGTAATTCTGCTGACTTGACCGGCCTGGCGTTCAAGACTTTCATTCATTTGGCTCAATTTAGACAAGGCCTCATCGGAGACCTGTGTCACATCGCGGCCTTGATAGCGCAAGGCTTCGCCGACCCCRTCCATCTTCGTAATYGCTTGCGCRGATRCTGAGTTCAGMTCGCTTAAATTTTGCCGCATATTTTCRCCAGCCGCRCCCAAATTTCGGACCGTGTCCGTGGACACTTGGCTCATATCTGAAGCTGAACGACGAATGATTTCACTCACCCGTTCCAACTCACCCGCAGCCCGTTCCGATGCGGTTCCCAAATCGGATGTTTGATGGTGAAAAGCCGTGGTCACCAAATCAATGAGTTTTGCAGCTTTGTCGACCGACTGATTTACGCCTTCAACTTCGACGTTGAGCGTTTTGCCCACGTCACTAAGTTTGCCCGCCGCCTGATCGGAAGCCTCCATCAGGTTAGACGCTTGAAGGTGCATATCTTCAGAGAACAAGCGGATATGATCTGAGGCTCGTGTATAGGCTTGGGTCATGTCATCTGTGCGTTTCGTCAACTGACCGCCTAAGTCTTCCAAGCGAGTGCTCGTACGGTCCAGAGCCCCATCCAAGTTTGAAGTATGGTGGTAAAAGGATTCTGAGATCCCTTCCAAACGTTCCCCTGCAGCTTGAGTTGCCCGCGTGGCATCGTTCGCACGCTCTTCTAAGTTATGGCTCAGGCTTTCAAGTTGGTGCTCGGCCGTTTCTACGCTATGGCTGATCACGCGTTCTCCGTCCATCAAAGCGTCCGTAGCACTGCGCACGCGGCCCACGGACTCATCGGCAACGGCTTGTAGACTAAAGGCACTTTCCTTCAATTTTTCGCCGGTTTCGATCAACCGGTTCGTCGCGTTGGTGCCCAGATCATCAAGTTCGGTCGCATGCTGTTTCWRSGTYRMKSMSWKSMSWWMAWYRYRSKCGKCMKSWYGYKWKSAWRMWWSCKWCWGMYSYKCMRYMTGGCGATGCAAGCCATCGGAAACCAGTGAAATCAAACGCGCAGCTCGATCTGATGCCGACCCCACTTCCCGAGACCGCTCCATCAGGGCCGCCGTCGCCCGATCAACATCAGCAACAGCCAAAGAGGTCACACGAGACACACTATCCGTCTGCCCTTCCAAGACGTCAGAAACGCTTTCCAAACGGTCAGAGGCATCGTCTGAACTTTCAATAAGTTCGATAAGACTTTGCCGCACTGCATCGCCCAACATACGCAGCCGATCTTCGGCCCGTTCCGCCGTATCTTCCATAATTTCGGTACGAGACTCCAAACCTTCCGATGCGCTGGTGAGAAGCTTGCCGGTCCGTGCCGCAACAAAAATCATATGCTTGGTGCGTTGTTCCAGGCTTTCGTCAACTTGTTCCATCTGTTCTTTGGCTTGGGTGCTGGCATGTTCCAACTGGCGCGTGCGATCTTGCACCATATTACCTAAATCAGAAATTGCCCCCACGGCATCTCCAGAAACGTCTTTGAAGTCGAGCAAATGAAGACGGAAGGCTTCGGTGATTTGACTGGTCCGGTCAGAGGACGCGTTGACACCATCAAGGCCGTCTTTCATGGCATGTATGGCCGAAGAAATCGCCTTGGTTCCAATTTGGGCGCTAGAGGCAACGCGCGCTGCACCGTCTTCCATGATCCGCGATGCTTCGTGAAGTGAACCTTGCGATCTGTCCACTGCACTGTCCATTTCTCCCGCACCTTGGCGCAAGGCTTCGGTCACTTTTTGCACGTCATCAACGGATTTCAAGGATGTTTCGTGAAGTTGGTCCGTATGCGTCATTAAGATGTGAGCAGCGTTCAAAATCTTATCATGACCTGTTTCACCCGCCATCACCAATTCGTCAGTACGAGCAAGTAAAGCTCTGGAAACCTCATCGACTTGCCCCAAGGCCCGCGCAGAAACCTGGCTTAAATCCATTGATGTTTTGCGCAACAATTCCCGSACTTCGCCCGTCTGKTCGACGRCACCGTCGGCGGTGRTGGATAAAGACTTTGCTTCTTCGCGAAAGGATACGCCCGCCGCCGTCATACGCAACGCCACCAAGTCTGAGGCAACCACCAAGCCGTTGGTGTGATCTCCCATGCTCTTGGATATATCTTTGACCTGGGATGCAACCCTATCGGCTGTCGTCGTCAATAATTGCGTTTGCCGATTTAGGCTGCCTTCAACATCTTCAGCGTGTGCGACAGCATCCAAAGCTGCGCGTTCCAAGTCAGACTGCTGACGGCGGAGCGCCTGACCAATTCGGTCAGTTTGTCCTTCTAGGTGATCGCCGCGTGCTTTCATTTCAGAGCCAACGGACGCCACTAATTGTGAACCCACTTCAAGATGACCGACCGCATTGTTCGTCGCCGTGGTGATTGCGGCAATACGTGCCCCTAACATTTTACCAACGTTTTCCGCGCGTGCCGATGTCTCGGCTGAAATTTGCGCCAATTCTTCGGTCCGCGCCTGGTAAAGGTCCGCCACTTCGCGTGCATGTGTACGGCCAACATCGACCACGTCTGAAAGGCCTTGAATACGGCGTTCCAAAACATCCGTGACATCTTCGGCACGGGTCGATACGCGGTCCGAAGCATTGACAATATCGTGCGCTTGGCGATGTAACGTATCGCCGACCGTGCGGGCGCGCGCTTCTGCCTTCATTGAAACTTGGCGCAAGTCTTCGGTTTGCCGGGCCAAAGATTCCGCCACGGCCCGCGACCTTAAATCAGCATCTTCAGAAACCTTAGAAAGTTCCAAGGCCCGCTGCCGCACTTGATCATTAATAATTTCAGCACGGGAAATGGCTTCATTCGAAGCTCTGCTCAGATCCAAAGATTGGCGTCGTAAAGTTTCGGTAATGTCTTTAACGCGGCTTTGTGCTTGATCGGAAGGATAGGTTAATTGCTGGMYYWRCCMMSKCWMSWRMRYCRTYWCSMYCYRSMTVYRMWSVMMCYSWKYVAMCARMRYYAYSACCATCCACATCAAMGCCAAAGGKGTMAGSACACCCGCCGTCAAGCCACCAACTTCGTGGGGGAGCAACTCGAACAAAACGTCCCAGCCGATATAGGTTTGAATGTACCACGCACTTGCACTCAGCCACCCGATCGTGACCAACGCACCCGTCATCGAAAGCAAGCGATGRCGYAGGTAAAAGGGCTGCGTAAAGTCGTTAAATTCAACAGGCGTTGCGGGGGGGGCTTCAGGTGGCGTCGCTTGCCCAAATCGCATATTATCATCGTCTTCGGGCAAGCCCAACCCTAACGCAATAAGCGCGCCATCTTTAGGTCTATTTTTTTTCTGGCCTTGTCTATCTGTGACCATGGAACCCCTGTTGATTGGTTGTTTCTGCTTGAATCATACATCCTGCATTTAGAATCGTAAACAAGAAGAGATCACAGGATGTTGTGGGCGGGGCGGTCTGGCCAAACTATAAATGTCACGAATTGTGCATAAGACTGGGACTAACCTGTGGATAAATCTGTGCAAGGCTGTTCCCAGCCCCCCGTGCTCAATACATATGCTGACCACCTGTCACCCAAATTTCTGTGCCTGTAACGTAGCGGCTGTCATCGGAACACAGGTAATAAATCGTACGGGAAACGTCTTCGGCTTTGCCCATGCGGTCCAACGGTATCCGTGGAATGAGGGCTTCGTATTCGGGTTGAATCATCGACGTTTCAATTTCGCCCGGCGCAACCGCATTGACTCTAACGTTTAACGCTGCAAACTCCCCCGCCATTTCACGGGTCAAAGCAGATAGGGCGGCCTTTGAAATGGAATAGGCCGACCCCGCAAACGGATGGATATAATGCCCCGCGATGGATGTAATATTGACGATGGCACCTTGCCCCTTATGCAGGGCACTGGCAAAACCGCGCGACAGGCGCAAAGCCGCAAACATATTGATTTCAAACACGTCTTTCCACACATCCAAGTCGCCATTCAAGCACCCCAAACGTTCCTTAAATGGCGTTTTGGGGGACAACCCGGCATTATTCACCAAGGCGTGCAAGGGGCCGCCGTCCAACCGTTCATTGACACGCGCGACAAACGCCTTAACGCTGGCGGGGTCGGCTAAATCGGTCGGGATATGCTCCAACCAATCAGGGTTGCCCAGGTCGTCTTTTGAAACATCACCGCGCGCGCACGTCAAAACGCGCCAGCCCCGATCCNAAAAAAGGCCTGCCGTCGCATGGCCTATGCCGCGCGATGCTCCGGTAATGACAACAGTTTTTTGATTTTCGCTCATGGCCTTATGATGCCCTGCTCTGGATCAAGCGTCCAGACCAAGAATGTTTAAGGCTTGCTGATCGGTATTTTCACGGGGTCCCGATGAATCGATCCGGTGCCAAGAAATATTTCCTAAATCATAGGTCAACTGCATTTTAACCACTTCAGCGTCAGCATCCGAGGCATTGCCCTTGCGCTGGGTCACCCGCGCCGCCATGATTTCGGGGGCGGATTCCAACCAAAAACCTTCAAACGGCACATCATATTCCTTTGCAACCGCTTCGATCAAGGTCCGCTCTTGCGGCTTTGAAAAGACGCAATCGGCGATCACCRAATGCCCAGTGGCCAAGACGGTGCGGACTTCGTCATAAACAGCCTGATACGTCAGCTTGGTCATTTCAGCGGTATACCCTTTGGGACCTAGACGATCCAACGGGTGGACACCCGCGATGCGTTTTCTCAACACATCGGACCGCACCACCCGGGCACCGGGGCTTACTCCAACGTGGGCGGCCAAGTCACGACCAAGACGTGATTTACCACTGCCCGAAAGACCACCCACCGCCACCATACGGGGTTCATARACCTGCATATAGTCTAGAGCCATATCTAAGTATTCGCGGGCTTCTTGTGCCTTGGCGGCCTTGACGGCTTCATCATCGACACTGTTCGCAACCGCACAGGCCACATGAGACCGGATAGCAGCCCGAAGGCTCATAAACAATGGCAAGCACAATAGCCCCGAGGCATCACCCGTGATGTCTAAATAACGGTTCAATGTGACGGTCGCCAAAGTACTAAGGCCGCGGCGGTCCAAATCCATCAGCAAAAAGCTTAAGTCGTAAAGGACATCAATGGTGGCAAAGGCTTCATTAAATTCAATAGCATCAAACAAAACGGGTTCACCATTTTGGTCGGTGAAAATATTGCCCAGATGCATGTCCCCATGACAGTGCCGAACACTTCCTGTTCTGCGCCGCTGACTTAACAATTCGCCAGCCACACCCAATTCATTGTGCTGAAGAACCGTCAGTTGCGMAACTTTTGAYRCCTCGACGATTCCCSCGCCATTTTCCGCAAAAGCAGTGGCATTTCCTTCGACGRTCAAGGCWATACCCGTACGCCCACAGCCATCTTGTYGGGCTTCGGCATGGGCATGAAAGGATGCAATTTTATCSGCTAATCGTTCCATCAAATGACGGTCTAATTGCCCCGCCTCACTCAGCTTATCAAGCAAGCTTTGGTCATCAAAGCGCGCCATTTCAACAACCCAATCAACGATTTCACCCTTATTGCCAATATGGTAATCACCGTTATCATCACGACTGATGGGCTTTATACCCAAATACAAATCCGGGGCGGTTCGGCGATTTATGCGCACCTCAGCCGCACAATAAGCTTGGCGTCGTTTTACCGTGGAAAAATCCAAGTACGGATACTTTACCGCGCGTTTCAACTTAAATACCCGGTCTTTGCCGATAAATAGTTCCGAAACATGCGTCGTTTCACGGCCAACGTGAACCGTATCATCGGCAAATGCATTGACCGACGACAGAAAAGAAATGGTGCCTGATTGATTCTGCTTACTCATAAAAGCACTCTAGAAGTATTTCACCCTGTTTGGAAAGGCTAGATCATAAAGACTAGTCATTTTTATCGCTCGGCCGTCATCGCGCAACACAATATAAATTGCGGGGATTACCAATACCGTCAATACGGTCGAACTGGCCAAACCAAACACCATGGATATTGCCAAGCCTTGAAAGATCGCATCCGCCAAAATTAAAGGCTGCACCGATCATCGCCGCCGCCGCCGTCAGTAAGATTGGTTTAAAGCCCACCGCCCCGGCTTGGATCAACACATCACGAAGCGCCGCGCCCGTTTTTTGTTCTTTGCAAATGAAATCCACCAACAAGATCGAATTACGCACGATGATTCCCGCCACCACGATAGAGCCAATCATCGAAGTTGCCGAAAACGGTGCGCCGAAAAGCCAATGTCCAAACATAATGCCCATCAATGTAAGTAGAACAGACGTTAACATCATCAAAGGCACGTTAAAACTGCCAAACTGACCCACCACCAATAGAGAAATCCCACCAAGGCAAAGATTAAAGGCCAACCCATATCGCGAAAGGTGACATAGGTCACTTCCCATTCACTATCCCACAACAACGTGGTTTTACCTTCATCTTTGAGCTGTCCCTCATAGGCACCTTGGATGTCGGATGCACCTTGTGCTTTCAGCGCGTCTTCAACCGCAAGCATGCCGTAAATTGGCGCTTCATATTTGCCCGCCATTTCACCCGTAACCAAGACGGCAAAGTGACCATCACGCCTGAACATTGGGTATGAGGTCTGCTCGCGCACCACCCGCATCACATCACCAAGCTCGACGACCTCTCCCCATCGTCACCAGCCAGACCGGAGGCTGGCACAGGCGTAGACAACAAACGTTCCATCATCACAAGGCCCGATTTGGGCAAGCGCACAGTAATTTCAATCGGGCTCAGACCGCTACCACGTTGAAAATAACCCACCGATTTACCGCCCACCAATGCGGCCATCGTGTTGTATACGTCGCGTTCCTGCAACGTAGCAACAACCTGCCGATGTATATTCTCCTTTTGTTGGTCGGAAAGTCCTCGGTAAGCGGCGCTTGCTTTTTCAAGGCGGGCGATTTGAGCTTGGGTGGTATTTGCTGGTTCAGCCAATACAGTTTGGCTTCGCTCACGGTCTTCGTGCATTTCTYTAATAAGATTGCTCATCGTTCTATCTTACCAAAATGGTATAAGTGGGATCTAATACCATTTTGGTATCCCTCATCTATGTTATTAAAAATTTACATCGAAGAGAATGGATGCACCGAAGCCGAATTGGCGAGGTGTATTGGTGTGTCGCAAGCGGCAATCAGTCGTTACAAAAGTGGTCAGCGTCTTCCACGTCCGGATATCGTCGCGAAAATTGAGGCGGTAACAGGTGGCGATGTTACGCCTTCGGATCATCAGCGTGCGTTTTTGTTGCGTGTCTCTGAGGAGAATTCGGCATGAGCGATAATGATTTCGATCATGACTTAATTTTGGGAGACTGTGACGTGTCACACACGTCCATGGCGGACAGCTCAATTGAGTTTGTCATTGGGTTTGCCTTTCATCAGCGGTGGTCATTCTTTGAAATGAGAGCATCGGTTAAGCCTTTAGGTAGATATTTTAAAGATAAAATTTTAAGGCTATGCATACACCACATGCATAGCCTGCATTAACTTTATTTTCTATTTTTCTGACGTAATATCATGATATCTTTAAGAATTTTTTCGTAACGCGCACCGATCACCCCAACATGTATTCGGTAATTGATAGTACCACATCTGGGCAAGCAATCATTATGCATTCTCCAATATAAATGACCGTAAGAGGATCGTATATTTTCCATAATTTCTGTAATTTCATTTTTGGACAAAGCCGATTTTATGATCAAACCTTCTGCATTGGGGATGGCTAAAGGATTATTAGAGGCTTAATCTTTAGCAAAGCCTGGAGCGATACTCCCAAGGCTAATTAAGGTGGTGCAAGTGATGATAAATAGCCTTAAAGCCATAACACAATCATTTATTGAAATTCCAGGGACTTAAGATACGCAGAAAATGTGAAATAATCTAGGAAATAATTGGAATCGGTAGTTTCCTCCCCTTATTCAAGGGCGGGCGTTTTCTGCCAATCTGGCTTAGCTGCGTCAGCGTATGTTTTTATCAACTCAATGGCAATGAAGCGACGGTTTAGCTATTTTGCTGCTACCGCCGTGCTGCCCGATCCTGCGAAGGGATCGAGGACGATCTCTCCCGGTCGGAAATAGGCGCGGATGAATTGCGCCAAAAGATTGTCTTTTAAGACCCGGTACATTTCTCGACTGCTGTCAAAGCCCCCAGGGCTCACCCGGTTGGTCGTTGGCGATGCTCCGCCTGTCTCGGGACTTGTAAGAGACAAGGTAAGGCGGTCGGTGACGATGAGGTCAACGGAAGCCGCGGTCATGGCCTACATAACTTTCAGGCTGTCATGCTGGATGWTGCGATCCAAAAATGGAGCGATGCTGTTCTGCGGTGTTGCCGTATGAGGGGCCGCAGGAGCTTGTGGCAGAGTTGAAAAGGTTTGCATGGGAAATGGGGGGGTATGGATCAGGTTAACGGCATGATCAACAAGGCTTTTCGGGCTTTTAATTTGGCCAATTCAAGAGCTTTTACTTTTTGTTTTCCATCGTCTTCAACCGCTTTTCAGAATTGTTCTTCTTCAGCTTTAATCGCCGTAATTTAATCACGTAGCTTTGATCCATCATCACGCGTATAGGCGCCAGCCAACCGACTTTGAACGTGGGTGCACATTTTTCATAAATAAAATGATTATTGATACCATACCTGAAAAGTGCTAGTTCTTTAAATTCTAATAGAATTGGCTAGGAAAAAGCTTGCCGGTGAGCAAGGGGAGCCTTTGGGTGGATTGGCAATGAAGCATTTAAGCACTGAGACGTCAGATAAATTCACACTTCTAAATAGCATTGATGTCAACGGRCGGCTTGTTTTGCCTGCTGGCCTTGATTTTTTGCACGCTGACTTCACGCACTCCGGCCCTGATCTGACCATCAAAACACCTGACGGCCAACAATTTGTTATTCCCGATTTCTTCATGTCCGACACGCCGCCCGATCTTGCAACGGATTGGGGCGGCATTTTATCTGCTGATTTAGTCACCAAGCTTGCGGGTCCTATGGTTTCGGGCTTGTTCGCGCAATCTTTCGACAACGCGGCTCTCAGTGTCAGTTTTGGCGAGCCCATAGGCTTAGTGACCGAACTTGAAGGCTCAGTAAAAGTCACGCATGCCGATGGTGCTCAAGTAACGCTGGTGGCGGGGGGTAATATTTTTCAAGGCGATGTGTTGGAAACAGGTGCGACGGGTAGCATTGGTATTGCCTTTATTGATGATACAACGTTTTCGCTGGGCGAAGACGCGCGCATGGTTATGGATGAAATGGTCTATGATCCCGACACTCAAGAAGGCTCGTTTAGCGCCACAGTTTTGATCGGCACCTTTTCGTTTGTCAGCGGGAAGATTGCCAAAACGTCACCCGATGCTATGACTCTTGCGACGCCGACGGCGACCATTGGTATTCGCGGTTCGACGGGTTTGGGCGAGGC
>JAESSB010000037.1 GCA_016764335.1 Magnetovibrio sp.
TTTACAAATGAGGTGTTATTAAAAAGATTAACTCCAGAAAAATCATTGTTTAAATCTTATTTAAAGATGATATTATTTTTGTTGGGGTTGACTTTTTTAATCGTTTCATTGACCAACCCAAAAATGGGAACGAAGTTACAAGAGTTTTTTGCCCCACGTGCGGAAGTCCTATTTATGGCACAAATAGCGGTATGAAAGGTCATGTGAGCATCCATCTAGGGACTATAGATGAGTCCGCTACGTTTGAACCCCAAGTGGTTATTTTTGCCCGTAATTTGAAACCCTGGGATGATATGGATAAAGGTCTATTGACGTTCAATGCTCAACCAAACTGGGCGCCAGGGGATGATGTTTGAAATGAGTCAAAAGCCGTTTCAATCGCAAAACAGCTGGGTTTAAGGACAACGGTCTTCAGCGAATAGAGGCTTGATTTATGACTTGGCGCGGGTGCCTTCGGTAAAAATAGAAATGGCTTGATCTAAGGCGCGCTGACGGTCAGCAGGGGTGGTGTTTCCTTTAATGCCAAAAAGTTCCGGCATGGAATGAGGCCATTTGACCATACCGATGAATTGCATCGCTGCAACTTCAGGGTCTTCTATAGCCAACACACCGCGACTGATTTGTTCTGTTAAATAAGCCGCAAGGATCTGTTTCGCAAGTTCAGGACCGCTATCCCAAAATGTCTTCCCCAATTCAGGGAATTTAATGCCTTCGGCCAGCACAACACGGAAAACGTCGCGTTGTTCAGGCGTTTGCGTTAGGCCAACCATATTGCGCGCGAATTCTTTTAAAGCTTCTTTTAGCGGAAGGTCTGGATTTAGAGTATCGGGATGTGTGCAACCGGTATTATCACACATGGATTTCATAATTGCGCCAAACAACACTTCTTTGTTTTCGAAATAGCTATAGACGGTACGTTTAGAAACATTGGCTTCGGTTGCTATGGCATCCATTGATGTTGTTTCATACCCRGATTCAAGGAAAAGTTTGCRCGCSGCTTSRACGATTTGRTCACACTTTGAGCSGCGCGGTGAGGTRTCRTTCATTAAAATTTCKCTTTRTGCATAAATTTMGGRTGTSAAAATTAAAGGGRTATAATGTGCNAAAAASAGMCTTGACAGAARTAYACTACACCGTTYAGTRTMCTAWACTRCACKGTGTAGTRTATRAWAYATAATACRCKCGTGCRCAGYATTAATCYACRTTTATTTGGMRGCCMAMTCTGSRGGTCTTTRAAATTTAGTCGAGGMAAATTATGACGAAGTCCAATATATCTGATCCTTCCCGCGAGCATGAGGGGCTTGGCCCTAATGATGGTACAATCGTGAAGCTGGCGCGCGGGTTAATTCGTTGGCGTTGGGCCGTGATTGCGCTGACGCTGATCATTACGTTCGCCGCAGCCAGTGGGTTAAAACATATTGGCTTTGCTTCTGATTACCGCGTTTTCTTTGGTGCTGATAATCCGCAACTTGCGGCCTTTGACTCGATGCAGAAAGTGTATACGAAAGATGATAATATTAGCTTTGTGATTAAGGCTGAAAAGGGCGATGTGTTTACCCCTAAAATGCTTTTGGCACTTCAAAAGTTAACGAATAAAGCCTGGAAAACACCCTACTCAACACGCGTTGACAGCCTCACCAACTATCAACATAGCTATGCCAATGGTGATGACTTAACAGTCAGGGATTTAGTCGCAAAGAACCTCCCGCTTACGGATGCAGCGATCCAAGAAATCAAGCGTGTGGCGTTGTCGGAACCTTTGTTGGTGGACCGTATTGTATCCCCAGATGGCTCAACAACCAGCGTCAACATCACGTTTAATCTTCCTCAGATTGATGTCACTGAAGTTCCAACAGTGATGGCATTTGTAAGAAACCTTAAGTCAGAATTCGAAGCTGAAAACCCAACAACACACGTCGCCATTACGGGAATGGTGGCTCTTAATTCTGCATTTTTTGAAGCCAGTATGAAAGATATGGGGAATTTAATTCCGATCATGTATGGCGTCCTATTGCTGAGTATGGCGATCTTGATGCGATCGTTCACAGGCACGTTAAGCACGATGATTGTGATCGGCATGTCAGCGATGACGGCTATGGGCCTTGCGGGATGGTTGGGTATACGCTTGACGCCGCCGTCTGCGGTTGCACCAACCGTTATCTTGACCATCGCGATTGCCGATTCCATTCATATTTTAGTCAGTATGTTTAAATCGATGCGTCACGGGGCTTCTAAGAATGACGCGATTGTGGAAAGTATTCGTATTAATTTTGGGCCTGTCTTCCTCACAAGTTTGACGACGGTCATCGGCTTTGCGAGTCTTAATTTCAGCGATTCCCCCCCCTTTGGTGATTTGGGAAATATTACGGCGATGGGAGTCACAGCGGCTTGGGCTTATTCTATATTCTTCTTACCAGCTTTCATATCCGTTCTGCCCGTACGGGTAAAAGTAGAAGAAAGCATAATAGAAGGCCGTAACAGTTTTATGGATCGACTATCCGAATTTGTCATTCGGCGTCGTAAAGCAGTGCTGATCAGCACCAGTATTATGGTGTTAATATTGGGGGCATTGATTCCGAAAATTGAACTCAATGATCAGTTTGTGCAGTATTTTGACACCTCAGTTCAATTTCGCGCAGACACAGATTTTGCGACCAAAAACCTAACGGGCATGTATCAATTACAGTGGTCTTTGCCTGCGGGGGAAGTCGGCGGCATCAGCGAACCGCGTTATCTCAACAATATTCAAGCCTTTGAAAAATGGTTGTTAGAACAGCCGGGCGTGATGCATGTCACGACGATGACGGATACGTTTAAAAAATTGAACATGAATATGCATGGTGATGATCCCACGTGGCATCGTTTGCCTGACGAAAGAAACTTGGCCGCGCAGTAYCTGTTGTTGTTTGAAATGTCTTTRCCGTATGGRTTGGATTTAAACAATCAAATCAATATTGATAAATCGGCCATGCGGATTATCGCGACAACRGAYAATATGACGACCAACGAATTGCGRGCCCTWGATGATCGTGGYGCSGCTTGGCTGGCCAAAACMATGGTGCCMGATGAACTTCATGCTTCMGGTCCGATTATGATGTTTGCTTATATTTCKTTGAATAATGCGAAGTCGATGTTGACKGGCACGACCGTGGCGTTAATCATGATTTCATTGTGCTTGGCWRTTGCCYTGCGCAATGTGAAACTGGGTATCATYAGTTTRGTKCCGAACTTGGTTCCGGCYATTATAACCTTTGGAATTTGGTCTATTTTTGTGGGAACTGTTGATGTGGCTTCGTCTATTGTTACGGCGACCAGCTTGGGTATTATTGTTGATGCGACGGTGCATTTCCTCAGCAAATATCAACGGGCTCTGCGGGAAAAAAATCTTGGGACAGAAGACGCTGTTCGGTATGCTTTTGCAAACGTGGGCGTGGCCTTAATGGTGACAGCTTTTGTCCTTATTGCAGGGTTTGGAGTGCTGACATGGTCGACCTTCAGGCTTAACGCAAGCATGGGACAACTCACAGCCATTGCCATCGCGGCGGCATTGGTCGCAGACTTCCTTCTTTTGCCCGCTTTGTTGTTAACACTGGATAAGCACAAACAGAAAAAAATAAACACGGAACACTTAATTGATGAGCAACGGGTCGCGGCCCAGTCTGTGGAGTAAGATCAAAATGAATAAGCCAACTTTTTTTAAACAAACCACCGTGGCCGTCGTCCTAAGCGTCTTAACATTGTCGGCGCTTCCTGTTTTGGCCGAAACGCCGGAAGAACAAGGCCGCGCGATCGCGGTCGAAATGGACAAGCGGGATATGGGRTGGAAAGACAGCAYGACAAAAATGACYATGGTTYTGTCMAATKCCCAAGGCGATAAAAGCACMCGYGAATTGCGCTTGAAATCGTTRGAAGTCAKCGCGCCRGGCTTGGGRGAYAAAAGCATWWCTATTTTTGATCGYCCYCGAGAYGTTGAAGGCACAGCATTTTTATCACACACCAAAATTAASGAAGCCGATGATCAGTGGCTTTATCTGCCAGCCTTGAAGCGCGTAAAGCGCATTTCTTCGGCCAATAAGTCGGGGCCTTTCATGGGCAGCGAGTTCGCTTACGAAGACCTTCTCAGCCAAGAAGTTGAAAAATATACATACAAACGGCGACAAGATGAGCCTTGTGGCAGCCTTGATTGCTTTGTTTTTGAACGGTACCCGCTTTATGAAAATTCAGGCTATACCCGTCAAGTGGTCTGGGCTGATAAAAAAGAATACCGTCCGATAAAGATCGAATTTTACGATCGCAAGTCCGCTCGCCTAAAGACGCTGAAGTTCAGCAATTATCACCTCTATCTTAATAAGTTTTGGCGAGCGTTGAACCAAAGCATGGTCAATCATCAAACGGGGAAACGTACCGATCTAACGTTCGATCCTTATAAATTTCAAGTGGGTCTAAATGATGGTGATTTCACGGCTAACCGATTGAAACGCACACGTTGAATGTGCCCATGAAAGCCCCTAAAAGGCGGCGATCATACCTTAAATATGGGATGCACCGTATTGCTGCTTTGGGTGGATTTGCGGCTATATCACTTGTTCTGTCGGTATCAAGTGTTCAGGCGGGCGAATGGAATGCATCTGGTATTTTGGATATAGAGGCACGTTTTTTTCCGTCTGTGCCGGCTCATCCACGGCAAAGTAAGGCTATAATTTCGCCTTCGACTTCTGTTGAACCTGAAATTATTTACGAGTGGAACAGGCGTGATGACCGCTTCACATTCAAGCCTTTTGTGCGTTGGGATAAAAATGATTCCCAGCGGAGCCACATTGATCTTCGTGAAGCCAGTTGGCTGCACTTAGGGAATGGATGGGATAGCGTTGTTGGCRTTGATAAAGTTTTTTGGGGTGTRACRGAATCTCGCCAYYTGGTCGATATCATCAATCAAACCGATGSRGTTGAAKSKAYMAARGGCGAARCTAAGYTGGGTCAACCGATGGCGAAYATCAACATTGAACAAGACTGGGGCACYGTGAGCGCSTTTGTTTTACCYGGKTTTCGCAAACGCACWTTTGCAGATGGAAAAGCRCGGTTTTCAGGGKCTCTTGCWCTTGACCGAAATCATGCGACRTTTGATKCRTCYGCAAAAGAACGTCAYATAGATGTTGCTTTGCGGTGGCGTCAGACGTTCGGTGATTTAGATGTTGGTGTGGCTCATTTTAAGGGCACAAGCCGTGAACCGAGGATGATCAAATCGACCCAAAATGGCGCGTCTATACTGACACCGCATTACGATCTCATAGATCAAAGCAGTTTGGATGCGCAACTCACAAAAGATGCGACCTTGTGGAAGCTTGAAGCCATTTCTCGCACAGGCCAAGGTCGCCGCATTATGGCTGCGGTTGGGGGCGTTGAACATACTCTATACGGCATCTCTGGTTCTCAAATGGACTTAGGGCTGTTGTCTGAATATCAATACGATAATCGCAATACGATCAACGCGCCACCAACAAGTGCCGATAACGACGTTTTCGTCGGGGCGCGGCTGACCTTGAATGACGCACAAAACACAACGTTGCTCGCCGGAGCTATAGTCGATCGTAAAACAAAGTCGTCAACCTTTTCACTAGATGCGGAACGTCGTTTAAACGATAACCTAAAACTGACACTGGAAGCGCGCCTGTTTGCGAATATCAAGACCAAGGATGCCTTAGCAGGTATAAAATCTGATGACGTTTTGATTGTCCGATTGAGGTCATACTTTTAGACATCAGCAAAACCTCTGTGGGGACTTCAGCGATATCGACGTGAACGTAGCCAATTGGGTATGTCTTAAATTCCTGCTGCGTTTGTCGGCTTCGACCTTCGGCAGACGAGAGATTCCGTGGCGTTGAAAACACGCTAAGGCTTTCTTAATTTCTTGAGCGAAGCTTGCGATCGCTGTCGTCCTAATCGGATGGCGTACGAGATCTTGGCGCATCGGTGGAATACCTGTCCCATAAGCCCGCCCGTGATGATTGGTTAGTATAATGGACAACATAACAGTCTGGGACGAACCAACGAGGGGGGAAGCGTTCTGACACGCAGTCAACCCGAAAATTATTCTGCGGGTTTTACGCGAATCTTATGCTGTTTAACCTTGGTGCCATGTAATTTGCCAATGGCAACCCGTGCGTCTTCCTCACGTTCCATCTGAACAAAACCAAAGCCTTTAGACGCTCCGCTTTTGTCATCAAGGATAAGGGTGCAGGCTGTAACATTGCCGTGCACTTTAAATAAATTTTCTAAATTTTGTTCGTCAAAATCTCGGGGTAGGTTGAGGACGATCAGTTTCATTGAGGTTCCGGTAAAATAAAAGGGGGAGGCATTAAAGAGTTCAATCAAGCTAAAACTTCAATGTTTTGAGGATTCCTGTAATGCCTAAGGCTTCTTTGGCGGCTTGAATGATGTTGTTTAAATCGGTAAATTTCTGTTGTGCAACGGCTTCTTCCTGTTCATTTTGGGCACCGTTTTCTTCTCGTTCACGGTTAAGGTGGGCGATCTTTGATTTTACGCGCCCACGTTCGACCAGGTTGGAGGTGAGGTTTAGGTGTGCTTCATCAAAGGTGATCTCTTCGATATTTAAACCAAAAGATTGCAGCTCTGCTAAATCAGGCAATTCATCACAAAAACCATAAACGATTTTGTTATGGCGATATCCATGCTTCTCAAGTCGGCATCTTTTCTTAATCGTCTCGACTTCCAGGCGATAGTCGCTTCGAGGCTTGGGCGTGAGTTTGAAGGTTTGCATAGGTTTCGCCTGTTTGAGATGTGTATTTATTGAAAAGGCCATAAAGAAAAACTCTGAGCATCTCTGCCGAGGCCTTTAAAATAATGGTGCCCAGGGGTGGATTTGAACTGACGACACGCAGATTCTCAATCCAAGATTTAGGTGTGTGCTTAACCTGTAAGCGTCAGAAAGTAAAGATAATGTTCTATTCATCAAAGGGTCTTCTTACATATTCGAACCCATGGGGAAATTAGGTGACCTAAGCTTATATACCAAGGGCATAACTTCGGGTGGGGTTGTGACCTTTCGTCCGGTCTTCAATACAAATTGCCACTATTGTTGTCGTTCCCGCGCTTTATGTAGCTTTTTATAACTGTCAATTAATTTCAGATGTTTATCTAATCCTTCGAGTTTCATACTCGTCTTTGTTAAGCCGGAAAACTTAACATCCCCTGTCACAGACGCCACCACATTTTCCATGACTTTTGAGCCATACATTCTGTTGAGGTTTAGCCTATAATCCTTGATATCCAATTCATCATCAATTGTAATCTCAAGCACCGCGCTTAATGCCCGATAAAATAAAACACGTTCCACTGTATTATCATTAAAGTTTAAGAAGTCGGCAACACCTTCTTTGGCGTCTTCATATTGTTTCAAGACTAAATAAATTAGTATTTTCAGCTCACCAATATCCAATTTCCCCCAGACCGTATTTTCATCAAATCCTATTCCGATTAAATCTGATATGACTGTGTAATGATCCAGCTGAGATTCTTCAAAACGTTCAAGTAAATCTTCAAGCTCTTCATTTGTTAAGGAATGGATGTTTAAAATATCTTCCCTGAACATGAGGGCTTTATTGGTGTTATCCCAAATCAAATCTTCTGTGGGATAAACTTCTGAATAACTTGGCACCAATATCCGGCAAGCCGTAGCACCAAAGTTTTCATAGGTCGCGACATAGACCTCTTTGCCAAGGTTAGTGAGGATATTCATCAGACATGCATTTTCTTCCTCCGTCGTGCCGCTAAAATCCCATTCGCAAAACTCATAATCATGTTTCGCGCTAAAGAACGTCCATGATATGACGCCGGTTGAATCAATAAAATGCTCAACAAAATTACCCGGCTCGGTCAACGCATGGCTATTGAAGGTCGGGGGGGGCACGTCATTTAAGCCTTCAAAACTGCGTCCCTGTAATAATTCAGTGAGGGAACGTTCCAGCGCCACTTCAAAGCTTGGATGSGCMCCRAAKGASGCWAAWACKCCRCCYGTTTTCGGGTTCATTAAGGTCACGCACATGACGGGGAACTTTCCCCCCAAAGACGCATCCTTCACCAAAACGGGG
The DNA here is from genome assembly GCA_016764335.1 of Magnetovibrio sp. Taxonomy (GTDB): domain Bacteria; phylum Pseudomonadota; class Alphaproteobacteria; order Rhodospirillales; family Magnetovibrionaceae; genus JANLGW01. The sequence goes on from JAESSB010000037.1 coordinate 8,109, forward strand.
AAGCCTTTATTTTCCAGTTCTTCTATGCCTGTTAAAATATGGGGGTATTTGGCTAGAATTTCTTTTGGCACATCGGGTAGAATGATTTCTTCTTCGATAATTTGTCGTTTAATTGCGCGTTCAAATATTTCAGATAGGCATTGTACCTTTGCTTCATACAAATTATTGCCGGCACTCATACCATTGCTTACAAATAGGTTTTCGATCAAGTTAGAAGGGAAATAAACCGTTTCCTGATCGGAACTGCGCGTAAAGGGCAAGGCACAAATCCCACGTTCAACAAGCCCCGAATTTGTATCAATTAAATGAGACGCCCTTAATTCATCATCCGGGTTATAGAGCCGTAGACATTTTTCATCCATCAGTCCTTCTGGTAAAGCATCATCAGGCCCTGCTTTAAACCACTTTTCATTGGGGTAATGTACAAATTTACTGTTCGCGATTTCTTCACCAAAATAATAATCATTATAGAAGAAATTACAGCTTATTCGTTCAATATATTCGCCCAAAGCTGAACAAAGAGCACTTTCCTTTGTCGCCCCTTTCCCGTTGGTAAAACACATAGGGGACGCAGCTTCGCGGATATGAAGTGACCATACATTTGGCACAATATTACGCCAAGCTGCAATTTCAATTTTAAGGCCAATATCAGATAGGATCGACGTCATATTCGCAATCGTTTGTTCCAAAGGAAGGTCTTTGCCTTGGATCATCGTATGGCTATCGCCCACATACGCTTGCAGCAATGACGTATCATCCAAATCTTTTACAGCGTCAATTTTAAATTCAGGGCTTTGCTGAATAACTTTTTTCACAGTGCAGCGATCAGCCGATCTTAAAATACCCAGGCGATCACGTGTTGAAATGCTGGACGGCAATTCGACTTGAATTTGAAAGGTTTGATTATACCTGTTTTCCGGATCAATAATATTATTTTGCGAAACCCGAATATCATCTGTTGGAATATCGCGCGACACACAATAAAGCTTAACAAAATAGGCGGCGCAAAGAGCGGAAGAAGCTAAAAAATAATCAAAAGGACTTGGCGCAGTTCCATCGCCCTTATACCGAATAGGCTGATCGGTCGTTATCGTAAAATCATCAAACTTAGCCTCAAGCCGAAGTTTGTCCAAAAAATTTACAGTGATTTCCATTTGACAATTTTTCCTGAAAACGTGGCATCATTTATAACGTATATTTTGCGAAGATGAATATGACTCTGTGGCAAAGTATTCCGTCACTTTACTCCAACACCCCAACAACAAACAATGATTAGACTGATTTCTCAAAGTTATAAATGAGCACCAGTCCCTTCTTCCAGAACTGTAAAATGGATACATCGGCGAGGGTGCTGCTAAAATTAGCTTTACGAATTAAGGTGTGGCAGACTTCGTCCTTCACATTAAGCTTAGAAAACAGCGCACTTTTAGCGCTTCGGGAAGAGGGCAACGCTGGACTTTCTCATCAACCCGATGGACATAAGGGTTCCGCAATGAGGGGGCCCCGTTGTGCTGCCCTGCTGCTTTTGACATCAGCCAGGAATACCTAAAGTGGATAGACCTTTGTTCGCCATAGCCTAGACGGGCAATTGCAATTCAGCCTTAAGGCCCTGTTCTTTGCGGTTGGATAAAACAACATGACCGCCATGGGCATGGGCGACACTTTGGACAATGCTGAGTCCCAGACCCGTGCCACCTGTTTCAGGGTTGCGCGAACTTTCACATCTAAAGAAAGGCTGAAAGACATCGTCTAGTTTGTCATCATCAATGCCCGGTCCTTCATCAACGACAGTGATTGCGATGATATTTTCATCATGCGTCATCATCACATGAGCCTGACCGCCAAATTTAAGGGCATTGTCAATGAGGTTTGTTATGGCRCGGCGCAAAGATAGCGAACGACAATCGTAGTGATATTTTTTTGGKCCTTCRTATGTCACAAGCTGACCMGAATCTRTCATATCGTCGCAAATGGCGGTGACCAACGCCGCAAGGTCAACCTTCCTATATTCTTCAGTTTTGGCTTCTTCACGAGAAAAATCCAGCGTCGATGAGATCATCTTATCCATATCGTCTAGGCTGGCGAGCATCTTGGTGCGTTCTTCGTCGTTTTCAACCAGTTCTGAGCGCAGTCTTAATAATGTAATCGGGGTTCGCAGATCATGAGAAATGGCAGCAAGCATTTGAGTGCGGTTGTTAATCATGCGTTTTAGGCGTTCTTGCATTTGATTGAACGCCATGGCGGAGGCTTGTATTTCCAGGGGTCCATTTTCCGTTAAGGGCGGGGCATCAACATCTTTGCCAAGACGATTTGCGGCATGGGCAAACACACGTAACGGAACGGTCAAACGATGAACCACCCACATCGACAGCAGCACAACGGCCCCACTCATGGCAAGCATGGATAAAAGGGATGTTCCGGACCACAAAAAAATGGATTGAGGGATCGCAATTTTAAAATTAAGCCACTGACTGACGGAATCCACGTCCCCAAGACGTAGAGATACATTTAAGACCCTGTCACCGGAAACGCCCTGAAACCATTGAACGATTGAATCCCACACCCCAACATCGGCCTTCACAATAGAAGATTTGCTCACACGGACATGTATGAGAGGTTGCTGAGCAACACTCAAATGTTTTGATAAATAATCTCGAAGATATCGAATGTCAGGACGGGGAGATAAGTCATGGACAAGTGTGCTTTCCTCACTCAGCCAAACCTTGAACCCATTTTCATTGATCGTGGCAATGAGGCTTGGACGTGATGGATAAGGCGTTTGATCAACTAATCTGGTGATGTTAGAAAGGTGATGAGCAATGTCTTGTCCACCCATTTGCGTGAGAACTTTGGTACGGTCAGAAGAATAAATAGCCATACTCACGAGGTGTGAAATGGTCAGCCCGACAAAGAGAACCAAAACAGTCTGATTGGTTATTGTTTTGGGAAGGAACCGTTTCATTTGGTGGTGACATCCGGCGTAAAAATATAACCTCCACCCCATACGGTTTTGATGAGTTCCGGGTTTTTGGGGTTATCTTCAATTTTATGACGAAGCCGACTGACCTGTGTATCTATGCTGCGGTCAAATGCATCATAAGAGCGTCCACGCGTCATGTCTAAGAGTTGGTTACGATCTAAGACGTGTTTCGGCCGTTCGATCAGCACGGTCAGAAGGTTATATTCACCCGTGCTGAGGGGAACAACAACATCATCGCTTGAAACCAATTCTCGTGTTGCCGTGTTTAGCGTCCACCCTGCAAATTGATAATGTGGTGCGAGCCCACTTTYTTTGCTTATCGTCTGTGTTCTTCGCAAGACCGCTTTGATACGGGCCAAGAGTTCGCGTGCGCTAAATGGCTTTGCAACATAATCATCCGCTCCCATTTCAAGCCCGATGATGCGATCTATTTCTTCACCCTTGGCCGTCAACATGATGATCGGAATATTTGAATTCACACGCAGCTCTCGACATAAGGATAATCCGTCTTCACCGGGTAACATGAGGTCCAGAACAATCAAATCAATGCTCGCATCCTTGAGCACTTTGCGCATGGACCGTCCTTCGGAGGCTTGCGATGTACGATATCCTTCTTTAATCAAAAAGCGAGAGACAAGCTCACGAATGTCTTGATTGTCATCGACGATGAGAATGTGTGGCTCAGGTTTCATATCCCTGATTATAGGGGCTTTAAGTCATATCTGCACAAAAAATATGTAGCAAAGTGTGACAAGGTCGTTTGTTGTCAAAGACTGTTTCCAAAAAGCAGTGAGCAGGGCATGTTTCAGACATGCCGGTTTTGTGTTATGATAGGACTCGGGTCAATCAAAGTCGTTTCTAGATCCCTTAAAATGCGTCAAAGCAACGACGGCCTCAAGTTTTATCATGGCCTATTTGGCCATGATTGAACCCGACCAAAATAAAAATTGTAACAAAGTGTGTCAGCCCTCTGTGATGGCAGAGTTTGTTACAAATATGGGCCTTCTCGGCATACTCCTGACACGAAAATATTGTTTATTGGAATCGTCAAATGATAAGGACGTTCAGCACTTAAAAGAAAGGGTGATGCCGTAATCCCGCACTTATCGAGCTGACTTCGCAGTATGCCGCTGGTGGAATTGATCGTGAAGAATATCTGAACAAAAAGATAAATATCCAGAGTTGAGGTGAACCATGACCACACACACACACCACCCTTTAGATAAAGAAAATGTCACCCTTAGCCTTAAGGGTATGAATTGTGCGTCTTGCGTTGCGACCATCGAGTCCACGTTGAAGGCTGTTGTCGGCGTACATTCTGCGGCGGTTAATTTTGCAACGGCGACGGCGCAGGTGTCTTTTGATCCAAGCCACGTCRATGTAAAAGCTTTGAGCCAAGCTGTTGCAGATGCGGGGTATCAGGCCGTGGAGGCTTTAGGCGACACGGATGAAGCCGCCAAAAAAGATGAAGCGGAGCGTGAGCGGGAATACAAAACACTGATCAATAAATTTACTCTCGCCGCTCTGGTGTCGGTGCCGAACGTTATCCTCATGTACCCCAAAATGATCCCTGGACTGACCGAAATCATCATTCCAGGCGGTTTTATAGAAAGCATTGTGTGGGGCCTTATGGGGCTTCTTACGTTGCCTGTTCTGTTCTGGTCAGGCGGGCATTTCTTCACCGGTATGTGGGCGGCCTTGAAACACCGTTCAGCCAAYATGCACACCTTGATYTCTGTCGGCATATCTGCCGCTTACGTTTATTCAATGGCCGTCGTCATCATGCCAGGGTTATTTCCCAAGGGCGTTTCCGTGGAACCGTTTTGGGATGTGGTTACGGTTGTGATTGCCTTGGTGGTTTTGGGATCGGCTATGGAAAGTAAGGCGCGCGGAAAAACATCCGAAGCCATTCGCAAGTTAATGGGGATTCAGGCAAAAACCGCCCGCGTGGTTCGGGAAGGTCAAATTGTTGAAATTTCAGTTGAAGACGTCATGACCGATGACATCGTTATGGTTCGGCCCGGTGAAAAAATTCCCGTCGATGGGGTGATCAAAGAAGGGACCAGCAATATTGATGAATCCATGATCACTGGTGAGTCATTGCCCGTTGCAAAGGCCCCCGGTGATGAAGTCATCGGTGCCACCTTAAATAAATCAGGTAGTTTTCAATTTATCGCAACGAAAGTCGGAAAGGACACGGCATTGGCCAACATCATTCGTTTGGTGCAAGAGGCTCAAGGCTCTAAGGCGCCCATCCAGCGTATTGTCGATCAGGTTTCCAGTTACTTTGTGCCGACGGTTATGATCTTGGCCATTGTTGCTTTTGTGATTTGGTACGACTTTGGCCCTGAACCTCACTTGATTTATGCGACCATTGCCTTTGTGACCACCCTTGTTATTGCGTGTCCTTGTGCTTTAGGTCTTGCGACGCCAACCTCGTTAATGGTCGGCATCGGCAAGGGTGCAGAGAACGGCATATTGATCCGGTCTGGCGATGCCCTGCAGGCCGCTGAAGGTATCAATGTGGTCGTGCTAGATAAGACAGGAACGGTGACGATGGGACAACCCTCATTAACCGACATAACGACGATGCCCGATTTTGTGGATGACCGTGTCATTTTGTTGGCCGCATCATTGGAACAATATTCTGAACATCCCTTAGGCGAAGCTCTGGTGAAGGGCGCAACCGACCGCAAGCTTAAATTGCTTGAAGCTATGAATGTAGAAACACGCGCTGGGCATGGTATTTCTGGCACAGTTGATGACATCCAAGTTCTGATCGGAACATCAAAGTTTCTCTCTGAAAATAGCATTGATGCGCGAGGACTTGAAGATATCGCCAGCATTTATGCCCCTCAAGGGAAAACCCCGGTGATGATCGCCATCGAAGGTATGCCCGCAGGTGTGTTGGCGATCGCCGATACGGTCAAACCGGATTCAAAGGCGGCCATTGAACGCTTTCACGCCATGGGTCTGAAAGTTGTGATGTTGACAGGTGACCAAAAAACCACCGCCGAAGCCATTGCCAAAGACGTTGGCATAGATAAGGTTGTGGCTGAAGTTTTGCCGGAACATAAAGTCGAAGAAATTATACGGCTGCAAGCCGAAGGCAACGTCGTCGCCATGGTTGGCGATGGTATTAATGATGCCCCGGCTTTGGCGATGGCCGATGTTGGTATCGCGATTGGCAGTGGCACAGATGTTGCTATTGAGGCCGCGGATATAACCCTCATTACAGGGAGCCTTCACGGTGTTGCAACAGCCATAGAAATCAGCCGCGCAACGATGCGCAACGTACGCCAAAATCTGATCGGCGCCTTTGGCTACAACGTGTTGGGCATTCCTGTGGCGATGGGGATTCTGTTTCCCTTTTTTGGTATTTTGCTATCACCGATCATCGCCGGGGCGACCATGGCCCTGAGTTCCGTGACGGTGGTGAGCAATGCCAACCGTCTGCGTTTCTTTAAGCCGAAAGGAGTTTCATCATGACTTGGGATCAAGGGCTGGTATCGTTCGCTGGGCTGGGACTTATCATTTTGATTGTATGGTTTTTCTGGCTTAAACGTGGCGCTGGATCAGATGCCATTCGTGCAGGGACTCACCAAGAAATTTCAATCATTGTTAAAGGTGGCTATACGCCWGATACCATCGTYGTGAAAAAAGGYRTGCCTGTYCGTTTAAACTTTCWSCGTCAAGAAACGTCAACGTGTTCWRAYACGGTGGTGTTTGCCGATTTCAACAAAAGCGCAAAACTTCCTGAAGGTGAAACGGTTGCCATTGAATTCACCCCAAAACAAAGTGGTGAATTTGAATTTACATGTCAAATGGGCATGTTGCGTGGGCGCCTTATCGTAGAAGAATCATAACAAAAGAAAGAGCCTTTCATGAATAAGCCTATTGTTATTATGGCCGGTATTGGCAGTGCCGTGATTGTGGCCGGTGCCTTATATTTTTCGGCTGCCCCTCAGTCAGCGCAAGCCAGTATTGATCAGTTCGATCCTCAAGTGATTGCGAATGGCAAAGAACTTTACCTACAGTTTTGTGCCAGTTGCCATGGGGAAGACCTAAAGGGGCAACCCAATTGGAAAGTCACAAAAGCCGATGGAAGTTTGCCTGCTCCGCCTCATGATAAGAGTGGTCATACCTGGCACCATTCCGATGAAATTTTATTTAACTACATCAAAGGCGGTGGAGCTTCGTTGGGTTTAAAAGACTTTAAAAGCGGTATGCCTCCCTTCAAAAGCATGATGGATGACACGGAAATCTGGTCTGCACTTGCCTACATCAAAAGCCGTTGGCCGGCCAAACACCGTGCGCGTCAAGCGGCGGCCACGGAACAGGCAAAACAGGCTGCACAGAATTAAACTTTTGCTGGAAAGAAGGATACAAAAATGGACTGGCTAAGCGAAAATTGGATATTACTTGCGGCAATATCTGCCATGGGAGCAATGCACTTGTTCGGCCATAAAAAAGGAGGCGGTGGATGTTGTGGTGGTGGACATAACCACGACAAATCCAAAGATTTAAATACTAAAATTGATGTCAACAAGTCCAATTAAGGACGGTACATRAATAACRAACCTGAGCAAAGTCGCACTCTTACCCTAAATACTTACAACTTAAACAAGGAACCTCAAATGTTGATCACACGAACACTGAATTTAGCCGCCATTGCCCTTGCAACTGTTCTATCAACGAGCGTTGCACAAGCATCCGAAACTCAAATGCCAAGTATGAGCATGAACATGAACATGAGCATGGACGCTCAAGAGGAAGAAATCACATTCGGCGAAGCTGGCAAACTTGCTGATGTAAGCCGCACAATTACAGTAACCATAAGTGATCTTGCCTATGACCTGAAAAAATTGACGGTCAAAAATGGGGAAACGATCCGTTTCATCATCGTCAACAAGGATGAAATGGAACATGAATTCACCCTTGGCAAGAAGGTAATGCAAGCCGCAGACCGGGTAAAAATGGCGGTTCCCTATGCCGTGTCCGTCGGTGACCTTGAAACGAAGGAACTGATTTGGACGTTCAAGGGTGCGGATAAAATAGAATTTGATTGTAACATTCCAGGCCATTATGAAGCCGGTATGACAGGTGAAATTACGATTACAGGTTAAGTCCACCCATCAACGATTTTGCATCAACGGAACATTGTTTTCGTTGATGCAAAAAAGGATTTTTACCATGGCACAGTGCAGCACCATGGTTCTTCAAACGCGAAGCCGTTGATGAAGGCAACAGGTAAGACGGCACTTTATCATGGACACAGCTTTATCAATTTTATTCTGGGGTAGGCTGATTTTTTTGATGATGCGTTTTGGCTGTGGGTCCCATATGTTTGGGCAACAACGTGGCGGTAAAGGCGATTCTGCTGCTGATCAATCTGCAGGATGCTGTGGAAATTAAAAAGAGAATAAAGGCGAAATCCCTTCTGATCGTGATGATCTTCATTGGTCGCCGCCCCCTGAAGATACCGATCCAGTTTGTGGAAAAATAGTTTCTACGGCCGATGCAAAATCCTGTAAATGGGGTGGTTTAGTTTACTCTTTTTGTTCCTCTGAATGCCGGGAAATGTTTGAGGCTTCGCCGGATATGCTTTTGACGAACAAAGATCAAAGTAACGATTAAGTGTAGGAAGGCGGTCATGTTTAACCCAGAATGTGCCGCGCAAATGCAATAACACCCAAGGGCCTACTTCTCTTTGGTCCTCGGGAAAATCGAACGGTATCAGGCTCATTGATCGTGTGTGTGGTGTCGTTGTATCCCCCATAAGAATGGATGAGACCACGCCTAAAAATTTTAGAAAATAACCACAAATATTTGACTTACTAAATGTGTTAATATTGTTTGGAATCAGAGGTGCAATCATGACCGTCATAGCCCCCCTAAACTATGAACGTTACACGGTTGTGCTCAGTCCTTTGTTGATGCCGTTAGAAACGTCCGGGTTCTCACGGTCAGGATTGCGTGAACCGCAGACTGTAACACCAAAGCGTACAAACTTTGATCTTCCGGGACAACAGCCCTTCGGAGTCAAAACAAAACAGCCCCGGTCTGCATTCGTCACAAATGCATTGCCACCCCCTCTTCAGCCCGGGCCTCTGACATCATCTGGTCCAGCCTCTCAACTCAATGCATCTGCATTTTTAGCCAATCTACAGATAAACCGTCAAAGTTCGCTTTCACCGGGTGATGTCGCCAGGCTTTATGATGTRACCCGYACGTCARTCMAATATACCCTCAACATTAAGGGATGAACTTTGATCATTTATGAAACTGTAATTACATGCGATGAGGCTGATAGACGATACCATTTTTCACTTGAACTTCTCGGACAAATTGAATAATTAACTTTGCTAAATTGGCGTCGACTTGTGGTTGCGCAGGCATGTCTCCATAGGGCCAGTGGTGTTGAGTTACGCCCGAGCGTATCGCTCTAAAAAAGGATTCATCTCCATGATGGCCCGGGTTGTAGGTCTTATGGATCAAGGGTGGGCCTTGCTTAGTTCCAGAACCATTCTCCCCATGACAGGATGCACAATTTTGGTCAAAGGCCATAGCTCCCCATTGAGCCAGTGGAGATAAATGCGCGGGGATCGTTACGTCGACGGTTTCGGCTGCACTTGCAGACCCTGTCCTCAAAAGTACACTGGCTCCAGCCAAGAGTGCTAAAACAGAAATTTTTAAATAAAGCTTGTTCATCGCTACCCTATTTCTGTGGTCATCAATTATCTGGGCGGTGGCAGTTTCCGCACTCAGATACGTTCACATTACCTTGCGCGGCCAATCGTTTCCAGCTGGCCCCATGTGCTTGTTTCCACCACCCCGTTTCCGTAACGCGCATGGGAATTTCCGTCGCACGACCAGCGGCCATATAAGTCAAAATACGTTTTCGTGTCTCCTCATTAAGGCTTGCGTCTTCACCAAAATGATTATCCAGGGTGTCGATTATCTTTTTCCAAGAAAATGCAGGGAGAAACTCTCGGGAAAAAAAGTAGTGACAAGCTCCACATTCTTTTTTGGCAAGGTCTTTATCACTTAAAATGTTTTTTTCAGCAGCCCAAGCAGGGGAGCTCATGGCCACAGTTACGCACACAAGCCCCAGAAATGTCGAATGTCGTAATAAAGTACATAAATTTTTCATTGCGATATGACCTATATATTCCCTCAAGCCTTTTTCTGTTTCAGCTCGGAACAACGCGAAAGCCCTAATACCACATACGCCCCATTTTAACTGATCCATAAGAACAGGTTTAACACTTTATTTCAATCAATTACGGTAGAATACTATGTCACTCTAGGTCAAATATAAAGCGATATCCTTTTCATATTCAGCCCATAATGTCTTGCCTTGCTCGTTTTCCCGGTAAAACTGTTTTTTGCAATATGAAACAATCGAGAGTATTCTTCATTAACGAATAGATATGGGGGCTTTAGATCCTTTGCTCTGATTGCCTTAAAAAGTCATGATCTGTTTTGACGGTCATCAATCGTCTTGTTGCCCATTTTCAGAACCTTGGTCTTTAACCCTTCTGGCAATTGAGAAAACGCGACGAGATCGCAAAATATTTTAAAGAATAGAATGTAAAAATGAAGGGGAATTTTACCGATGTCTACCGTAATGATTACAGGGGCAAGCCGGGGCTTGGGCTTAGAATTTGCGCGCCAATACGCCTTGGATGGCTGGCGTGTGATCGCAACGTGCCGGCAACCGGATGATGCCCTAGAACTTGCCGCTCTTGAAGGGTGCGAGGTTCATGCTCTGGATGTAACTGATTTTACCGCTGTGGCCCAATTGGCTGAAAAATTAGCCGGTACGGCGATCGACATTTTGATCAACAATGCGGGCGTTTACGGGCCAGATAAGTGCAGCCTAGACAATATCGATTATGATGCTTGGCAAGACGTTTTTAAAATAAACGCCTTGGCGCCGATGTGTCTGGCTCAGTGCTTTAGCCCACATGTGATAGCAAGTGAGCAAAAGTGCATCGTGACCTTGAGTTCGAAAATGGGTTCGATGACAGAAAATACGTCAGGGGGGCACTATATCTACCGTTCGTCTAAGGCAGCTGTGAATGCGGTGATGAAAAGCCTGTCCCATGACTTAGAACAATCCAACATCAATGTGGTTGTTTTGCACCCAGGGTGGGTGCGCACAGACATGGGCGGCGCCAACGGTTTGATTGATTCAACCGCAAGCGTAAGCGGCATGCGTAAAGTCATCGCTGGGGCAACGGCCTCCAATAGCGGCGGTTTCTTCGATTACAATGGTGTGCAGATTGATTGGTAGAAAATGATATCTCTGGATTCAAATTTCAAGTGCACCGCCCATTGATTTAAGGAAGGCTTCCAAGGGTGTGTAGAACCCGAGGCATCTTCGCTTGATCCTGTTGCCAGGGCGAATGCGGGTTACAAAAGGAGGCTTAGCGGGAGCCGATCGTGCTGATAAAACGCGCCAGCATTGTCCAGTGTCATCGTTTTAAGACATTTATGCGGCATCATTGGTGTGCTTTGGTTGGACGCATATGAAGAGGAAAACAGTTGGGAATTGGCGGTTCTTTGTATTTTCGTTTGACACGACGGCCTCGACGACATTTCCCTTTGGGCAGCCATTGATGAAGCTTCTGACGGCGGCTAATAGGGCTATAAATCCCACTGCTGAGGATCATGAATCCTCAGAAGGAGCTCGACGGTGAAGCATAAATTGATGCCCCTGGAAACAATGTTTTCCTCCCTTGGGGCTTTGCCTCAGAAGAGGTCCTGAGGGACGAAGGCGCGCTAAGGCGTCGGCGCTGACTTTGTGTTCTGATTGTTCCAACCAACCCTTCGGGATATTTAATCTTGAGAAGGAGCGCTATGGCGTGAGCCGACCAGAATTTGTTCTGGGGTCAGTTCTATTGCAAGACGGTCCAAGATATAGGTTTTAAGCTGGCGGCGGCGCTCTATCTTGGAATCTTGGCATTTGCGCGCCATCGCCATACGGTCGGCTGTGGCGGGCTTGTCATCGCTTTTCTTTTTCAGAGTATTCCGTTTAAGTTCATGGCTAATTAAGAATCCGGCGACGAGATATACCGTCTACATGCAGACGGTATATCTTGCATCTCTCATGCAGTTTGATGGGATTGTAAAGGTTTTCCAGTGCATCCCCAGTATAGCAGGGGGTGACTTGGTTTTTGGACTCTAGCATCGTCGATGGACAGACAGGTGCCCCGTATTCAGATTTAAGTGCTTCGGCGATTTCGTCCAGACGGATATCCGGCTGCTTTCTGACCAGACTGAGAATAAAGTTCTCATGATCATTCCGTTTCGATCCTGGCGGCTTGCCCTGCTTGCGCGCCGGTACCACCTCCCCGCCGTCGATTGAGCACCTCCCCATTCATCGGACAGATGCCATAATAATATCAGTAAGATGACCTGTGTATTTGGCAACAGCTACGGACGATTGATTGGTGTCAAACTTGTCATGCTGCTTCCCCACAGAATTGCCCAACCCACCCTGATACAATGTTACGATCAGCTTAGGATCTGAATCTGCATTTACTTGGTAGTAGCTAAACGTAGTATGCCACTTCTCATTATTTTTGTACGAGAAGTAAATATCGATATCGGCGCGACCCGCTATCATATCGCCGCCTGTCTTGATACCAGCGCCAACGCAGTTCTCTGACAAGTTATACCTTAACGCTAGAGGGTCATATAGTTTTTGAAGTAGCTCACGCGCTTTCGCCTCTTTAAGGCCAAACAGGTTATTCGCCTGCCTGGGGTTTGCGCTCCTTATTTTTGGCTCTAGAGCTTGAACTAACAGCTCTCGTTCCTCCTCAACAATTTGATCTTGATTGAGGATATTATCGTACAAGTTGGTAAGTTCTCTCTGAGTGAATTCCTTGGTCTTAATAAGCTCCAAAATTCGCTCCACCTGCGGAGATATTGTATTTTTAGTCATAACTACTCCTATAGCCTTTATTATTTCTGGAAATGTCTTGCGTCGGCTGGCCTTAATTCGCGTATATTGAGGCCAGCCGTTAGCCTCGAAATATTATTTCTATGACCTCTTACTTATGAATTTACGTGCCACCACTCCACTCTTGAAGTGGGGTAAATTTATCTGGAGTTATGAAAACATAGCGGTGCCCGGTCAAGTTCGCCGAAATTTTTGACCTATCCCCAGCAACATCACACCAAATTTTCAAAATTTCAGCATATACCGTTTTCGTAATGCGCTCTCTTTGCCACCATTCCTTCACCTCCCACTCCTCAATCACCGTATACCCCATGTAATAGAGGTGCTCGAGTCGCGTGCGTAATTCAGTCTCGTGATTTGACCGCTTCATAATAATATCCCTACCTGTTTAGTGACCTGTTGATTTGTATTTAGTAGATCACTAAATACAATCTGTCAAGAGATATTATTAATTATCATGGACGTAATCGCACAAGCTCTGTATACGGCAACTTCTTGGCACATGGAAGTCGGCGGATTCAGGTGCGAAGTGCAACACTTGATCTAAATTTGATTTWGACATCGATGCCTAATTCTTTCAATAGGGCTTGAGCTGGCGTTTTAAATCCGA
>JAESSB010000038.1 GCA_016764335.1 Magnetovibrio sp.
TAAGAATAAAACCGATACCCTGACTGAATTGCATAGGTGTACGCCGCGTGCATACGCTTTAATCCCGCAAAGGCGGCGACCAGCATAAACAGAGTCGAACGCGGTAAATGAAAGTTCGTCACCATGACGTCGACGATCTTAAAACGATAGCCGGGGGTGATGAAGATAGACGTATCGGCGAAAAATTCATGTAGCGTGCCATCGTCATCGGCGGCACTTTCCAGGACGCGCAATGACGTGGTGCCAACTGCGACCACGCGACCACCTGCGGCGCGGGCAGCATTAATTGCTTGTGCTGCGGCGGCACTGATCTCGCCGCGCTCGGCATGCATTTTGTGATCGGCGGTATCTTCAACCTTGACCGGCAAGAATGTGCCTGCGCCAACGTGTAGCGTGACCTTTACTGTTTTAATGCCACGCTGTTCAAGGTTGTGGACAAGGGCCTTGGTGAAATGAAGACCTGCCGTCGGCGCAGCAACCGCCCCCAGGTTTTTAGCAAACAGCGTTTGATAGTCGTCGACGTCTTCAACTTGCCCGCCCTTAGCACGTTTGATATAGGGCGGCAGTGGCATCGAACCTTGGGCATTTAACGCCGCCATTAAATCATCGCCCGAAGCATTAAAGTTCAAAGTAACTTCACCACCATCACCCTTGGCGATCACCGTGGCCGCAAAACCATCGGCGAATTCGATAAGGTCATCGACCTTTAGTTTTTTTGCTGGCCGGGCAAAGGCCAACCAGGTGTCTGGGGCTTGTTGCTTGTGCAAGGTGACTTCCATACCCGCTTCGCCACGTTTGCCCGTCAGCCGTGCGGGAATCACGCGGGTGTCGTTAAAGACACAGATGTCGCCAGGGCGCAATACGTCAGCAAGGCGGGCCATGCAATTGTCCACAAGGGCTTCTTTGCCCACCACCAGCATTTTTGCGCTATCGCGCGGGCACGCCGGAGATTGGGCAATATTGCGTTGGGGAAGTTCAAAATCAAAAAGGTCAACTAACACTATAGGTCTCGCGTTCGCTCTAAGTCGGAAATAGGAGCGAAGATTAGGGAAAAGCCGCCTTTATTGCAATCGTTAGAACACATGAATTCATAATAATAGAACTCATGTGTTCTGTTGAATAACATATTTATGCGGTTTTTGATGTGCAACGCTGTATTTATGGGTGCATGCCCTTATATAAAGGGTACATTTTCGTCAACGATAAACCAATTGGCGCAACCTTGGTCTGCGCATAAACCTAAAAACATTTGGGATACTGTTCCAGATGTCGTGGACATTCAATCAGAATCAGAATCCGGAGCCTAACGATTATGCTTAAACACGATCTTCAAGCCCTTCGTCTGACACAGTTGCGGGCCCAAATGCAGGATCGTGGCCTAAGTGCCTACTTAGTGCCGCGCGCCGATGGGCATCAAAACGAATACGTGCCACCGTCGGCTGAACGGCTAAAATGGATCAGCGGCTTTGATGGAACAGCAGGACTGGCCGTCATTGGACTTGAGCACGCGGCGATGTTTGTCGATGGTCGCTATACCCTGCAAGTCAAAGATCAGTGCCCGGCTGAATTATGGCAACACTTGCACATCACCGATAACCCAGTCGAACTTTGGCTTCAAAGATACTTGTCGTCGGGTGATAAAATTGGCTTTGACCCCCGCCTGCATACGCCCAGCGGCCTAACCCGCATCCAGACGGTGATGAAAAACTTAAGTGTTGATTTGATCGAAGTTGATCACAACTTGATCGATGAATTATGGAAAGACAGACCTGCATCGCCCCAAGGTGCCGTTGTCCTTCACCCAAAAATATATTGCGGAGAATCGTCAATCCATAAACGCAAACGCATTGCGGCGATCTTAAGCCAAGATGGGTTTGATGCCGTCGTTGTGTCTTCACCAGACAATTTATCATGGTTGCTGAACATACGCGGTAACGATTTAGAAATGACGCCYGTCGTTTTGGGTTATGTCATTTTAAATTCTGATGCCACGGTATTTTTGTTCGTGCAGGGTGAAAAAATAAACGCTGAGGTCCGTGAAGCCCTTGAAAATGATGGTGTTGAAATTGCTGAACCAGAAGACTTTGTTGCGGCACTTCAATCCCTTGCCGATAAATCTGTGCGGATAGATCGCGCAACGGGCAGCGTCTTTATCTGTGAAGTTTTGCGCGCGGCAGGCGCCAAGGTTGACGTCGGTGCTGACCCTTGCACGGCCGATAAGGCACATAAAAATGATGTTGAAATTCAGGGCATTAAAAATGCTCATGTTCGCGATGGCGTGGCCTTGGTCCGATTCTTCAATTGGTTTAAACGCCATGTGCCGGGTGACGAAACAGAATGGACGGTTTCAGAAAAACTTGGCCAATTTCGCGCCTGTGGCACGCATTATAAAAGCCCCAGTTTTCAAACCATATCGGCCGTCGGTAAAAACGGTGCCATTGTGCATTACGGTCTGAAACAAGACCAAGCTAGCCCCCTGACAGCCGATGAATTGTACTTGGTCGATAGTGGCGGACAGTACCTGGATGGGACCACCGATGTCACACGGGTCCTTGCCATTGGCACCCCAACGGCTGAAATGATTCGCCGCTATACTCAGGTGCTAAAAGGCCACATTGCGGTCAGCTCTGCACGCTTTCCCGTGGGGACGACAGGGGCGCAACTTGATCCATTAGCTCGCCAATTTTTATGGGCAGATGGTGTTGATTACGATCATGGTACGGGACAYGGCGTGGGCAGTTATTTGTCCGTCCATGAAGGTCCGCAAAGTATTTCAAAACGAAGCACCGCCGTCAGCCTTGACCCCGGTATGGTGTTGTCGATYGAACCTGGCTATTACAAGGCRGGMGCGTTTGGRATTCGTATTGAGAACCTTGTCGTGGTGCAAAACCTTATCCCGCCTCCCAAAAGTGCAGAGCGTGAGATGTTGTGTTTTGAGCCCTTGACCTTGGCCCCCTTTGAAAGACGTTTAATTGATACAGCTCTATTGAGTGACGCAGAAAAGCAGTGGATCAATGATTATTATCGCAAAATTTGCCATACCTTAACGCCGCACTTAGAAGCCGAGGACGCCGACTTTTTAGTCCAAGAAACACAGCCGTTTCGTTAATCAGAACGTTCCATATTTTCAATGATGTCTTTCAAAGATTGAAGAGCCTTGGCTTTTTCATCAACGGATAAAGTCTCTAAATGTAAATCAGCGATCATATTATTCATGTTCACCGGGGCTTTATCATCGGTCTCTTTGAGCCCAACGATGGCATAGGGATAGATTTCTTTTTTGATCCCTTTTACGTGGATCGGGGGACATTCGGTGGCTTCAATAATATCTTGGACTAAGGCATAGGTATCGTACGTGATCATGATGCCGCCGGTTTTTGCGGTGCCTTCTAAGCGGGCGGCAATATTCACCTCTCCGCCGATGATTGTGTAATCCATACGATCGACGCTTCCAAAATTACCAACATTGCAATACCCCGTATTAATGCCGACGCGGATGCCAAAGGGTTCTTTGAAGCCCTGAGCCTTCCACTTCACGTTGAGGGTTTTCATTTTTTCTTGCATGGCAATGGCGGTGCGAACGGCGGCAATGGCATCGGCCTTGTCGCCATTAGATTGAGGATCGCCAACAAACATTAAAATGGCATCCCCAATAAATTTATCGATGGTCACACCGTGTTCACGCGCAATGGCCGACATTTCTGTAAAATAATCGTTAAGCAGGCCCGTTAAATCTTCGGGTTCAATGTCATCCGTTGTCTGCGTRAAATTRGCGATATCGGAAAAAATGATGGTCAGYTTTTTGCGTTCCGTCGTCAGTGCYACATCCTTTTCGCCCTTTAAAATGGATTCAAARACCTGTGTCGGYAGGTAGCAGCCGATTTTTTGCGCCAGGGCTTCGGCCCGCTTGTGRAGCATGCGCACAATCAATGTGTTGGTSAGTCGGTTCAAAACTTCTGTAACGTCAAAAGGYTTTGTGATAAAATCCATMGCCCCCATGTCCAGAGCCTTMACCCGCGTGTCTTGRTCATTTTGCGCGGTCAAGACCAGTACGGGCAGGTAATCGGCCCCGGGCAGGCTCCCCAATTGGTCCAATATATCAAAGCCCGAAAGGTGCGGCATGTTGATATCAAGGAACATGAGGTCAAACGATACAGTTTCGACCAGCCCTTTGACCGCACGGGGGTCGGTGACACTTTGAACATTTTTATAGCCTTCATCGTCTAAAATATCTTCAAGCAGCATGACATTGGTCGGATTGTCATCAACGATCAAAATGCGGGCCGCTAAAATAATGTCGCTAGGGATCGCGTTCTTTAAGAGCGGCATTATTGAGGTCCTATGAAAGTATTTCTTCGATGGCTTTTAAAAATTCATCAATGTCGAGCGGCTTTGTCAGATAGCGCAAAAACCCGGCCTTCAGGCCCTTTTCCACGTCCTTTGGCATCGCATTTGCACTCAGCGCGATCACGGGAATATTTCGGGTTGTGTCGCCCTTTTGCAGCAATTCCAAAACTTGAAAGCCATTCATTCCTGGCAGATTAATATCTAACACAATGATATCTGGATGCTGGGTTGCCGCAATTTCTAAACCAAGCTCTGGTGTGTTGGCGGACAAAATAGTGGCGTGATCTATTTCATCTATAATTTCTTCCATAAGGTTAAGGTTGGCGGGGTTATCTTCCACATAGAGCAAACTAAATCCTTTGCCGTGGTTCGTATTCGGCTTGAGTTGGGCTTCATGAGCAATATCGGACGAAGTATTTTCGGTTAATGGCGCACTAGAATATGGCAATTCGATCCAAAACGTTGCCCCTTGCCCAAGTTCGCTTATAACGCCAAGATCGCCRTGCATCAGGTGGATTATTTTTTTGGTGATTGCAAGGCCAACGCCGGTGCCTTCGATGTCTTGATTTTCCTGATTTATGCGGGTAAAGGACGAAAACAATTCGTGCTGCCTGTTTTTTGGAATTCCACCACCGTCATCAATAATGCTGATCCGCAACATTCCTATCGCGTCCCCTTCACAAAGGCGTAACGTCACATTTCCATCTTGGCGTCCATATTTAATGGCATTGGACAGTAAGTTGACGATCACCTGCTTGAAGCGGGTATAGTCTGCTAAAATTGAAAGATTCGGATCGGGTAATTTATTGTAATCTTCGTTTAAGGCTTGCCCGCGTTCATTGGCAAGGGGGCGAACCATGTCGAAGGTTTCTTTGATGACGTCTTGCACATTAACCTTTTCTAACGACATGGTCATATTACCACTTTCGATTTTAGCAAGATCCAAGACATCATTAATAAGATTAAGCAGATGCTTTCCAGCCTTGTCGATTTGCATCAAATAGGCCGTTTGCTTRGGYTGCGGAACTTCTTTGCGWGATCGCTGCATRAGTTGCGTAAARCCGAGCACCGCATTCATTGGTGTCCGCAATTCGTGGCTCATAGACGACAAGAAYTCAGATTTAGCTTGATTAGCGTTCTCCGCATCTGCCTTAGCTTTGTGGAGCTCATGGGTCCGCTTTTCAACGATAATTTCTAAGTCGTCGTGAGCATGCTTAAGAGCTTCTTCTGCAGCATTGCGCTCGATTGCATTTTCCTTAAACACAACAATGGAATGTGCCATATCTCCGATTTCATCTGTTTTATAGATGCCGGGAATCTCAACGTTTAAATCCCCATCGGCAAGCCTGCCCATAACCTTTGTCATACCTTTAAGGGACCGTACAATTGACCTTGACAGGGCGATCACCGAAAGAAGAACGGCCAACACAAAAAGGCCCACAAGAATACTAATTTGTCTCGCGCTGCGTGCGGCTTGGCTATCGATAGTTGCTACAAAATCATCGGCCATAACGCGCGCAATGTTACGCGCGGTGAGCATTGTTCGGGCCATTTCGGCTTGTAGCCCATCTTGAAAGGTCAGGCCGATCGTTAACGCGGCTTTTTGAAGTTTGTCGAATGAATTATTGTACAAGTTAAGTTCYGCRATKAGGCGGGATTTTATATCTGGGTTTTTRAYKTTYGCCTGAATGTCGSYCARCATAAGRGCYGAWAATTYAGCRACTTTTGCAATGTATTTATCTTGYTTGCGGAGGATCARGTCYTTTTCAGAACGCTGRATCATCAGCATCCTTCTGTGCAAAGCAAAACGGATGTTGTTGGTGTTATCRACCTCTTCAAGAATGGYTTCCATRCCATGAATATGMTYGCGAARCTCGCCTCGAATACCCTCTGTTTGRTYACGMCCAATGCGTATGATGATGRTGTTWAGGGCTTCAAAAGACAGTTTATAACTTTCRATGGTCGCRATAAAGTCTYTGATRCTYGTGGTATCTRCATCAATGCCCTCAAGRTAYGCTGYAATGCTTTTCGTGCTGGTGATGAGGTCGTCATAATCACGAAAGAAACCACCGGTGTACGTAAAGTCGTTCGTGGCGGTAAAAGATCGTTCTTCTTGCTGCAACTCAATCAGGCGCGTTTGGAAATCGACAATGTTAACCCTATGATTGGTCATATCGTTCAGCAAGTTCATGTGCTGCCACGAAAAATATCCCATGACCGTGACGCCCAATAAAACGATCAAGGACACAACGTGTAGCTTGGCATTAATAGAAAAATTCATTGAAATTGCACCATTGGGGAGGAAATTGCACCATTGGGGAGGCTAGGTCCGTGCGCTTTTACATCATTTCAAGTATATTGACGGTGGATTTTAGGTCAGTCCAGTCCTTTTTTTACAAATGGAATTCAAGGGCAGGGTATTGTTCTTGTTTCGACCATGGGAGAGCTCTTTTATCACCCCGTATTCTTTGCAAGACCTGGCGGCCTCTTGCCGGTCGGGTACGGTAAGACGATCGAAAATGTCTTTTTGGTTCAGTGCTTTGAACATTGGGGGGGCTCTTTTTGTACTGATCACGTTGTTTCAATACGTTTTACATAATCATATACGGCCGGTTTGTGTGGGTGGCATTCACAAAACAATCTCCYTATAAAGGCGATGATCGGGCTTATAATTTCTGATCAAGACGATGAGTGGCCAAGGGAACATCTATCCAAAAGGTGCTGCCATGGCCTTCTCGACTTGTAAAACCAATCCGTCCGTGCATGTTTTCGATCATATGTTTTGCGATGCAAAGACCGATCCCGGTGCCTTCAACTGTTTTTGCTCGTTCGACACCCAATCGGTCAAAGGGCTTAAACACAGATGATTGGTTCGCTTCACCAATTCCGATACCACTATCCGTGACAGAAATATGTAAATATCCATCATSTGTTTTGGTATAATCGACATCAATGGTCCCCTCCGGTTTATTGTATTTGGATGCATTGGAAAGCAGGTTCACCACCACCTGTTTAAGGCGCAAGTTATCGACTCGTATCTGTATGGAGGCCTTGTGAGCAACATGATTGGTGATTTTGACGGCATAAAGGCCCGCAGTGGGTTGTGCCAGCATGATGCTATCGCAAACAATGGCTTTCGCATCATAGTCGTTGAGTTCAATGTGCAGTTTACCAGCCTCGACCTTAGCTAAATCCAGGATATCATCGATCAATTGTAAAAGCGTGCTGCCGCCGGAAATGACATTGTCGGTATACATTTTTTGTTTTGGACTGAGAGGCTCTTTTGAATTGAGTTGCATCAGTTGGCTAAAGCCAATGACYGCATTTAACGGCGTGCGYAATTCGTGGCTCATRGAMGCAAGAAAGCGTGTCTTTGMTTGATTGGCATCTTCCGCCTTAAYAATCGCGRCTTSAAGTTCTTGGCTGCGTTCMTTTAGGGCCTGTTCCGATTTGATGCGGGATTCAATTTCATGATTTAAGTCATCGCGAGAAGCCAGCGTTCTTTTCAGCCGTGCGACCATAATATCAATATCACGCAACACGTCGCCAACTTCATCGGCCCGGTCACTGCCGACAATAATGTCAAGATTGCCCTCGGCGATGGTTGCTAGGTGTTCGCGTAGGTTGAGCAGCGGCTGGGTAAATGAGTCCGCCATATAGCCCGATGCCGGCACAACGATAAAAATAACAGCCAAAATGCCGATTATGAAAAAGTTGCTCAGTTTCGTGACCGGGGCGTGGGCCGCATCAAGACTTCTTTCAACGAAAACGTACCAATTGGATGGGCTCCATTTTTCAACGGGGACAACACGAGCATATCCCATAACGATCGGGGTAGAGTTTTGGTGATCTTCAGCCCATCCGCTCTTTAGCCCTTCATCAATGATTTGGCGCTCAACTTTGAAGGCCATTCCAGGTTTCTCCAAGCGCGGTTCAATGACGGCCTTGCCGTTAGACCGCAGCATGAAAATGCTGACGTCACTTGTATCGTAAAGATTGCTGATGATCGTGGAAATATGGGCCATTTTAAAATTGACCTTTAAAAGTCCGGCAAACTTGCGACCAATTAAGATCGGGACAACAACACCCATGACGGCGGTGTTCGTGTTTACATCGCCCCCCTGGTCGGCGATGTAAACTTTACCTTGATTATTGGCAAATCCTTCTTTCCACCATCCTTCATTGGCCTGATCATAATTTGGTAATGTACCCGTCATAGCGATCGTGCCGCCAAGACGGTCCGTCAAGACGACCTCCCCATGGACATGAGGACGTCGGCTTTGATAGGTTCTTAAAAACTCAGACATGGGATTGTTGTGAATCAACCGTGCCTCGGCCGTGTCCCCCTTGGCTTTGATCCATGCTTTATTGATGCGCAAAATATTTTGCCGCCGAACAACGTCATCTTTGCCCGAAAAAGATAAATTGGCGGCAGCTACGGCGGCCAGGATGTCAGGATTCTTTGCCAAGGCACGTGCTTCTTCGACGCGGTGATTYAGCGTGGAGGTAACCATGCCAGCCTTTTCACGGGCGACAAGTTCAAAGCTAAAACCGATTTCTTGTTTCAAAATGTGTTGCGTATTGGTGACGCTGATCATAAAAAATAAGACCAGCGGCGTTAACGCTATAAACAAAAAAACAAAGCTAAGTTTCCAGCGAATGCTCATCCTAACCCACCCCGGTTACATGTAACCGTTGATATTGATAATGATTTTGGTTTTGGATCTTGAAATTACATTAGCATAAATAAGGGGTTAGGTCAGAGTTATTTTCGTAGAGAGGTTTTCTTAAGCTTAAGCATATCCTTACCGCAAAAGATAGACACCCTAAAGATAAGATCACTGCGTTGGCGATCGCAGCATTTTAAACCCTTTAAATATCTCAGAWWSYTYYAWYAWWAWTRAKRSWWKKMMTAWTKTTGTTTTTGAGAGCATTGCCCGTGAACCCCAATACGGTCCCTCCTTCACGACAGAACTCAAAGATATTTGGGGAGGGTATGACACGGACATTATCAAATACATCACCGCATAAGGCCCCGCAATTTTTAGCAACGTCTTCCTGCACGTGATCAAAAAAATTAATGTCACCGGATTGGTCACGACTAAATTTGGCGGCACGGCCAAAGGCGGTGTGGTCGTTGTATTGATCGAACCCACCCAGTAGGCAATTGCCCGACATAAAGGGGGGGGGAAATCGGAATCATCAAGAAGCCTATCACGGTAACCTTAAATTTTAAAATCGGTACCCAAGTTTACGTACGTCAAAAAAAGCTTTGGGGCGCAGGCTGGTACGACCAAGTGCATCATTTCGGGCGGGGTAGTAAGCTTGGCGAAGCCTTGTTGGGGGAGTGATACTTAAGGGTTTTACGCGGTCGGTTGTTGAGTAGACCTTCCCCGCGTCGCACGGCTGTCGCGGTCAAGCCTAGTAAAGTCCGCGCCTTTGGGAAGGTCTGGCCGCACCAGCCCGTTGATCTTCTCGTTCAAACCGCGATTCTAGCTGTGATAGGGGGTGCAAAATAAAAGCGTGGACTCCGTTTTCGCTGATTTCCTCATCCAGCAGCACAAGCTTGATGAACCTGGTCTTTGCGCTTCACTGTGCTGGTGATGGCCCCTTTGTGTTTCGCGCCGATAATGCGATCAACGGCCCAATCTCCGAGGTGCGATTTTCATCGATAATCGCCGGGCGTTGCGCAATGTCAATGCGCCGAGGGATCAAGCTCAGGTGTGCCGATAGAGGCCTTTTGTGACTGAGTGCACCACAGATTTGCTCAGGGCGCCACGGCATGTCCCCAAAGTTTGCCCGTGAGGATTGGTCTGTGTAATGGGACTATCACATTTCGGGACGAAACACATAGGCCATTGCGACCATTTAACGATCTCATCAAAATAGCAATTGCGGCGATTTTAACAARCCTAAGAAAATTTACGGGCCGTTTGTCATAATGCGGATCAATACGTTGTAAATGCTTAAGTTTATTGAAAAATAACTAAACGAGATAAGGTTCTTTATCGAGTGTTTTATCGTCGTTTCTCTGTGCTTTTCGGTTTTGCCTCAACTCTTTGTAGGGTGGCAAGGACAGTATCGGCATCCTAGGCTTTGTCGGCAAGAACGTGCGCGGGGGCAAAGCCCTGGATCAAATTTTCGGCCTGAACAACTATCGTTTGCTTGCCCCGGCGCGCCAATTAGCCGTACAGGGTTCCTCAAACCAGTCCATGGCGACATTTATGGAAAAATGTTCAAATATCATGTCAATCAAACCCCTTTCAACCCAGGGATAATATCGACGCTTGACGGTCTGATCAGGATCCTATCGATCCGGCACATTTCGCCAGCATGCCCCGGAACGCGCCATCCATAGCCCGGCATTGATAAACCTTCGGTTATCCCTGCGCGGGCCACGCTTTCCCTTGCTTTCGCTAGGAACTAGGGGGCTATATTGCCCCCTGATTGTCCGGAAATTCGTCACATTGTAGGCCTGTATCCAAGGTCCTTCTCCCAAAAGTAATCTTGAATCACAAATCAGCACCTTAGGGAATCCCCTAAATGTTAAATTGTCACGACGAGCTTGGTCACCCTCATAAAACAGACGAAATTTAATGGCCTTTCGCAACAACACCGCATTGGGGCATATCGGCTAAACCTGTCTCACGGGCATGCTCTTCAAAGGCTTTGTTCTTCCAGAAAAAGGCACCGGGCATGGTCGTTGGTATGACCAAGACGTAGAACAAAGCGCGGCCAATCGTGGCGGTTCCAAGGACCGTTACGGTTAGACCAAGCCAAAGGATCATCGTGGGGTCAAATAAGCTGATCAACAAGGCGCCAAAAATATTGAGGACAAGTAGTGCGTTGCGCAATACGTATGTTTTTTTAAATTTGGTGACTTGGTTATGATGTGAAGCTTCACCTTCTCCTCCGCCTTTCATCAGATCACGCGCATGAAAAAATAAGCCAACCCGTTCCCACGCCAAACCAAGGACGATGGTGAAGGCGAGGGCTGTTGGGATGAAATTCATTTGTGTGAGCGTTCCCAACCCTGCGACAACACCGCCTAGGGAAAGAGCCGTGCCGAAAAATGTCGCAGAGACATGCCAGTGATCCCAAAATGGCCGGGCCTTAATGCGGTAAATCTGAGTCATGAAGTAGAGCCCCAAAATACCCGATATGACGGCAAGGCCGCCAACCAACTGAAACACCTTTTCATCAATGAGGAACAGATCCATCTTTTGGATGAACCTCAGTAAAGTGTAGCTGCCTAAAAACCCAAAGAACAAGGCAACACCCAAAGCTTCCCGGCTTAACGGTGAATGACGCAAATTGTTAAAGCCCCGATAAAAACGCCAGGGCTTGCCAAGATGAAGCGTTGACAAAAATAAGGCAAAACCCTGCATGGACATGAGGGCGATGAGGAAAACCAAGGCGGACCAAGATGGCGCAAAGGGGATAAGACCGAATTGTTGGCCCAAAAAGAGAACCGTAAAAGCCCCGGTGACGGCTTGGGTTATAAGCGTGAAGATCACCAATGGGTTTTCTCGTGAATACAGTTTTTTTAAGTTCCACGCACTGTCGCTTAAATAATCAAGAGGATCTGAGTCTGGGCGTGTGTAATCCTTGGCTATAYYTTCAGTCTGTTGAAAACGAATGTTGGGACGCGTGATCGACGGATCGGGAAAACCGGGAATTTCRGTCTTCGTTTGGTCACGGCCTTCGGGTGTGTTTTCAATAACGCCAAAACTTAACGCATTCCCCAAACAGGCTGATACACAGGCAGGTTGCAGCCCGACTTCTAGTCTGTCGACACACATATTACATTTTTGGACATGGCCCGCCACAGGGTCCAGCTGTGGGGCATTATAAGGGCAAACCCAGGTGCAATACCCACACCCAAAACAAATGTCGGGGTCTTGGATAACGGCACCATATTCTGGATGCTTGGTATAGGCGTTGGTGGGACAGCCTTTTAGACAGACCGGATCATCGCAATGGTTGCAGGCCATGGAAATATTGGTTCGCGAATAGTTGGGCCAAATACCACTTTCGACGTAACCAACCGAGCGAAAAGCTATATGCGCAGGCAGGTCATTTTTTTCACTACACGCGGCTTCACAGGCATGACAGCCGATACAATTGTCTGCGGTGAAATGAAAGCCATGTTGTTTGTTSCGRTTTGGATTRTCGCCWATGGCCGMATCRCCATTGATRTTGAGGCTGGTGCCMAGAYCGGGGGTTAGCTGAATGGCTTGTCCATAGCGGTTCGTCTCTGCACATGTTGGATCWTTCAATCGGGCATAGTCTTGTTCATTGTCTCTGRTTTTGAWCATGTTAATAMYCTCTCGACTGACGATTGATTTGAGCGGCTTCTTTTTGATCGACTAATTCGATGCGAATGGCACCTTGTTTATATGCGGGTTGACGGGAATGAGGATCTAAAAGCCCCAACGTCAAGCGATTGACACAATCAAAAAAGTGAAACGGAATAAAYACGGCATTGCGCGCGATGCGTTGGGTCAATTGCACCAAGACAATTGCATCCCCCCGGCGTGAGATCAGCTTCACATAGGTCATGTGTTTGATGCCTAGATCATGCGCGGCGTCTGGATTCATTTCCATATATGGTGTGGGGCTGAATTTATTGAGGTTGCCAATTTTACCGGTCCGGGTGCGCGTGTGAAAGTGTTCGATCACGCGCCCGGTGTTCAGCCAAAAAGGATATGTATCATCGGGTCGTTCATTATTGTCGACAAACGGTAAAGACAGGAGGTGTGCCTTGCCATCGGCGTGTTTGAATTTACCATCGCTGTAAAGACGGGGGGAGCCCACCTTGTCGCCGTCTTGAAAAGGCCATTGAAGACCAAAGTTTTTGCGGATCAGGTCATGTGTCATGCCTGAAATATCGACCAATTGCCCCTTAGATAATTCYCGCATTTCMTCAAAAATTTCTGAGGTTGTGTCCGGAAAGTGGATCACTTTGCCGTTATCAAAACGCTGGGCGAGTTCGCTAAATATTTGATGGTCGGGTTTTGCATCGCCCGGAGGGTCCGTAACTTTGGTCACGATATTGACCCGACGTTCTGTATTGGTTAGGCAGCCTTCTTTTTCTGACCAGAGCGCCGCCGGCAAGAAAAGGTGGGAATATTGATTGGTTTCCACATCTACATAAGCATCTTGAACAACCAGAAATTCTAATTTTTCTAAAATTTTGCGAATACGCGCCGTGTCAGGCATAGAGGTCATGGGGTTGGTGCCAACCAGCCAAAGGCCTTTAATTTCGCCCCGTTCTATGGCTGGGAATATGTCGGTTTGCTGTAGCCCTCTTTTTTGGGGAAAGAAGCTTTCATCGATGCCCCAAAAGTCAGCAATTTCTTTGCGGTGTTGAGGTTTTTCCAATGCGCGATAACCCGGAAGTCCAGAACACGACGACCATTCTCGGGTGCCCATGGCATTGCATTGTCCGGTGATGGAGAGGCTGGTTCCGCCTGGCTTTCCAATGTTTCCCGTCAATAGGTTGAGGTTGTTAATCGCCGCAACTCCGTCAGAACCATGGGTGCTTTGGTTAATGCCCATGGTCCAGATGCTCATCGCAGAACCCGCGTTTGCGTACATTCTGGCCACCGTGCGGATGGTGTCGGCATCAATACCACAAATTGGGGCCGCTTTTTCTGGGGCGAAGTCTTTCAAGACGTCTTCAAAATCATTAGCTCGTGATGTGTTTTTAAGCAGATAGTCTGTATCTTCTAAGTTTTCATCAAGGATCACGTAAGCCAGCGCATTCAAAAGCACTAAGTCCGTGCCCGGCGTGATCAACAGATGAATATCGGCAAACTGCGCCAGCATGGTGACGCGCGGATCAATGACGATGAGCGGAAACTTGCGTTTTTCCAACGCTTCTTTCAAGCGCCAATAAATGATGGGGTGTTGTTCGGGAAGGTTGGAGCCAAACGCYAATAAACACTCGGTATGTGAAAAATCRTCATAGCAMCCCGGMGGCCCRTCAGASCCAAACGARCGTTTATAACCAGACACWGCAGATGCCATACAYAAYGTCGTATTGCCATCATAGTTATTGGAGCCAATCRCRCCMCGGACAAGTTTGCCCAAGGTATAAAATTCTTCGGTCAGCAATTGCCCGGTGGACACRATGGCGAATGAATCYCKRCCGTGTTCGGCTTGGATGCGTTTGATYTCAGAGGCCATATGATCMAGGGCAGAATCCCAAGAGCTTGGCTGAAAATCAYTTTTGATATCYGTTCTGAGCAAGGGTGTTGTGCCCCGCCCRGCRGAGGTGAACAGGTCGTGYCCAAAGATGCCCTTAAGGCAGAGCTTGCCGCGATTRACRTCAGCCCCGGCGGCTCCCCTAGAGGATACAGGTACGCCATCACTGTTCATTCCGACTTCAATTGAACACCCCGTTGAACAGTACCCGCATGTAGAGGTCTTCCAGTCTTGAACCTTTTTATCAGCGATCTTTATGGGGTTCTTTTTTTTGCGACCGAACAGCATTAGGCAGACCTCTCCATGGACAAGAAGACTTTACCGTTATCCACTTTGACCGGGTAACACGCGACATGTCCTTCATCGGGCGCCTGGGCTTGACCGCTGGCCAAATCAAAGGACCAATTGTGTAAAGGACAGGCGACTTTATGGCCATAGACAATACCTTGGGACAGCGGCCCTTGTTTGTGGGGGCAACTGTCGTGAATGGCAAAGACGGTGTCATCTTCGGTGCGAATCACGGCAATGTTGCCCTCTGGGCCTTCAACGATACGTGATCCTTGGGAGGGAATATCGTCAAGGGCTCCTATTTCTATCCACGTGCTCATAGCTGGCTTACTTTCGTTAAAGTTTCAAATTCAGCGCGCTTGAGGGGGTCGCTGTAACATTCTTTCCAAGGATCTTTTTGGGCAAAGGATTGGCTGTGTAAAAAACGTTGATAGAGCTGCTTGCGGTTGTCGGCATCCGCTACGATCTTGTCTTGGACATAGCTAAGGCTTACGCGTTCAACCCACGGGGCTGTGCGGTCTAGGTAGCGGGCTTCTTCGCGGTACATCTGCATAAAGGCCCCCGCGTATTCCATGACTTCCTCTTCAGTTTTGACTTTGCACAATAAATCTGTGACGCGAACTTTGATTCCACCATTGCCGGCGATGTGTAGTTCAAAGCCAGAGTCCACGGCAACGACGCCAAAATCTTTGATCGTGGCTTCTGCACAATTTCTTGGGCACCCCGACACGGCAATTTTGAATTTGTGCGGTGTCCATGACCCCCATGTCATTTTTTCAATATTGATGCCAAGACGAATAGAATCTTGAGTCCCAAATCGACACCATTGCTGGCCAGCACAGGTTTTAACGGTACGAAGGGACTTGCCATAGGCATGTCCAGAGACCATGCCAGCCGCGTTTAAATCTTTCCAGACGGCGGGAAGGTCCGTTTTGGCAATGCCAAAGAGGTCAATGCGTTGCGCCCCAGTGACTTTGACCATAGGCACGTCAAATTTATCGGCAACGTCAGCGATGGCGCGCAATTCTTTAGGCGTTGTGACGCCACCCCACATGCGCGGAACCACCGAATAGGTGCCGTCTTTTTGAATGTTGCCATKTGCGCGCTCATTGATAAACCGCGAGCGTGCGTCATCAACATATTCGCCGGGCCAAGCACACAGTAAATAATAGTTCAGGGCCGGGCGACAGGTCGGACAGCCATCCCCAGTCTGCCAATTGAGAAAGGACATGACGGCGGGGATGTCTTTGAGGTTTTCTGAGTTGATGACGGCGCGAACCTGTTCATGGGTAAGCTCGGTGCAGGCACACAGGGGCTTTTCTTTTTCCGTTTTGGAATAATCCCCCCCTAAGGTGGAGGCCATGATTTGTTCCACCAAACCGGTGCATGATCCACAAGATGAAGAAGCCTTGGTATGGGCGCGAACGTCATCAAGCGTGAACAGGTTCTTTTCCGTAATAGCCCTAACGATGTCGCCTTTATTGATCCCGTTACAGCCACAAATTTCTGCATCATCGGACAGAGCGACGGCAGCATTTCCCGCACCGTGACCGGAATCGCCCAAGTGGCTTTGTCCGTACATAAGGTGGGACCGGATGTCTTTGGTATCGGTTTCATCGCGCATCATTTGAAAGTACCAAGCCCCATCGACGGTATCGCCGTACAAAACAGAACCTTGGATTTTGCCGTCTTTGAGAATCAGCTTTTTGTATGAGCCATTTCCGGGGTCGGCAAAGACAATCTCTTCGGTGGTATCATCGCCAACAAAATTACCCGCCGAGAAGACGTCAATGCCGGTGACTTTTAATTTTGTGGATGTGATGGAGCCTTTGTATGTGGCATAGCCCAGTTCGGCCAAATGGTTGGCGCAAACACGCGCCTGCTCAAATAAAGGGGCSACYAATCCATAAGCGACCCCCCTGTGCTGAACACATTCRCCGATGGCATAAATGGARGGATCAAAGGTCAACATGGAATCATCGACAACAATGCCGCGTTCAAAATGCAAGCGGCAATCTTTGGCCAAGGCAACATTGGGGCGAATGCCGACGGCCATYACYACGATATCGGCCGCAAATTCTGTGCCGTCTTTGAGCCGCAATCCGGTGACCCGATCTTTGCCCAAGATGGTTTCACTTTGTGCAGACAGCGCAAACTTCATGCCCCGTTTTTCAAGGTTCGTGCGGAGCATCGCCCCGGCGGTGACATCTAATTGGCGTTCCATCAAGGTGTCCATCAAGTGAACAACCGTCACGTCCATGCCTTGCTTCATCAGCCCGTTCGCCGCTTCAAGGCCAAGCAATCCGCCGCCAATGACCACAGCATTTTTATAATTTTTTGCCGCCTTAATCATCGCATCAACATCTTGAATATCACGAAAGCTAATCACGCCCGGAAGGTCATGTCCAGGCAGGGGAAGCATTACCGGGTCTGATCCCGTCGCCAGCAATAAACGATCATATTTAAATGCTCGTCCATCACTGGTGAGAACACGTTTTGCACCCCGTTCAATCTGGGTAATTTTTGTGTTGGTGTGCAACGTAATGCCGTGCTTGTCGTACCAAGCTCGATCATTGATCATTATTTCATCAATATTTTTTTCACCSGAAAGAACCAGAGAYAACAAAATACGATTGTAATTGCCGTGAGGTTCAGCACCGAAAACCGTGATCTCATACAGGTCAGGAGCCAGCTCTAGCAGCTCTTCTACGGTGCGCATACCTGCCATACCATTGCCGATGACGATTAACTTCTTGACCATTTTGGACCTCTTTNCTGGGTTAAGTRTCCCTGCCTAATYTGCAATWGGCGTGCCAACTGYCYKAACRGTGCTGTGTYGTMYAAATRTTTAYATTTAAAYCAATGYMTTRATACWTAAWARTTGGSTTNTTAGSGSGYYTAAWAATATTTAKGTTCCGCRYATTMSGGCCTATWYRYGCCTATTTATTRATCAYAYAYGWWCMRYTGCCTATTTATTAAYCAYWYTARMGCCTAATTWTCGGGTRKWMTTGTATTTTWWYTATTRTTTTCAAWRRCTTRTAAAGTTGGCACAGCCCTTGCKTTTAGTCTCTCTRTAGCGAYACMAGACGACTTGWTNTATCACACWGTAAATGGAGACCTTTTCRATGCCYGTTCAATCATCCCCGGGACTAAAGCTATTTGCGTTTAAAGGCAGAACCAAGGTTTTACACCTCACCTGGATTGCGTTCTTTATCAGCTTCTTCGTGTGGTTCAGCCATGCGCCGCTGCTGGCGACCATGCGTGATGCATTGGGGATGAGCGATCAAGAAGTTAAAGCTTTGCTGATCTTGAACGTGGCTCTGACCATTCCGGCGCGCATCATTATTGGTATGTTGGTCGATAAAATCGGTCCCCGGATTACGTATTCGACCTTGTTATTTGCGTCGGGGATATTGTGTATCGTGTCTTCTATGGCACAAACKTTYGAAATGATGGCGCTGACGCGGTTTTTATTAGGCTTTGTCGGTGCAGGTTTTGTGATCGGCATTCGTATGATCGGCGAATGGTTCCCGGCCAAGCAAGTTGGTGTCGCTGAAGGTATTTACGGCGGTTGGGGAAACTTTGGTTCCGCCGCCGCCGCCATGAGTTTACCSACCATTGCGATCCTGTAYGGTGGAGCCGATGGYTGGCGTTATGCGATTGCGTCAATCGGCGTGGTCGCCATGGTGTACAGTATAATCTATTTYTTCACCGTCACCGATACCCCCGAAGGAGCAACATACTTTAAACCCAAMAAGGTCGGAGCRATGGAGGTTTCAAACCGTTTTGACATGRTTCTTTAYATCTTAACCAAGCTACCCTTATTTTTGGCTATGGGTGTTTTAACGTGGAAATTAGGGCCCGATCATTTAGCCATWATCRRCAAAGYGGCGATGCTGATGATCTATGTKAGTTTGGGGGCTTTATAYGTGTACCAAGTTCTGCACATCTATRARGTAAACAAGCAGGTCCTTTACGAAGAMGTTCCGGAAATTCACCGTTACAAATTCAAGCAAGTGGCTGTTTTAAATCTTGCTTAYCTGGTTACATTTGGGTCTGAACTTGCGGTGGTGTCSATGTTGCCRATGTTYTTTCAAGATACGTTCGAATTGTCTATTGTTATRGCTGGAYTGTTGGCCTCTGGGTTCGCCTTTATGAACTTGGTGGCGCGGCCGGGCGGCGGGTTATTAAGTGATCGTTATGGCCGCAAAAAGACTCTGTTGATTCTATTGGCGGGCCTCACCGTTGGTTACCTCGTCCTGTCACAAATAGACAGCACATGGGCGGTCTGGGCCGCGGTGGTTGCCACCATGGCTTGCTCGTTCTTTGTGCARGCCGGGGCAGGTGCGGTGTTTTCCATGGTGCCTCTTATCAAGCGCCGCATGACCGGGCAAATTGCCGGTAATGTTGGGGCCAACGGCAATGTCGGTGCAGTCTGTTTCTTAACCGTCTTATCATTCGTCTCTCCGCAAATTTTCTTTATCACCATCGCAGCTTCAGCCTTAGTCGTCTTGGTTATCACCTATAAGTTTTTGGACGAACCACAAGGTCATATGACCGAGGTCTTACCGGATGGTACGGTCGAATTGATTGAAATCACTTAAATGATGTCAAACACGCTATCTCTTACTATCGGTCAACATTCTGTTGCCGGACGCAAAGAAAAAAATGAGGATTCATACGGAATCCTCATTCCCGACGACACCCTTCTTAACACCAAGGGCGTGGCGATGGTTATYGCCGATGGGATGAGYGGYAGTGATGCGGGCAAAGAAGCCAGCGAAATGTGCGTTAAAAGCTTCCTCACCGATTATTTTGCGACCTCTGAAACCCAAACCGTTAAGACCGCCGCAGGACAGGCCTTGTCCGCGCTCAATCGTTGGCTTTATGGTCAAGGCCAAGCGATTTACCAATCCCATCGCGGCATGGTCAGCACCATGTCAACGTTGGTGTTGAAGTCGGCAACAGCCCATATTTTTCATGTTGGGGACTCTCGAATTAGTCGATCACGAGATGGTGAATTGACCGCCCTGACCAAAGATCACCGCATCATCGTTTCTAAGGAAAAAAATTATCTGTGCCGCGCCATGGGCATTGATCTTAACGTTGATATTGATTAYCGGACCGTACTCGCACAGCCCGATGATGTCTTCATTTTCACTACCGATGGCGTCCACGAACACCTTTCTGGTGCGGCAATGATGGACTACCTGCAAGCCTTAAAAGGGGGAGATGATACCGCAGCAGACGCCGTTGCCAAGGCCATCGTGGACGCTGCCTTTGACAATGGCAGTGCCGACAATTTGACCTGTCAGATCGTGCGCATTAATGCTTTGGCGATAGAAGACAAAAACGACTACCTTGATAAATTACAAATGCTYCCCTTTCCKCCYCCSCTTTCSGCSGGSATGATCCTTGACGGCTACCGCGTGGTYCGTGAAATTCATGCCAGCAATCGCAGCCAAGTGTACTTAGCCATTGATGAAGAAACCGGGGATCAGGTTGCGCTTAAAACGCCCTCTGTTAACTTTGAAGACGATCCCACTTATTTACAACTGTTTATTCGTGAAGAAKGGGGAGGAAAACGCATCAGCAGTCCTCATGTGCTCAAAGTCCTTAATCATCGTCGTAAGCGACAATTTTTGTATTCGTTGACTGAATTTAACGAAGGCCGCACGTTGCGCCAGTGGATGGATGACAATCCGTGCGCCGATATCCAAGATGTCCGCAACATCGTTTCCCAAATCGCTTCGGGTTTACGTGCGTTTCATCGCATGGAAATGATTCATCAAGATTTAAAGCCCGACAACATCCTTATTAATCGGGAAGGTACGGTCAAAATTATTGATTTTGGATCCGTGAAAATTGCGGGTCTTGAAGAAATTATCTCGCCTGTCATTGATCCCCATCTTTTGGGAACGGTGGACTATACGGCTCCTGAATACATACTAGGGCAGCCCGCATCAAATCAATCGGACATTTATTCATTAGGGGTCATTGCTTACGAAATGCTGACAGGAAAGCACCCGTACGGGAAGGGATTTAAGTCCACTCGGCAAATTTCTAAAAGTAGATATATTCCGGCCCATACGGAAAACAAGGATGTCCAGGACTGGGTTGACGGAGCCTTATCCAAGGCTGTTCGTAAAGATCGCGCGCGGCGCTATGAAACCTTGTCTGAATTCATCGTTGATCTTACACGCCCCAATTTGGCTTTGACCAAAAGCCAAGACCGCCCCTTGTTAGAGAAAAACCCTGTCGCGTTTTGGCGGGGGCTATCCCTAATCTTGTTCGCAATCATTATGGTTCTGCTTTATCGATGAACTTTATCTTCAACATCTGCATTTCAGAATAGGGGCTGCCCTAGATAACGGCGGATTCAGGAGTGAAGTGCAACACCTCCCAACACTATGATAGCGTTGGGGTGATGAAACCAATGAGGTGTTRCSATGACAGAATACGCACCATAGCGCTTCCCCT
>JAESSB010000039.1 GCA_016764335.1 Magnetovibrio sp.
AACAAAACGATCTGGGTTCATCAGTACTTTCTCCTAAAAGAAAGCTTGAATCACATTTTGAGCAGATTGGGAACCCTCTAATTGTCAACAGGCCCTAACAAAATTGAAGATAATTTAAAATCACATTTGGCGCAATTATCGGCGGCTGTTATTGCTCTTACCCCGGCAACACAAACTGTCGCAGATTTAAAAAAGTACGTTGAAGAAAATTTAGGTTCTCAAAATGAAGAGGACGAGCAAAATGATTGCTAAAAAAATTGTCTTATTAGAGGATGATCCGACACGGCAAACAAAGAATAAAGGGACAACGCAGGACGAAGACAAGGCCCTAAAAAAATAACAGGAAAGATGAAAAGGCCACGCATCATTGGGCCATCGAAACACGTCTCTAAAGCTAACCCTTTAGGCAACAGGCGCACACAACCAGCAAGGCCTTCTGGATCTGTTGCGCGCCCACGCTGGAAGCATAAAAAAGACTTTCGATCATTATCGGATTATCTGCTTGAAGGGGACAAGCAAAAAGACGGGGAACGAGAGTTTAAAGATGGTGAAGGAAGAGTCGGTACAGCGTACCAAATGAATACTGGCGTTGCACAAGATTATGAACAATTATCACCCGATCAGGTGCGGGACGTTGGGCAGTGGATGGGCAACACGGCAGGCCTAAATAAACGCGCAGTGAAGTCGGCAGTAGTCCATTACGTCATAAGCTTACCAAACGAAGACAAGAATCGCGCCACGCCAGAATTTTGGCGTGAAATTGGTCCGCGCGTTTTGGAAGCCGTGGAAATGCCAGAGCATGAAGCTTTATTCATCGAACACGTCGAAACGAATAACCCTCACCTGCATATAATGATAAATCGCGTTCATCCTACCAAAGAGACCGTAAAGGACACTTTGCGCGACCTTATCAAGCTGGAAARGCTCAACCGCAAACGAATGAATAGCCTTGAAACCAAAAAATTTAAAGCTGAACTCAAGGTGAAATTGTCTGACAAACCATTTTCTAAAGCTGAAAATTGGGGTGCTCTAGAAGATCGTTTAACGAAAGATAATTTACATCTTTTTGCTGAAGGTCGTGGACTTAAAATAGCAGATCAAGAAGGCAGAGAAATAAAGCTTTCATCAGTTGCTGGCAAAGGCAAAGGGCGGTCATACCTTGAAAAGAAATTTGAACAAAGTTTCAATGATTTTCTTGAAACCAAAAATCTTGGTATCAGCCAACAAGAATTAAATAAGCGCCGATCTGATAAGGCAGAAAAAGAACAAGACAAAAGCCGGCAAGATGGAAAAGAAGCGCTTTCAAATTTTGTTGAATTTTTATCATCGCATGAAAAATCTAAAAAATTCCGTACGCTTACAAAAGATTTCAATAAAGCCGACTTTATAAAGCTACATGCTGAAGTAACCAAAATTTCTGAGAAAAATAAGGACCCTATAGTTTGGAGGGCGGATATTGATAAGCGTGAATTATATATGAATGCAGAATACGTCAAAACGGCGATTGAATCAATTCTGAAAAAGCGGTTTGACCTAGATATTAACACGCCTGTTTCTGAGCCAAAACCTGAACCAGAGCCCCAGCCAGAGATCATTGTGCCTAAATCCAAGCCCACTCCAAAGCCTGACGTAAACGATTTTAGCATTCCAATGGGGGCTGAGTTAATGCCAGACCCTAAAGTGTTGCCAGACATTTCAGAAGACCCAAAGAAGATCAGTAAGCCGGATGTTCTCAACACGCCCGCAGATTTGCCTGAGAAGGCCCCTAAGGTCGTTCTGCGGCAATCTGGGCAGGCGGGTGAGCGTAGACCTTCAAGCAACGGACGGAGGCAAAGCTGAGCGCGATCTGATCGCAAAAAAAACTGATGCAGAATTAAAGGCGGCGTTGAAGGCGACAAATGCGGCCCGAGCTGAAAACAAAAAGGGCGACCTTGGCCCTTCTGAAAAGGCCAAGAATGAGCGGGTTTTGAAGGAGGGTGCGTTAGAACTTAGGAAACAAATGAAGACGCGGGGGCTTGATGATTCTTTTATAAAGGCCAAAACCAGACCGAAAGCGCGAGGAGGCTATTAAATCGTCCTCCCAATCGTTTAGCATTGACGGAGACATTCAATAGTAATAGTCTTGTTTCAAAACAACCTATAGAATTCGTGTGTAAATAAGATTATCCGGGGGGATATTTATGATTGTTAATTGCCGACGATTGCGCATTGGGGCATTCGTTATTTTATCGACAATTTTGAGTGCACAAAATGCTGTTGCTCAAAATCCATTTTCAGACCTTTTGAACGCGGTTGATTCTCTGCAGGACCTTTTGGAAAAGAAGCCAGACGGTGGTGGGAAGGTGATTGGTGATGCCAATACTACTGAACAACGTCTAACAATCTTGAAAACATACAATGATAGAAATGGGGATTCATGCAGAGAATATAAAAGAGAAATTCTCGTGCAAAATCCTGTGACAGTTTTTGGTCGTGCTTGCCGCCATTCTGATGGTGCATGGATGATAAAACAGGAATCTTTATCACCCAAACTCTCTGATCAGGTTGTTGAGAAAAAGTGGACCGCACTAGTAGCTCGGGTTGCTTCAAAACCAGCAACAGCATCAGCATCAAACTCTACAACGATGTATGTGAATGATGTTGCTAAAAATGATAAAAGAGCAAAAATAGATACGTCCATTTCAAAATCATTTAGGGTCGATATGCATCTGAAAGCTATCAATGGTGTGGAGTTCAGCAGTTCTGATTATTGCGAAATGAAACCWARSKMRGMTGWWRATKATCYWGATGAAAATTTWTGTGAAGTGTCATTCATTGGTGAGGGTGGGATTCGCTTCCCAAAAGGCAGAGGTTCCGCTGGATACGGAGATGACACCATCCGCATTTTATTTAAAGAACAACTAAAATCAGACGTTGTGGAAATTCATTATTTAAATAATTTGTATCACAATATCAGATTTGCCCTACATCCAATCTGGACAAAAACGACTTATCAAAAACTTAGTACTAATAAAATTGAGCTACCGATGCTTTATGACAAGTCGCGAGCAATAGGTATTATTGGTTTCACACCAGATAGACAACGTCTGGCAACATTAACTTTTATTACCTCTCCTGATGATCGAAAGTGATGCACAGTCATGAAAGTTAGTTTTTTGAAGAAGCATAAAAATGCAGAAAAGAAGAAGAAAGGTGATGAAGGTGAAGCGGCTTTAAATACGTGGCTTAAAGATCAGAACCTTAGTTATGTGGCTATATGTCAGGCTACAGAAACTTTCTCTCCATTATTCAAAGATGATGTGAAACGTCCAGACTTTTTGCTCTTGTTTGAGTCGATTGGTTTAATTGCTGTGGATGCAAAGAACTATAATTACTCTGGGGGTGTCTACACACTAAATCTTAAAAAAGAACTTAATAGGTCCATTGCGTTTGAACGATTGATTCGCATTCCACTTTGGTATGCTTATTACGACAAAAATGAAAAAGATGGGCAAGACAGCTGGTATTGGATCAGCGCTCTCAAGGCAGCTGAAGTAGGGGAGCATCGCGTATCAAAAGACAAAGACACTGGTGAGGATGTCCCCTTTCTCGCAATCAAAAGAAATGAATTTGAACATATTGTTGATGCATCCGATCTGGCCAAACTCTACACGCACCGCTTGCCGGGGGTATCTAAAATAGCGAACCTTTAAGCAATTTTTATTATCACAAAATAAACAGGGCATATTTCCAATTGGCAGATTTTTGGAATAACGAAGAGATCGTAGAAACAGCAAAGGCTGTTCAAGAAACCGCAAAAACAAGCGGAAAAGCAATTGATGCTTCACGTGATCTAGGCCGTTTTCTTGGGCAAATTTTTGGCGAGGTCCCATCTGACTTAGTTGGTCTTGCGGGAGGTGACTGGCTTCATTTGAAACGGCAGGAACGTATTCATGTTCTTGCTCAGAAAACAAATGAACGACTTCAAGCTCAAGGGATAAAAGAAACAATTCAAGTCCCTTTGAAGGTCGCTATCCCACTTATCGAGAATGCCAGCTTAGAAGAAGATGATGAGCTTATGGACATGTGGGCCGCTCTACTCACGAGCTCTTTAAACCCAAATTGTGAAGAACCTGCTGAACGATATCAGGTTGATATTCTTTCTCAGCTAGGTCCGGCCGAAGCTATTCTGCTTAAAGTATTATGGCTAGCAGGAAAAATACAGCAAACATCTGATTCTGAAAAAAAATCATCTATGACTATTCAGCTTGAAGATGAACTCTCTAAGTACTGGAGAGTATTGTCATCATTAGTTCAAAAACGAGCAATTCATAATATTGTTCGCCTTCGTTTGGCGCAATTTTCTCGAGAACAATTGTCAACGGATAGATTGTTTGTGGAAGATGGAAAATCGTCACTTTTCGCCCCAACTCCAACGAGAAATGCCAATGTAAATCCTCGTGCTCTTGGCAGTGTATTGAGAGCAATTGATTGGGGAATAAATACGTCCTCTGGCTGGATTGAACCAAGAGTATTCCACTCCTCACAAAAAGAAGAGCGTTATGCTAATCCTCATGAGGGGGTTCACTTGATCTCAAGTGGGTATTTTTTGATGAAAACATGCCATGACAATACGGAATAGCTATCATGGCACTAGATCATTTCGTTTCCCAAGTACATCTCAAAAACTTTTATTCACCAGATTTAAACGGGAGGAAGATGTATTGTGTTCAAAAAAGCACCCTTAATTCTTTCCAGTGCGGCTCTGAAGATGTTTGTCGTATCAAAGAAGGGAGCACCAACGATTATCTACTTGATAAGCGCGTTGTAGAAGAATTTCTTGCTGTAATTGAGCCACAGTACAACACGGCAATAAGCAATTTTAGGAATGGTAATTTTACTGCTGATAGTATTTTTGTTATTGCTGGTTTTGCATCCTTCATCATGTCATGTGCTCCGACAGCCATGCGGATAAATAGTGATTATCTTGCAAAAACTGTCGAATCCCAAGCCGCAATCATGGAAAAAATGAGAACCCTTCCTCCACCTCCAAAAGAACTTGGGGGAACATCAATGACCGACTTGCTTCAAAAGGGTTTGGTCAAAGTGAACGTTGATGACAAATATCCGCAGGCTATTGGAATAGCGGGGCTATATGATCGGACAATTAAATTTGGAAATTCAGAGTGGGACATTTTAATTAATGAAGACCCTTACAGCCCCTTTTTCACAAGTGATTTTCCAATTGCAATTGAGCACAGTGAAGATCCTAGGATACTGAATCGTATTATGCCATTGGCACCAGACATAGCGATAAGGATTCGACCGACATTTGCCCCACCACCAAGGAAAGATGCAGATCAGTTTCCAATGTTTTCAGCTAGAGTGCGCATACTTAATCATCAGGAAATACGTAAAATTAACACTCTCATTGTGCAGTGTGCCGACGAGCAAGTTTATTATCGAGATGATAAAGAATGGGTAATGCCTTTCATTTCGAAAAATGCTGGTTMKKSSRTYRMMCCAANWRSWRSYWGWAKTSYMASSSRKRAAGGGGAACTCATATGGTCATCTATGCGTATTACTCGACGATAGCCCCTTCCCCTTCTTCCCTGAAGGCAAAGGTGGCCTCTTGGCCGCGCCGCAGGGGCCTACGCGCGGGGCGCGGGTGCGCTCTTACGGGCCATGGCGGAGCTCTTAATGCTATTTTCTTGCCGAAGGCATGAAAATTCCTTTCCATGTTTTAATCTTAATAAAGAGTCGGAAAATTCTAGCTCAGAAGGGGGTATGACAAATTGGGACACCCTTCTTCTCGAAAAGATTCCAACTAATGATATGTCAATTTAACATAGGGGTGTGACAGATTGGCATATAAACCACTTACTAACCCCCCATTAAACAACCACTAACCACTTTAACTTAGGTTTGGTTTTGAATATTTATTGATCAATTCTTTGAAAGGGATTTTAGGCTATGCCTAAAATAACATTAAGAGCTCCGCCATTCGCCCTAAAAGGGGCTCATAGCCGCTTTTGTGTGCGCCCCCGGCGCACGCGGCTTACGGGCCTTCGACCCTCTGTCTACAGGGTAAAATTTTAGCCAAGCTTTTTTGCTAAATCAGCGGCTTTTAAGTGGGTGTATCTCTTCAACATGTCCAACGTTTTGTGCCCAGTGATCGCGGAGACCTCCATTATGTCGAGGCCCATTTCAAAGAGGCGACTGGTCGC
This sequence comes from Magnetovibrio sp., assembly GCA_016764335.1. GTDB lineage: Bacteria > Pseudomonadota > Alphaproteobacteria > Rhodospirillales > Magnetovibrionaceae > JANLGW01. The sequence continues at coordinate 6,207 of JAESSB010000039.1, forward strand.
TTCGTGCCGCAGATCATGAAAACGAAAATCTTTTAGCTTGGCGGCTTCTCGGGCTTTTCTGAAATGATATTCAATCGTGTCGACGGCCTGTCCAGCATCTTTTTTTATTGGAAATATTCGAGCCTCGCTTAGATTGGCCGGAGTATCTTTAATTGCTTTCAGGGCTCGCGAACTCAGTGGAACATTTCTAGACGTATTGTTTTTTGTATCTGGTAGATGTGCGACACATTCATTGAAATCAATATGTTTTCTTTGAATGCTCAGAATCTCACCCAGCCGCATTCCTGTCTCCAGTGCAATAATGATGATAGGTGTTAGATAAATGCAGCTGACGTTTTTGCTCGCAACTAAAAGCCGCTTTTCTTCGTCTTTTTTATCATCTGCATTTGCGACAAGTCGGCGATCTCGGCCAAGTCTGTGTTTTGGCATCCTAACGCCCCGGACGGGATTACTAAGACCTTCCATGCCCCATTCTTGACGAGCTGTCTCGTAGACTTGGCTTACTATCGTGGCGAGATTTCTAATAGTCGTGGGGGCCTTGTTCTCCTTCAAAAGGGCATCGCGCCAACTGGCTATATCAGCACTCCGCAGAGCCGTTAGGGCAAACTCAGATAAAGCCATTGATCTAAGTTGGCGGATTCTGGCGGTTTCTTGCTTTGCCCCTTTTTTGGTCGGCGTCACCTCAATGAGGTAACGCTCAAGGGCTTCATACAAGGATGTGTTTTCGGCATCGCCAAGTGGTACAAATTTACGTTTGTCCATTTGGTTTTCAATTTCGGTAGCCCAGCGTTTAGCATCTGCTTTGCTCTCAAAGCTGTCAGTCTGCGAGGGAAACCCTTTTCGGCGCACTTGCGCTCGCCAAGTTGTTCCTCTTTTTCCAACATACTTACTGATTGTTGCCATTGCTTCGTCCACCTCGATTATGATTTTGGTGTGCAAAGTTTGTGCAAAAAACGACAGAATTGCAAGTGTTTTCTTTTTTATTGAATGGCGGTGCGTTGCTTAATTAGTTGATTTTATTTACTTAAATGGCGGAGAGACAGGGATTCGAACCCTGGGAACTCGTGTGAGCTCAACGGTTTTCGAGACCGCCCCGTTCGACCACTCCGGCATCTCTCCGTATTGATATTAAAGGTTTTTTTAGATTTCCATTTTTCGTTTTACACTTTCGATCCGTTGTGTTTTACACTTCTAGACTTGTTTAGCTTATCCACAGCAGTTGTTGCACGGCGTTTTTGGTCAGCTTGTTGTGTATAGTGACTGACCATTGCCGTTGATCGATGGCCCGTAAATGCCATAATCTCGCGGTCAGTGCAACCTTCTTCCGCGAGGATTGACGCGGCGGTTTTTCGGAGACCGTGGAAGCTGATTCCGGTCATGTCCATGCGTTTGATTTCCGTGCAAAATAAATTCGAATAGCTGTCGACGCGGCGATACGGTAGGCCCTTGGCGTTGGTGACGATCAGGGGTGATCGCCGGGAGAGGTGATCCAAGTAAGATTTAAGGCGGTGTGTGCAGGGTAGAATTAATTCTTCGCCTGTTTTTTGTTGCTTCAGTGTGATGGTTAGTCCGTCATAAGCCGACCAGGGTAGGGTTAATAAATCACCCAGCCGTTGGCCGGTGTTAAGCCCCAGTTCAAACGCAATGCGGTGGTGGGCGCGTGCATTTTTGGTAAATGCAACGATTTGATCGTGCGTCCACACCTTTGCACCATCACCCAATTTTAACTTTTTGATGTTTTTGCAGGGGTTGTCAGTGCGCCATTCTAGGTCAATCGCGTAATTCATGAGCGTGCGCAAGAATGCAATCGTTTTGTTGGCGCGGCTGGGGCTGTCTTGGTTGTCATTGCGCAGCTTGATGGCAAATTTACGGGGAAGGGTGGCTGCGGGTTTCGCGCCTGCACGGTCTTCTAAAAAAGCCATGGTGCGTTCGTATTCTTTTTTGGTTTTTGGCTTAAGTTGGCGGTATTCAGGGCTGTTTTTATAGCGCGCCATAAGGTCGGTCATTGACCCTGATGTATAGCCTTGGCGTGTGTTAGGGGCTGTAAATCTGGCGTGAATGCGGCTGTAATTTTCCAGCCATTCGGGTGTGCCGGGTTCACCATCTATGGCAAACCGTTGGCCTTGGCGGCGGTAGTAGGTGTTCAGATAGGTCTTACGTTTGATGGCCTGCACATATTTGAAGCGAACCTTCATCGCAGATTTCATTCCATTCATTTTCCAGTTCATTTGGATACACCCCTTTTTTGCATTGGTCAATTGCGGCGTCTAAATCTTGGCGATCCCACGCCTTGTTCCCGCCAAGATTTGGTAATGGTGAGATATGCTTAAATTTACGGTCAAACGTTGACGCTGAAACGCCCAAATACGCCGCCGCGAGGCGTCGCGGCATTAGTCGCGGCCAGTCAGGCATATCGGCGAAGGAGAAGCGTTTCATTGTAAAGTCTAATCCTGGTTTACGCGGCACCCTTTAAAGCATCGACTTTGTTAATCCGTTCTCCGATCCAACGCATGACGGGGACCGCCATTGAATTGCCAAGGGCTTTGTATCTTGGTCCGTCTGGGCAAATCTGGCCTTCATGCTTTGGTCGCCCATAATGGATATTTGTGTAATTGTCAGTGAAGCCTTGAAGGCGTTCGCATTCAATTAGCGTTAGCCGGCGGACGGGAATTTTTCGATTTCGGAATAGGCAACGGCCCGCCAGCCCAAGGGTTCCCAGGCGACGGTCGCGGCTTCTATTCCTGAACAAACTGAAAGATATTTCAATTCTCATTCTCCATCCGTTTACAGCCCTGCCATAAGTATTCAGCAATCGGGCATGTGTAATAAAATTACCGTTTTCTTTACTTAAGCGATCCTCATGTAACGTTTTCGTCATTTTCTTTACTTGTGTCGGTTTGGGACGTTAAAGCTCCTGCTTGGCGAAGCTCGTTCATGATTGCTTCAAAGGCATTGTCGCTTTTGACCAATCGCCGCCCGTCCGGCCAAATAACAACAAGGTTCATGTTCACGGTAAAATCACCGTCGATGTTCTCAAGGTCAGTTTCAACTTCGACGTTCCACAGTTCTCCGTTGCCGTATTTTTCGATAAATTCAGATGACATTATTGGGTTCCTTTCGTGGATTTGTGGTCGGACGTTTGGTTGCGATTGAATTGCACAGTAATTTTATCAGCCATCCTAGATGCGATGTGGGCGTATAGACCAAAGAGGCCGATCACGAATGCAACATCAAACCAATGGACAAATTGTTCGCCCCAAATCAGCCTCTCGACCATGCTGCTAATAATTTGCTCGGCAATCCAAACGCACGTGGACAGTCCAAAGAGGCGGATTGCATCGTATCTTGCCAAGATGAATAGTTTCGTCATTTTGTGTCACCTTCGTTGGACGTTTGCGGTTTCATAAAAACAAGCCAGTGTGTCAGGCCCTTGCGACCGGACAGATGCCCGAACAGTGGCCGCATGGGTGCAAGGTCAATAACCTCACGAACCTTGATCTGTGTTTCGTTCCATTTAAAGATCAGCGTTCCGTCTGGATGTAGAACCCGGAAGCATTCTGCGAAGCCTTGGCGCAGATCGTCTTGCCAGTTGTCGGACAGCTTACCGTACTTGGCGGCTAACCAGCTCTTCGGGCCAGCGCTAACAAGGTGCGGCGGATCGAATGCAATCAGCTTGAACGTCTCATCATCAAAAGGCATATCGCGGAAATCCATTTTCATATCTGGGTCGATATTTAGGGTGCGTGTGCCCGAAAGGTTCCCGTGCGAACGGTCAGTGACGGTGATTGTTTCAGTTCGGCAATCTCCAAAGATAACGTCAGGGTTTTTCTTATCATCCCACATCATCCGGGTGCCAGAAGCGGGGTCCAAAACTCTTTGCGTATTTCTGCTCACTGACCTGTTTTCTTGTTTTCTGAGGGGGACGTTTGCGCGCGCTTAAGGCCATCTTCATTTGCAGACTTTTCCCAAAGTTTAATAGCGCGGTTAGTTGCTGCTTTTCGTTCGTTCTGTGTGATGATTCCGCGTATATAAAGACGTGATGGTGCCGTCTTGTCGGCGTCTTCGTGCGCACCAAGTTGCGCCGCTTTTTCTGCAATGCTCATAGCTTTTCCTCTGTGCCTGAATCCGACAATTTCGGAACGGCACACCAATGCGTGATTTTGTTCATGGTGTCCCATTCACCGACCACTGGATTTTCAAATTCATCAACCCATTCGATACCGTTCCACCGAACATTTGGCAGACGACTTGCGTCATTTCCGTTCAGCCAAATGTCTATTGGCTTCCCATCTTTTGGGGCTGTTTCGAATTTTTGCGGGATCATGTGCCACCACCTTTTTGGTTGTTTGAAATGGACGTTTGCTCTACATAATAATCTAACGCCTCGGCCCATTTACAATCAGCGCTTGGGTAGGCTTTGTCGATCGCTTCGTCTTCGTCAGTAGCATCAACGAACACGATTCCTTGACGTGCAGGGAAGTTCCACTTGACTTTAAATCTAGCCATTTTGACCTCCTTCGGAATCCGACGTTTGGTTGCGGCCCGTTTCAATGCGGTGCCAGTTAGCCATTGCCGCCGCCGCTGTGATGATGTGGTGCAAATATTGCTCACGATCATTGTATCGTGCGGCTTGAATTGCCTTGGTTGTCAGGTAAGCAACCACCCAAAGCCATTCCTCCGGCGACTTGTTTGCGTCGTGATCTTCACCCCAGCGTGCGGTTTGGTGCGCCGCTTCGATCTGAGCCGCTTCAAGAAAATCCTTGGTATGCGGACGCTCAATCAGGTCTCGTATTTCAGCTTCGGATAGATGCTCAAACATCGTCGTCTCCACTGGACGTTTGAGCACATATTTTGTGGAACTCGTTCTGCATTTTATTGGCTCCGTCTTCTGAGTTTGGTGGACATGGGCATGGATGCCAAAGTATTGGCGCGGCAACTAACGTCTGCATGTCGTCGGGGGCCGTTCCGAGTAACCAAGCTTCATCATCGGTAAATGGATTTTTCACCCAATGTGCGGCGTAAACTTCGGTGCCGGACCAAATCAAAACCCGCTGGTCTTTTGGGGCTGTTTCTATGGGTTGCCATTTATTCATTGTTGGATACCGCCGTGCACGGGAATTGCCCCCAGCCTCGACCGTCGAATTCCGAGCGTGCTGTTTTGGTGACGCATTTCTTCACGCGCTATGTCCATGGCTTTTTTGACATTATCCATAATGATTTGATCGTCAGACGGAATTGATTGAGCAACCGCCGAGCCAAGGAGCCCATATATTTCCTCAATTCGTGTCATAACGTAGTCCTTTTCAGGTCAGTTTGCGTTTAAATCCGGTAGGGGCATGGTGTCGCTTTCTGACAAATTATCGTCCAGAGGGTTGCCACCGGGTACTGGCTCGGCCTCAAGGGCTTCGGCGTCGGATTGGTCGGCAATGGCGGCGAGCTCATCCTTGATGGGCAAAAGGGATTTTTGTTTTTCTTTGTCCAATTTCCCCCACCATTCAGTCATGCGCGCCCGYCCCATGGTGGCAAGGTCACGGCCTTCTTTTTGCAAGGCTGCTAAATCAAAATCAAATGCGTCGGCATCGCCAACCCACCCTGCAATCGCTTTGCCGACGGCTTCATCCAAATATTCGCCGGGTTTGATGCAGCCCCATAAATCAGAGGGGGCTTTGACAGCGGGAATCAGAGGATCGCAGGGGATGCCACCCGTGCCGTCTTGGAATGCGGGCACGTGGTTTGGCCCCAGCAAAACCGATACGCTCATCTCAAAAATGAAGCCCTTGCCACAAATGGGGGTCAAGCCTGTTTGTTGTGGCTGTGACCCGCTCCAATTCATGCCGTCTTTGGCCCGAAGGCAGAAAAGGACGTGGCACGGGGCGCGCAACAACCCATTCAGCATGCGTTTGTAGGCCWTTTTGGGAGCGGCCCATTTTTGAGCTCCTTTTTTGCCGTTTTTGTCGGCCATGTCGAGAACACCGCCTTCGCCTTCCCAGACGTGGGACATGGAATCCACAATCACCACGTCGGCACCGTAAGCGACACAAGCCTCAATCGCTTGAGTGTAGCGTTCTGGCGTGAAGGGAGGTTGCAAGTCTAAATGGAACCATCCGTCCACCAGTTCAGAATAGAATTCGGCGCGGCGGTTTTCGGTGTCGATCAAGCAAATTTTACCCTTTGGCCCAACAAGGCCGCGGGCGATGCGYAGGGCRGAATAGGTCTTACCGGAACCTGACCCGCCCCAAAGCGAAATCAGGGCCGGGGTGCCTTTGCGGGCGGCTTTTTCAATTTTAAACATGGCAGTCTCCTAATCTTCAAGCATGTACATGGGGAAATCTTCATCATGAAAACGGTCCATTGGTGGAACGTCGATCCACGGTTTATCAGGACCAAAACGGTTCATGAAATCGCCCCAAATTTGTACGCCACGACGAAAACACCCTTGCCCCGCATCCCAAGCCAGAGTTGGCGTTCTCGACCGGGGGCTTTCTAGGCGTGGAAACTCTTTCAGGCGGATGCATGGCACAGCGGCCTTTTCCAAAAACAGAAATACAAAAACGTGGATAGGGGCCTCGGTAAAGGCCTTGATCCATTCCTTTGACGGTGGATTGGTGGCCTTAAACTTGCCGCCTCGCATTAACATTTTGGCTTGGGTCACGGCTTCTGAATGGACGGCCACTTGCACGTAATAGCGATAATTGGCGACCGCGTGGGCAAGGGCGGTATCGACGGGCTTTCCGTTTTGATTGGTGAAGCTTTTCAAGTCAATCTGGGCCTTGGTTTTTAAATAATCCACGCGGGCTTTCAGGGGCACGCCCGTTGCTTTATCAATCCAAAAAATAGAGACTTCGGCAAACCCACCTGTGATGGCCTTGGCGACTTCGGGGATGCTTTCTAAAAGCTGTGCCCGGCGTTCTATTTTGTCTGCCCAATCTTTTTTGAGGAAGGTTTTTCCGGTGTTTTCATCCTCAAAGTCTCGCATGATATGCAACCAGATTTGGGCGTCGGGGGCGGCCTCTGCAATGCGGTCGGCCAGTTCCAAAACTGTGCCGCTTTTGACCAGGTTCAGTTCGTCACACGCTTCTTTGAGGGCTTTGCCGCCAACGATGGCGTCCGGGTAATCGGCGGGGTCTGGAATGATGGCATATTCTTCATCAAACACGGCTCGGCCTTCTAAAGAGCGGGTATGGGTTGCGCTTCCATAGGCCAAGGCCTCGGTGTCTTTGGGCGTGCGGACAGGGTTCATGCTGGATCGTTCATAATAGGTTTCTGGGGCGACAAGAATATCCTTGATTCCGGACGCAGAAAGGCTTGGATCAGCCAGATAGTCGGCAAAGGACATGTCGAAATAAACGCCGGGTTTTGTGGTGTTGAACTCAGCCATAATCGCCTCCCTAATAGCCAATCGTGACGTGTGTAATTTGACGCTTGGCGATGGCTTCAACAGCCAGCTTGGCGTGGTCTTCGCTCAGGCCCGCTTTCGTAAAAGCGGTTAAGGCCTCGTTGTTGATTTTTGCATGATGTTGTTTGTTGGCCTCGCGGGCTGCTGCTGCCTTATCGGCGGCGATCTTTTCGGCTTCAATGTGCTGGCGTTCTTTGAGTGCGGCATCTTCGGCGTCTTGTTTCGCGCGATCTTCGGCCTCTTTCTTGGCCTGTTCAGCCGCTTCAATTTTTTCTTTGTCTTCGCGGCGTTGGCGTTCGGATTCGTCACGTTCGGCTTGTACCTTGCGCTCAAGTTCTTCACGCTCCGCCTTGACCTTGGCTTCAGCCTTATCGGCATCGGCCTTTGCTTTTTGCTCGGCTTCAAGCTTGGCCTGTTCAGCCGCTTTACGGGCAATCAGTTCGTCACGCTCTCTCGTTTCTCGCTCTTCCTTTTCTTTGCGTAAGCGTTCAAGTTCTGCCTGTTCGGCTTCACGACGTGCGAAGTCTTCACGCATTTCGATTAGCTTTTGTTCGGTGTTTTCAAAAGCGGTTTTGGCAGGGGTCTCAAATTCTTCCCAGATGCGGGCTGCATGAAATGACTTTAATTCTCTAATGCGATCAAAAACCTCTTTGCTTGAGGGCTGGCCCGCGAACACGATCATTGCTGAAAGTGCCTCTAGGCCGCGTTTATGATTCTGAATACGATCTTTTTCTTTGTCTTCCCATTCCGTCAAGGGACGCCTGATTTCTTCTTTCAAAGCGTCAAGGCGTTCGCGTATTGCGCGACGTTCGGTGTTGATGGCTTCAATGGTCTCTCTGGCTGTATCGGTGAGGCCCTTGCCCATTGCATCAAGCGCCGTTTTTGAACGCGCTATTTTGTGGGCGAGCGCGGCTATAGCTTTACGCCCGCCGGGTGTTGAAATATCAAAATGGAAAMTRMSMRYKTMMWRTTMAAWMTYRYYRAWAATYKKKWYKWYWWYKWCMRMGCMMAATAYYWMMAMRRRKYTYAKKTYYKCAATGACTGCAATTTGCTGTGACATTTTACGTTCCTTCTAATTTGTAAATCGGCTGGCTTCGTCCGTTGACAGGCCCAAGCATTTCATGGCGACTCGTTGTGCCATGCGGCGGCGTCTAATGCCTCTCAGCAATGAGGCGGCACTGATGGCGATGGTGACAAAAGCGAGGATGGCGAGAATGGACACGGTCATAATGCGCGCACCTCCCCTTTGGCCTTGGCAAGAGCGGCATCTATAACGGGGTATGGGTTTCCCCCATCCCAAGAAGGAGATCCAAGAGAAACATGCATATATGCTCTGGCAAGCTTCAAAGCCTCAAGCAATTCAGGTGCGGCGGCGATTAGGCGGGCGTTGGCTTCGCGTTGATCAGGCAGCAATGGGATTATCTGGTTCCCATGCGTCCCCTTAGAAAAATGAAAGCATGCAACGGACTGACCGTCGTGACGGTCAACGGTAATAAAGTTGTGCGGCCCATTTTCGACAGACCAAGGCCCCGGCGTGTGTTGTGAGCGTGTCATGTACTTTCACCGTCTTGAGCGTCCGCCCAAACCTCAATCATTTCGATGGTGGCCCGGTAGATATCGCCGTGCTTGTTTGAACCATGTGTATCTTCGACTTGAGCCGCGAATTCATCGAGCGTTCCGAAAAAACAACCCCGCTCCATGTAGGTGCCTTTTCCGGTGCGGTAGGCACTTAACGTGCCGCCTTCGCTGCCAATAGGGCCTATTTTAATAATGGGGTTTTTGCCTTCAAGCTTGATGTCCTCCTTAATGATGGCACCCCTCAGGTTGGCACCCCTCAGGTTGGCACCCCTCAGGTTGGCATCCCTCAGGTTGGCACCCCTCAGGTTGGCATCCCTCAGATCGGCATCCCTCAGGTTGGCACCCATCAGGTTGGCACCCATCAGGTTGGCACCCATCAGGTTGGCACCCATCAGGTGGGTACCCCTCTCGACTGCAAGGACTAAAGCCCATCGCAGGCGGATACTTTCCCTAATCATGTCGGAAACTTCAATTTTAAGAGCGGCTCTCGCGGTACATGGTAAAAATTTGATTTTGACAAGCATGTTCGGTCCTATTCTGCTGCTGCGGCTTGAAAAGCGTCGGCGRCGRCTTGGTGCCTGCGGACGTGGGCCATGATGGTTTCAAGAGACGATGCGGACAGGGAAAGCGACCCTGTGTCACCATTGTCAACAGCKATATGCACGTCACTTTTACCGCTCACGGAGACCTCAACGGAACATCCTTCGGCTTCAAAGCTCATGCTGGTTTCAAGATTTTCCATGTTCTAAGCCCGGTCCGAAGTTTCAAGACTGGCGACTGAAGCTTCGAAATTGCGTTCAGCCATGTATTCGCGTTGGTCAATGTCCGCTAATTCTTCACCGTGGGCCGTCAGGTCAATCAAGATCGACACGCCTTCTTTGGTGACAAGAATAGTGTACAAATAACCGTCTTCGCGGCTCATTTCGGCGGCATCGTCAACGGTCTCATGCTGGGTTGGTTCGCCGTCTGAGTAGACGTTGATGTACGCGACATCCGTGACGCCGGGGTAGGCCTTGAAAGCCTTGCGGGCTTGTCCGATGATGGTGTCGCAATAGGTGTTGCTTTGGTTTTGCATGGTGACCTCCTGTTTCTCTCTGAAACAAATGTAAGTCATACTTACATAAAAGTCAAGCATAAAGGTAAGCTAAACTTACGTAGTTATCAAAAGGGGAAGCGAGTAGTGTTCGTCCTTAGTTTTTTAATGAATGGGGGAGGGTGTGGCAGTGGGGGTGAGATTTGGATTTCTGGTTTTCGTCATTGCGTTGTTCATAACGCAGGCGGCAACGGCAAAAACAATTGCTGTTTGTGGGGCGAGCAGCGGCATGTCGTATAACATACAAGGCGGACTCATTCAGCCGGGGAAGAGTGGTTGGGAAAAAGATGGCATTTCTAACGGGCTGGTCATGCTTATTCAGGACGGCAAGGTGTTTGATATTATTTCTCAAGATGCAACAGGGGGGACTAGAAGCGCCAAGGCAGACGGCGCTTTGGTCATGCCTATTGGAGGGCTGAAGTTCAAGAAGGGGGAGCTAACGGTGCTTGTTGTTGTTATTTATAAAGGGGCCACTTCTGAGCATTACTTGTTCCGATCGCACGGAACAAAAGGCGAGCTGCTTTGGGGGCAGCTAAAGATGAATGCACTTGTTTCTAAGGGCTTTCTGTTTAGATCTGAATGCCAATTTTATTAGTTTAATGACGGGAGGATGTTTATGCGGATGTGGTTAATTATTTCCGCCATTATTCTAGGCGGCTTCAGCGGATCGCCAGCGAAAGCAGAGGTGGATGCTTTTGAAATGGCGTCTGCTTTTTAAATTGCGCAGGACTCTATAAAGCAGTAGCAGACTTTACGGAATTAGAGGGAGAGGGCGCGCTGTCAGAGAAGCTTAATGGGCTATCCCGTGGGGCACGCCTTGCGGCGTATATGCTTGCCATGACGGACGCAAAGCCAGATAAAGTTAAAGAGTTTGCCGCCGCCATTTTTTCAACAAGAACTGTTCATTGGCAAGCCCTGGTGCAGGGCGGGGGCATCGGCCCTGATGTTCAGAAGCAGATGGATATTTGCGTTGCCTTGGACCCGCTACAGACTGAACTTGTCAATCAGGCCAGAAAAAAATGTATGGTTTTCAAAAAAATGAAGTGCGGAGAACGTCCTTGACGCGGACGCCATTCTATGAATCAATAGGGGCGAGTGGCACTCGCCCCGTGTTAGTTAGTCCCTAACACTTTTTATCAAGTGTCTTGGGCTTGGGCCGTATATGTGTTTTCACACGCACGGTCATTGGCCCGTTAATAGTCGAGCCCCTTCAATCACCAGCAACAACCCCCAGCCCAAAATGGCAATCAAGCGCCAATGTTTGGATTGTGTTAGGATGGTGTTTGGGCCAAGTTTTGACTCGTTGTAAAAGGCGCGGATTCTTGCGATCCGCTCATCATGGTTGTTGCGCATTGAGGCCCCCGGTGCGTATTTATAGATGCGCGCCACAGCGGATGAGCACTGAACGCGTACGGTTCTTATTAGTCTCTGCNGGGGGGGGCTCTCCCGTGCCGGGCCTGGTAAGCTCGGGTCCGTTGGGTGTGAATTATATTTCACAACCATTAGATATCAGCATACAAGCAAATAAGTGATTTACTGTAAAGCTTTTTCTTGTTTAAGGCGATTCGGCGGGGGGAAGGGCTTAAACCCGCGTTTTTTGTCGGCGCACAAGGCGAATGACCGTGCCGGAACAATCGCGGACAACCTGTTCGGGATCGATGCTGGGATCGCTGGCAACGCGGGCGGCCACTTCTTCGTAAAGCAGCGAAGCGATTTCCGATACATCGGCAATGGTTTCAATCGTGACCGATATCTTCAGTTCCGCAAACGCCACGGCCAAGGCCATATCCAAAATTGTCGGATCAATGTTTGTGCAGGCGTCAAGGTTCTGCTCTGGGTTGGCAACGCTTTCTCCGAGTAGGTGCGAGGCCTGAATACTTAGGGCGCTGGCAATAAGCCCAAGGTTGGACGTGGCCGGTTGCGTCTGCCCGCTTTCCCATAAAGACACGGCTTCACGGGTGACATTCACCGCTTTCCCAAGGTCGGCTTGTGTCATTTGAGCATCCTTGCGGGCCGATTTTATTCTCTCGCCTAAATCCATGAGCTTATTGTGTGAGATTTGTTCACCTTTTTCTAGGTAAGAAATACTTGACCTTAACGTAAGCATAACTTACTATCATCTCCATGATAAAAAAGAAACGCGACCAGGCCCTCGCAAAGGCCATTGAACTTTCTGGCGGTGTTGCCGCCTTGAGTAAGACCCTTGGTTTAACGTCTCAGGCTATTAGCCAGTGGAGACGTTGCCCAACGGGGCGGGTCTTAGCTGTGGAGTCTGCGACCGACAAAGCCGTGCCTCGTGAAAAATTACGTCCAGACATTTATCCGGTACCCGCCACTACACCCGCATCAACCACAACATTTAAGCCCTTCTAACCAAGTATTAAAAGAGTAAATATAATTTGACCTAAGTATCCTGTGGAAAATATTTAAAACTACTAAATATTGATTTTATAATTTGTTTTGAACYTTAAGGGATTGTTGTTTTTTNATCCCTGTTAATTGGGTCTGGATTCGGACTTGTCCATTTTTATAAATATAAATGCAAATTCAGTTGCTTTTTTTATTTACCTTTTCCCGGTCTTGTGTGTCACCGCCGGAAAACCACAAGGTTTAGTAGGTGTCACAAAACCTAGATGTTGGAGGGTAGCATGACAGAAAATATTGCGGGCGATCGCCTTAGATCGTTCATTTGAAGCTTAAAAAACCACCAACCAAAGGAGACACCATGACCAACACCGACCCAATTATTCGCATGTTCAGCGATGCCTTGGTCATTATGGAAGATGGCCAGCTTGTCAGTGACCTGACGGAAACGCAACGCGACCTTTTGGCCGCTTTGACCGATTGCATTCAGGACGGGGCACGACGGGCCAAGGGGACTTTAACCTTGAAACTTGATTACGTTCTGGAAGACGGAATGTTTGATATTCAGGCCGAAGTTAAATCCAGCCTTCCGAAGGTCAAGCGTGGACGCACTGTTTTGTGGGCAACGCCTGAAAACAACCTGTGCCGCAACAACCCACGTCAACGCAACATGTTTGAAGACGTAAACGAGGCCCAAGACGTGCGATCCGTTTAAGGGCTGTTTTTGATTTTAACCTACCAACCCTATGAAAGGGAAAAACATGAGTGAATATAACGAAAATTCAGAAGCCAAGGCCGTGGCGGATATTGTTCGAAGACATATTAAGTCGGACCTTTTGAAAGTCACGGGCGGAAGCAACCTTGTTCCCGTGGAAGTTTTGATTTTGCCGAATGGTGATGGGCTTGAAGTCCATAGCGTCAAGAAATATGTGGACGAATACCGAACGGCCCCAGAATTTCGCAAGGGCACGGCCAGTTTATTGGACCAAGACAGCTTTGTGGCCCATGCCAACCGATTCAAAGATGATGATTCCGTTATTTTTGCGGATAATGACCGGGAAACCCCCAGCCTTAAATCTGTTTTGAATTACCATCGTCAAAAGCATGATGGTGCACCGCGTTTTGGGGACCATAAAGGGGTTTATAATTTCCCCATGTCGGATGAATGGAAGGCGTGGGCTGAATTTGATGGCGAAGTCAGAAGCCAAATTGAATTTGCGGAATTTTTAGAAGACCGGATTACCGATGTGGAAACACCGCCGGACCTGTCCAAAATCAAAAAAGACGATGAACCGGGCCAACGTTTGAAAAAGATGTTGGATATTTTGGGCGGCAAGATGGCCGGACCGGGAACGCTCATGGACCTTTCACGGGGCATGAAGGTCACGGCGGAAGAAAAGGTTCATCAATCGCAAAACCTTTCGACCGGCGAAGGCCAAATTCAGTACAGACAAGAACACCGTGACGAACAGGGGGCACCTTTAAAGGTCCCCAATATGTTCTTGATTGGCATTCCTGTTTTTAAAAACGGTGATGTATTTCGCATTGCCGTGCGTTTGCGATATCGCGTTCGTGCGGGTCAAATTTCATGGTCATACATGCTTTATCGCACGGACCAAGTATTTGACGCGGCGTTTAACGACGTTGTGAACAAGGTTAAGGCCGATACGGACTTGCCTGTGTTCTTTGGTCGTCCTGAATAGAGGGTGATGTGATGCATTCAATCGTTGGCGGAATTGAAGAACACAAGCCTGCTTTGAAAGCGTTGGGTTAGCCATGAACGATTATCCAGCTTACCCAATATTCAAACGCATTTACCCCAAATTTTCACGCTGGGACCGTCTTTGCGGATGGGTCTCCGTGACCAAGTGCATTAAGGGCATGGTTTATATCTCAACGGGCTTTCTGCTGGGCATGAGTGCCATTATTTTTTATGTGGGGGCCTCAGCATGAGCGATTACTCAAAGTTAGTTGAAGACTGGAAAGCCGCCCAAAAGGCTGTAAGGCGCGCCCGCGGGGGGACGAGCGGGTCGGTTAACATCAAACGCAAGAAACGAACCGAGGCCCTGAACGCCATGCTGCGAGCCGAGGCGGAATATCAATCTTTCAGTTTCTGTAGGGCGGAGATTATGGACGACAATTTGGACATGGGCAAAACAACAAAATATACCGATCCTGATACTGTTGTAGCAACTCGCTCAGCTTCTGGAGCTCCGCTTCTGACAATGCACCACCAACTCGCCCTGGAGCAGAGGTCACCAGTGAGATGACAACCCAATTATCTTGCACAACAGAACGACAAAAGGGCTGAGGGATAACTTCTTGCATCA
>JAESSB010000040.1 GCA_016764335.1 Magnetovibrio sp.
AAAATCAAGGAATTTAGGGGCATTGCTACGCGATATGACAAAACTGATGTCAGCTATAGTGCAAATTGGAACCTAGCAGCGGGCATAATCGCCGCTAGAGGATTGTCAACAGGCCCTAGTCATCTTTTAACGTCCACTTCAAGTTTTGCTCAGGGTCATCCATCTCGATATGCAAAACCCCATTACGGAACCATTTTGTCGGGTTAGCAAAGTCTCCCATTGAAGCTATGCGAAAAGTCATACACTCATCGTAAAAGTTCTGTGAGCAAACGGTTATATCTTCAGAAACATTTCTTTTTGCTTGCCGGAAGAGAGTGTCATGAGTTTCCTTAATCTCATCTCTAAAAGCTGAAAAATGCTGTCGTGAAACACCAAGTTTAAAATCATCTGTTATGGATAGTTTTGTGTCTTCGCAATCTTTAATCGCTGTGCGAATTACATCATCATATTCAATGTCTTTAATTTTCTTTATGTAAAGGTCATCTTCACCTGAATCTTTAGTATTGATATCCCCTTCATCAAATCTACGTTCAAATGTGACTGTTTTACCTACGTATGCAGAAGTTAGTTTTCAACCTCATTAGTAAAACTCGCATACGTAATTTCCCACTGATTATTTACAATGATTTCTGGATCAACAACAAAACCGAAGAGGGCTTTGATAAAACGCTCTTTATTCACAGCAGGAATAGGTTTGCTGTGCCGTTGAACAATCTCTTCAAATTTATCTTCGAGCATTGGTTGGCTCGAAATTATTTCAAACTTTTTTAGAATTGCACATAAACGTACTTCATCTTCGAACGCTTTTTCCATCATCTTTAAAGATGTGCTTTTATTAACTTTCTGAGAGGTACTAAACCTTGCTAAAGCACCATCTTTAATTGACCGAAGAATTGTCAATTTTTCATTCGCATCTTTAGCTTCCCAATCATTTAAACAGCTTTGTTTTCCAATATCTTGAGTTGTTAACAAGATCAACCTTTGGAATCGGCTCAGGTCAAATTCTGGCTGTATCCAGTTATTTAGCGTTTTCCATAAGTTTATGTGTGCATCCGTAAGAACTTCATCATAGTGTTTAATTTCAATGTTGTATTTTTGATCAACTGATAAATCGCCGAACCTCTCAATAAATAATGATTGCCCTTCAAGAAGCTCAAAGCACCAATCAACAGCTAGGTAAAGTTGATAAATCAGACCTTTGGCGCTGGCCGTTGCATCATGGGAAAGCTGAGACATACGAAATATTTTTCCTGAATATTCTTAAATTTAAAGAATTCTATATCCATGCAATTAATAATCAAATCATCATAACATTTAAGAAAATCAGTGAGCAACTCTAAATACGTGAATACATGCTGAGTAATGAAATCATGCACTTATCTATATGCATAGTAAACTTTATGACAAGCATCGTTTCTGCCCCACCGACAAACTAACGGAATCGATAAAGTTTATTTTTTGTTACCCAAAACGTTACCCAAAACGCCAAAAATAGAGAAAGGCTTAGCCCATTTCTGAGCTAAGCCTTTGATAATAATGGTGCCCGGGGGCGGATTTGAACCACCGACACGCGGATTTTCAATCCGCTGCTCTACCAACTGAGCTACCCGGGCATGGGCGCGCCGAATCACATGGATTCATATGACGTTGACGCGATTTTATAGGCAATAACGGGGCGTCTGTCCACGAGGTTTTTTAGTCTTCTTCATCAAGCCCATCATTATAGCCGGGAGCCTCTTCGGTTCGGATGCGATAACCGCCGCCTAACCACTTTCCAAGATCAAGGTCGGAGCAGCGTTTAGAGCAAAACGGGTTGAATTTAAGGACCGCCATTTTACGGCACAATACGCATTTTTTAAGCTTGTGTGGGGTATTTAAGTCCACCACATTGGACGGCTGGATTTTCGGATCAGTCATGATGGGCCTTTAATTTTCTGCGGCTTCTACCTGAAATGTACCGTTAGGCAGATGTTCATCGGAAACCAGGGCCAAGGGTTGGCCCAGCTTTGTTTCCATATCTTTTAGGGCCTGTTGGCCTTCGGTTTGTAGAGCGTTGACCACATGCGGCGTCGTGCGCAAGGCTGGAATCAGCGCCGGAGACGACCAAACTTCTGCCAAAACGCGATCCAATCCGGCCAAGCCAACCGTCAAGGGTAAGTCTACACGCCCCCCGGCACAAACTGAGCAAGGCCCCAACAGTAGATCACTTAAAGGTGGCCGGCGGCGGGGGCGGGTCATTTCCAACAGGCCCCCCTTTGTTGTGCCCAACACCTGCGGTCCTGCAGGGTCATGGGCTATGGCATTTTTTAGCTCTACCACAATGCGGCCCAAGGCTTCTTGTCCCCGCACAGGCATTAAATCAATAACAATTAAGCCCGCTAAATTTCGCAAGCGGATTTGCCGAGCGGCTTCCCGAACGGCTTCAATATTTGTCGCAAGCGCAAGGTCGTGGCCRCGACGACTGTTTTGATGAGCCGCCGATCCGCCAGCGTTTACGTCAATGGACGTCAAGGCAGCCGTTTCTTCAATAATTAAGGAGCCCCCAGACTTCAACCTGACGCAAGGGGTAAGTACGTCGCTAATGGCATCTGCTACGCCCCAATCAACAAAGATATCTTGTCCCGCTGGATGGCGCATCACGCCGCCTGTGGGCATCATGTTAAATGTGTTTAGCTCGGCRGTTAAGGTTTTGCTCATGCTGGGGTCATCAACAATGACTTTGGCCAATCCGGAAAATCCGCTTTCAAAGAGGAATTGTAACGGSGGCGTGTCTTGACCGCTCAGTAAGCTTGGTGGCAAAGCCGTTGCGGCGTGCTTTTGCAAACCGGCCCATCGTGCATTCAACAGATTAACTTCACGGACCATCACGTCGTGTGTCATGCCAATCGCACACGACCGAATGACACACCCCATATCGCTGGACAATTGACCGACCATCATGTCCCGTAATCGGGTGCGTTCGCGACCGTCGGTGATGCGTTTTGAAAGTCTGACGCCAGGGTCACCGGGGGTTAAAATACAATATGCGCCCGCGATCGAAAGACGTCTAGAAATCTTAGGCCCTTTATCATCGCGCGCCGCCGCTAAGACTTGAACGATGATTTTTTCACCTTCGCGGACGTGATCAGAAATATGGTCCCCCGCAGGCTTACCGCCCATATAAGCTTGGGGCCGAGCTYCTGCCAGCCCTAAAAACCCATCGCGATCTGTCCCCAAATCAACAAAGGCWGCTTCTAAGCCCGGCAAGACTTTTTTTATGCGACCCATATAAAGACCRCCGACTTGGCCCAAGCCATCGRCAAGGGCGGTGCGATAGAYGGCAAAATCCTTTAAGGTATCGAYTTCATCAAGGCGCGCCATGCGCGTTTCGCCCGGMCGGACACGAACGATCAGAACRTCTTTTGACATGAYTAAATCAGGCCCGGCGGTTGAACGCCAAGTCCCTTTAATGCRTTTGCCGTTTCATGGAGCGCCAATCCCACGACATTMGAATACGATCCATTAAGGCGGCGAACAAAGGCTCCGGCGCGGCCTTGGATGGCATAGGCCCCAGCCTTATCGTGCCATTCACCGCTTTGGATATAGGCTTCAATTTCAGATGTATCTAAGCGTTTAAACACCACTGCTGTGGTGACAACTTTAACAACCTTTTTGCCCCCNGNTGCCAACAGGCATATGCCGCCGACGACCTTGTGGCTGCGCCCCGATAGCATTTTCAAGGTGCGCCGGGCTTCAGCCTCGTTTTCCGCTTTGCCCAAAATGCGCCGCCCGACTGCGACGATGGTATCGGCGGCCAGAACGCAACTGTCCGGGTGATCTTTAAAAATTTCTGTGGCTTTAAGCTGACACAATCTGCGCGCCAATTCGAAAGGCGTTTCATCCTTCAAGGCGACTTCATCCACATGTGCGGGCAATATGTAATTMGGGGTTACGCCAATYTGCGCCAACAGGTCGACGCGACGCGGCGAAGCCGAGGCTAAGATAAAAGGGATGTTGATGTGCCGATCGTCAGACATACCTATCCCTTCCACCTAAAATCCACAGTGGCACGCCTATTTAAAGCGGAACGTAATCCGACCCTTGGTGAGGTCATACGGTGTCATTTCAACCGTAACCTTATCACCCGCCAGCACGCGGATACGGTGCTTGCGCATCTTGCCTGCTGTGTGAGCCAAAATTTCATGACCATTTTCCAGCTCTACACGGAACATTGCGTTCGGTAAAAGCTCGTTAACAATCCCGGAAAATTCGAGTACTTCTTCTTTAGCCATCAATATCTCAATATTTATGTGCTGATTTTGACTCTTAAGTGACGTGTTGTGCATCAAAGGTCAAGTTTTTTTCCTGAAGGCATTCTATTTGCCTTCGTTATCAAAGCGATCTTGGATGCGTTTRAACAGCTCATCACRGACTTTTYGATACGCTTCCAGGCGYTGTTCGCGGYGRCCTTCGATCACACTGGGGTCAAAGGTGTGCCAAAATTCAACCTCGCACGCCATGTAACGCGTCAGTTCGACGGCGGTGTGTTGRGCTTCGGGGGATAACGACACCACCAARTCAAAAGAACTGTCTTCCAGGTCGCCAAAGGTYTTRGCGTTATGCCCGGAAATRTCGATGCCGATTTCRGCCATGGCAACAATGGCAAAACCATCYAGGTCTCTGGCCCGCACGCCAACAGAATCGACAAAAACTTCAGTGCCATATAAATGCTTCATGATACCTTCCGCCATTGGGGAACGAATGGAATTCATGGTGCAACAAAAGAGAATGGCGCTGGGAAGTGACATGGTGCAGGTTTTCCCTCAGCCTTTAATGTGCAAAACGCACACCAAAGTAAACAGGCGCCGGGCGGTCGTATGATCCAGYTCCACCTTTTGCATTAAGCGTTCTTTTAAAATTTCCGATCCATCATTATGCAATCCACGCCGCCCCATATCRATGGCTTCGATTTGTGARGGGCTGGCGGTTTTAATCGACGTGTAATAGCTGTCGCAGACCATCAGGTATTCACGGACGATGGACCGAAAGGGCGACAAGGCCAGCATGAACCGCTTGAGGGGTTTGTCGTGTATATCGCGCACATCAAAGGCCAAGCGGTTTTCTTCGATGCTGAGGTGCAATACGTAAGGGCCTTGTGGCCCCCCCGAAAGGGCGAAACTGTTATCATCCAACAAGTCGAAGATCGCTACCTTACGTTCGTGTTCGACCTGTGGCGTGCGGTTGACCACYGTGCGTTCGTCMARGAAGATGTTTTGAATGCGAGATGTATCCGTCATGGNANNNNCGCCCGCCYSKYMCKWWWWWTKWWTTNAAACGWATGGAAACGGAYYGTSCRTGGGCTTSYAARCCYTCKGCTTYGGCCAACTGMACGGCGGCYGGRCCRATWWKRCCAAGRCTGTCSGCATTRCASSCGATRAASGTGGTGCGTTTCATAAAGTCCARMACCCCMARACCGGAWGAAAAMCGRGCCGTMCGMGAKGTYGGCARSACATGGTTYGGTCCSGCSACATAATCRCCAATGGCTTCGGGGGTRTAACGGCCCAAGAAAATSGCYCCGGCATTGGAAAYCWKRTYGRACAAWGCRTCKGGMTYWTCWAYSGCMARYTCMARGTGCTCTGGTGCGATACGGTCGATCAAGGCGACAGCATCGGTCATAATGTCGTTCACCAAGATCGTTACGCCATAACGTTCCCAACTGGGACGGGCGATGTTTTCTCGGCCGAGCGTTTTAAGCTGGCGTTCGACGGCTTGTTCAACGCTGTGGGCAAATTGTTCATCATCCGTGATTAAAATCGATTGCGCCGAGCGATCGTGTTCGGCTTGGCTCAGTAAGTCGGCAGCGATCCAGTCGGGGTCATTTTGCGTATCGGCGACCACTAAAATTTCACTTGGTCCGGCAATCATGTCGATGCCGACGGTGCCAAAGACTTGCCGTTTAGCTGCTGCGACATAAGCATTTCCGGGGCCAACAATTTTGTCGACGGGCTTAATTGTCGCCGTGCCATAGGCCAGCGCACCAATGGCCTGCGCGCCACCGATGCGGTAGATTTCACGAACGCCAGCGATGCGCGCGGCGGCCAAAACCAAAGGATTAATGATCCCATCAGGCGTTGGCACCACCATCACCAAACGCTTTACGCCAGCCACACGGGCGGGAATGGCATTCATCAAAACGGATGACGGGTAGGCGGCTAAACCACCGGGCACGTAAAGCCCCGCAGCTTGCACCGGAGTCCAGCGATAGCCCAAACGGACTCCGGCATCGTCGGTATAATCTTCACCGACAGGAAGCTGTCGGGCATGGAATTTTTCGATGCGGTCAGCGGCCAGTTTCAAGGCGTCCAGAACCTGGGGCTCAATTTTGTGCTCAGCGGCTTCTAAGTCTTCGGCGCTAAAGGCGAGGTCTTGTGCTGTTAGGTTTTGGCGATCCAAGAGATTGGTGTAATCGACCAACGCTTGATCGCCAAATTTGAGCACATCCTTTAAAATTTTTGTAACGGTTTCATTTACATCGAAATCGCTTTCGCGTTTCGCAGATAGAACACTGGCGAACTCTTCTTCAAAATCGATGGTCCTGGCATCAAGACGCTTGGGCATCAATCGCCTCCCTGAATTTTTTGATCCAGTGACTGATTGCAGTGGGTTGGGTTTTCCATGCGGTGCGGTTGACGGCTAAACGAGATGTAATTTCGGCAATGATTTCGACTTCGACCAAACCGTTGGCTCTTAGCGTGTCACCGGTCGATACCAAGTCTACGATACGGTCGCACAGACCCAAGGCTGGGGCGAGTTCCATGGCCCCGTTGAGTTTGATGCATTCCGCTTGTACGCCGCGCTTGGCGAAGTGTTYTTTGGTGATTTCAGGATATTTGGTGGCGACGCGCACATGGCTCCAGGTGCTGGGATCGTCTTCGTCACCCAGGGCTTTGGGTTCGGCGATGCTCATGCGGCAATAGCCGATGCCCAAGTCTAGCGGCGCGTAGATTTCTGGGCTGTCGAATTCCATCAACACATCGGCCCCAGCGACCCCCAAGTGCGCCGCGCCAAAAGCGACAAACGTCGCAACATCAAAACTGCGGACACGGATGATTTCAAGGGTGTCGTGATTGGTGGAAAAGGTGAGCTTGCGGGAAGATGGGTCATCAAAATCGGCCTCTGGCTCGATTCCGGCAGCGCGCACGATGGGCATCACTTCTTTTAAGATGCGACCCTTGGGCAGCGCCAGTACCAATTTATCATTTGCATTCTTCGTCACGTTTATTCTCCTGGGACGAGCCTAAGATGACCCGGAAGGCATCATATATAAAGGCTTTTGTTTTGAGATTCCAGTCCTCCTGGCCTCAACCTTCGCCCCGAACCCGTTCAATTTCGGCACCACATGCCGCCAATTTCTCTTCTAGGCGTTCATAACCACGATCCAAATGATAGACGCGGTTGACCACCGTTTCACCTTCGGCCACCAGACCGGCCAAAACCAACGAGCTTGAGGCCCGAAGGTCGGTGGCCATGACTTGGGCTCCCGATAGTTTCGGCACGCCGCGAACGATGGCCGAACGCCCGTGGACATTGATGTTGGCGCCCATGCGGACCAATTCAGGCACATGCATAAAGCGGTTTTCAAAAATGGTTTCGGTGAGCATTGATGCGCCTTCCGCCACCGAGGCCAGCACCATCATCTGGGCTTGCATATCCGTTGGAAAGCCCGGATACGGCTCAGTCATAGCGTCAAAGCCTAGGATTGCACTCTTTTTATGTCGCACGCGGACACCGCCGGGTTCTTCGGTGATTTCAACGCCGGCCCCACGCATAACGTTGATTACCGATTCGATCAAATCGGCCCGACCGCCTTTTAGCAAGACATCACCGCCAGTGACGGCTGCCGCCACGGCGTATGACCCCATTTCAATGCGATCAACGACCACAGCATGTTTTGCGCCGTGCAGCTTGTCCACGCCTTGGACGCGTAAGGTATCTGTGCCAATGCCTTCGATTTTAGCACCCATTGAAACCAAGCAATGCGCTAAATCAATCACTTCGGGTTCGCGGGCGGCGTTGGCGATGATGGTTTCGCCCTTTGCCAAGGTTGCGGCCATAAGAATGTTTTCGGTGCCGCCCACGGTGATGTTTGAAAACAAAACGTGTCCACCGCTTAAGCCATTTGGCGCGTGCGCTTCGATATAGCCTTCGCTCAATTCAATTTGGGCACCCATGGTTTGCAGCGCCTTAAGATGCAGGTCCACCGGGCGCGTGCCAATGGCGCAGCCGCCGGGCAGGGATACTCGCGCATGCCCATGGCGCGCCAGCAATGGGCCCAACACCAAAATCGACGCGCGCATCCGGCGCACCAATTCATAAGGGGCCGTCGTGCTTTTCAATCCAGAGGCATCCAAGACGAAAACCCGCCCCATATGCCCACCATCCTGTGCGTCGCCGTCCATGGCAATGGAAACCCCCATGTCGCCCAGCAAGTGGGCCATCGTGGATATATCTGCCAGGTGCGGTAAATTAGACAAGCGCAATGGCTCATCACTGAGCAGCGCCGCCGCCATCAAAGGCAAGGCCGCGTTCTTTGCCCCACAGATGGGGATGGTGCCGTGAAGGGGGTTGCCCCCGCGAATGACGATTTTGTCCATACTATATCCATTAACGTGTTGGTTACCGTGGCTTTTAGACTAAGCGAACGGCCCTCACAAGAGATTAAGACGGCACATCGTCAATCGGATTCGTTTTGTCGGATTGGGCGCGCCGGCGAACCTGTTGCTTGCGTTTTTTAAGATTCTCCCGCAAAGCCTCATCAAGCCGCTCTTGGCGTTTTACATGCTCATCAATCTTGCCTGGATTTTTGGGTCTTGTGTTCACGAATAAGGGTATCCTTGGGTTATGGATTGCACGATATAGCTTGGCCGTTAAAGAAAATCACGTCAAGTTCGCTTGGGTGCTTGCCTTTCGCAGACCTCTGTGGCATGTTCCGCGCGCTTTCTAAAGTATGCCGCCGTAGCTCAGGGGTAGAGCGCACCATTGGTAATGGTGAGGCCGTAAGTTCGATTCTTACCGGCGGCACCATTATTTCAAAGGCTTAGCGTTTTGTCCTCACCTTCATTTCGACCAACTGTGCCAATATTGTGCCTTAGCTCGTCAAGCGCCTCAATAGCCCTATTCTGATAGTCCGGCGCAAGGTGCGCGTAACGTTGCACCATCTCTAAAGACTTGTGCCCTGTTAAGTGCATGACCTCGTAGATTGAGATGCCCTTTTGTACCAATCTAGATGCAAACGTGTGTCTCAAATCATGAAACCTAAAGTCCTCTAGCCCCGCTTTCTTGCGGGCCATCCCAAAAGTCGTCTTCACGTCTTTTATGGGCTGTCCCTTATAAGTAAAAACAGAACCAGATTTCTTCGGGTTCAAATCCATCAATACCCATTTTGCTCGTTTAGTTAAACGCACCGAACGGTCTTCTCCGTTTTTAGTCTTAGTAAACGTAACGAAGCCTCGGTCCAGATCGACATTCTGCCAATCGAGCTTAAAGAGTTCCGAACGACGACCACCCGTATCGACCGCAAAAGCGATTAATCCGCGCAGGTGAGGTTTTGAGACTTGTAACAGCCTTTCCTCCTCATCAACCGTCAACCATCGGCTACGGCCTTTAGAGGGCTTTACCTTAGGGAACGGTGGAACAATGGCAAGTTGTCCCTCTCGGTGAGCTTTGTTCAAGATTGCGCGCACAACGGCCAAGTCACGATGAACCGTTCCCGATTTCACTAAGCTTAGGCGTTCATTGGCATAGTCTTGAAGCATCTTTAAGTTAAACTCACTCAAGTTTAGGCGACCAAATTGATTCAACAGGTGTTGCAAGTTGTAACGAACACTTGCCGTATAGCCTTCTGGATTGGCCTGTTGTTTTTCTTCTCCGTAACGTAACAAAGCATCTTGAAAAGGAACGTCAGGGATCACCCCGAAGTGCTGTTCCAAGAAGCTCTCTTGTTGCCACTTCCCCGCAAGGGCCTTAGCTAAGGCTTTATCGTTAGTCCCAGTGCTTTTGCGGAAGCGGCGACCTTTCTGGTCTGTCCAATCGGCCCACCATTTTGGGGAACTTTTTCGTTTGTAGATACGCATAATTGCTGTCCTTTCTGCTGTGCAGAAGTTCGAGCGCTGTTGCAGGACTTATTCTGCTCTGCATGGGCTTCAATATCAACAACATCCCACCGTTTACAGCGCGGGCCATAATCAACAAAAGGAATACCTAAGCTTAGGAACGTATCCACGCACACCGCCAACCATCCCGCCGCTTCCTCTCGATTGAGGTAACGGCGCGTAGGCAGTGCGTAAGCTAAGGCAATCTCCTGTTTCATTCCCTAAGGCAATCCTTTTCTTTCCCCGGCCTCTTAGCTAAGGCGTTTCCTTTAGCTAAGGGCGGGTTGATTAGATTCTAAACAATTCAGCCCAAAACGTATTTTCCCTTAGCTAAGGGAAATGGTTTCTCGCCCCCTTAAATAAGGGAAGCAAATCGCCTAAGGCAAAACACCTTCCCTAAAACTTTGACCGGACCCGTTACGTTAACGTAACGGGGTGAAACCCCGAGCGACAAGTCCGTTTCATAACGTAAGGGGAAAATATCGGAGAATGTTGGAAACGTCTCGTTCCCGGGCTTAAAGCCCGTAACGGGATTATTGTTTTTTTATTCCCCGTTACGGAGTTAAAAACCGGGAATCATTTAGAAAAAATCAATGCCTAGGTGCCATGCTCGTTTTTATTGTGTTTGGTCAGCATAATTATCCCTATCGTTTATAATCAGATGCTTGCCCTATAGCTCCGCCTCCACCATAATCGCTAAATAAAATTGAAATTTCAGGGTAATCAGTAAAAAACATCATGTTCGAACAAACTTTCAAAAATATCGACGACGTTCTGTGGAAAGAAGCGGGCTGTACCACGGAACTTGATTACACCGAACAATCCTCTTGGATGCTTTTCCTTAAATATCTGGATGACCTTGAGCGCGAACGGGCCATGGAAGCTGAACTGCTCGGCAAGCCCTATACCTTCATCATTGACGAAGCCCATCGTTGGTCAAGTTGGGCCGCGCCTAAAAATGCCAATGGTGAATTTGATCATGACACGGCACTGACGGGTGATGATTTGATTGAATATGTGGATGATAATCTGTTCGTGTATCTAAAAGGTTTCCGGCAACGCGCCGAAAGCCCTGACACCATTGAATACAAGATTGGTGAAATCTTCGGGGAGATCAAATCCAAATTTCAAAGCGGCTATAGCCTGCGCGACGCGCTGGAATTGATGGATGGGCTTGAGTTCCGAACTCAAAAAGAAAAACACGAACTATCCGCCCTATACGAAGAAAAAATCAAAAACATGGGCAACGCCGGGCGTAACGGTGGGGAATATTACACACCCCGCCCATTGATCCGCGCCATGATCGAAGTCACCAAGCCACAGATCGGCGAACGTGTTTATGACGGTGCTGTGGGGTCGGCTGGTTTTTTGTGTGAAGCCCACGACTATATGCGTCATGACGGTTTAAGTGCCAGCGAACTGGAAACGCTTCAAAGCAAAACCTTTTACGGCAAAGAAAAGAAATCACTGGCCTACGTTATTGCCATCATGAATTTGATTTTGCATGGCATTGATGCGCCTAACATTATCCATACCAATACACTGTCAGAAAACATTGCCGATATTCAAGAAAAAGACCGTTTTGATGTGATCCTTGCCAATCCACCTTTCGGCGGCAAAGAGCGCAAAGAAGTCCAACAAAACTTCCCCATTAAAACAGGCGAAACGGCGTTCTTGTTTCTGCAACACTTCATCAAATCCCTAAAGGCTGGCGGACGCGCCGCCATCGTTATCAAAAACACGTTCCTGTCAAACTCCGACAACGCCGCCCAAGCCCTACGCAAGGAACTGCTGGAAAGTTGTAACTTGCATACGGTTCTGGATTGCCCCGGCGGCACGTTCTTAGGCGCGGGTGTAAAAACCGTAGTGCTGTTCTTCACCAAAGGCGCACCGACCGGAAATGTCTGGTTTTACCAACTCGATCCGGGTCGTAACATGGGCAAGACCAACCCGTTGAATGATAATGACCTAAAGGAATTTGTCGAACTCCAAGCCAGTTTTGCCGAAAGCGATAAATCGTGGTCTGTGAATGTTGGTGACATAGATGAAACCACCTATAACCTGTCAGTTAAAAACCCCAACGCCCCCGAAGAAGCCCCATTACGTGACCCGCAAGACATCATTGCTGAAATCAGCACGCTGGATGCTGAAAGTGCTGACATTCTTGGGAAGATTAAGGGGATGTTGTGATGTGGGATACGCTACCTTTAGGAAAAGCAACATCTATAGTTAATGGTGGAACGCCAAAGAGTAAGACTGCTGAATATTGGGGCGGTGGGGTGCAGTGGATCACTCCTAAAGACATGGGTGCATTGTCTGATTATAAAGTATCCAGAACATCTCGCACTATTAGTCAGGCTGGACTGGAAAAATCTTCCGCTAAACTTGTTCCTGAAAACTCTGTCATTCTATCCACGAGAGCACCAATTGGGCATCTGGCTATAAACATTGTGCCGATGGCCTTTAACCAAGGCTGTCGCGGATTAGTGCCGAGCGAGCAGTTAACGACCATGTTTTTGTTTTATTTTCTTAAGGCAAGTGTGTCGCTTCTTGATAGTTTAGGAACAGGTGCAACTTTTAGGGAGTTGTCGAAAGGGGCTTTGGAAAAAGTACAAATACCTTTACCACCCCTCCCAGAACAAAAACGAATTGTTGCCATCCTTGATGAAGCGTTTGAGGGGATTGATGCGGCGATTGCCAATACCCAAAAAAACCTAACCAACGCCCGCGAACTGTTTGAAAGTTACCTCAACAACATCTTCACCCAGAAGGGTGATGGGTGGGTGGAGAAGAAGCTTGGCGATGTTTATGATGTTCGTGATGGTACTCATGATAGCCCTAAATATCAGGAAAAGGCCGTGCATTGGTGACATCTAAGAACCTCAAGCGCGATGGGTTAAACTTTGATAATGTGAAATACATTTCCGAAGAATCTTACACTCAGATTTGCAAGCGAAGTGCCGTAGATATTAGGGATGTTTTATTTGCTATGATTGGTACAATTGGCAACCCTATTGTTGTACATGTGGTGCCAGACTTTGCTATCAAAAATGTAGCACTTTTCAAAATTCCAGAAGAGCAAGAAAGCTATTTTTTGAAATACTATCTTGATAGTCCTTTCGTGAAAAATAAGATGCAATCGGAAGCAAAGGGCACCACGCAAAAATTTGTGGGACTTGGTTATTTGCGCAACTTTCCGATCCACGTGCCGGACAAAACTATACAAGGACTACTCGTTGAAGATATAAAGCGCGTTGAAAATGAAACCAATCACCTCGAAACCATCTACCAACAAAAACTAGATGCCCTAGCCGAGTTAAAACAATCCATCCTACAAAAAGCCTTCAGCGGTGAACTCACATCCGTCACCGACGAAATAAAGACGGACGCTTTGACGGCAAATGTTATCGCGTTTGCCTATTACCGTCATATATTAAAACGGCGCGGCAAAACTTTTGGGCGGGTTAAGGCGCAAAAAACATTGCATTTAGTTGAAAGCATTGGCGGCCTAGACTTAGATCGAAGTCCCATGAAAGATGTCGCAGGGCCAAATGATTTTCAGCACCAGTTAGAAGCAGAAAAATGGGCCAAGGCAGAACAGTTCTTTGAATTTGTAAAACGCAGTTTTGGTCCAGGGTATGATTTTAAAAAGTTGGCACGGTTTGATGAAATGATGGACACGGCGAAAACCATCATAGCCCCACACCGTGAAGCCTTGAATAAAGCTATTGATATCGTGCTGCCCATGGACACACAACAGGCCGAAGTTTTTGCAACGGTTCATGCTGCATGGAATAACTTGATCCTTGATGGTAAAGAGATAACAGAGGAAGCAATTTTATTTGAGGCTAGGGAAAATTGGCACCCAAAAAAATTAGCGATTAATATAAATAAGTTTAAAAAAGCCATAAGGAAAATCCGTGTGGACAATTTAATTCCCGATGGCACGGCCAAACGCGTTCATGGACAGGAGAGCATGCTTTGAATATAGACATGACCCATGAACGCTACATTGCTTTAATTGACGAATGGCGCGCCAGCGATGCCGAAAGGCCTTGGCTAGAATTCAAGCACAATAATGAAGATCAAAATATGATTGGGAAGTGTTGTTCTGCCCTTTCCAATGCGGCACGAATTGAGGGCAAAAACCAAGCTTACATGGTTTGGGGCATTCAAGATGGCGACCACGCTGTTATTGGTACAACGTTTAGGCCTGAAAATAAAACCGTTGGAAACCAAGAATTTCAGCTTTGGTTAGCGCAACACCTTCAACCCAGCATTGCCTTTAGTTTTAAAGAAGTTAATCACCCGGATGGGCGTGTTGTCATTCTGGAAATTCCGGCGGCAACTTCGGCCCCGGTTTCTTTTACCAATATTCCTTACATTCGTATTGGCAGTGCAACACCTAAACTTATTGATTACCCTGAACGTCACCAAACCTTGATTGAACGTTTGCGACCTTATACGTGGGAGCATGGAATTGCTCGTAATTATGCCACAGGTGATGAAGTTCTTGAGTTGTTAGATTACACTCAATACTTCCATTTAACGGGGCAACCGTTGCCGGATAATCGCCCCGGAATTTTTGAAAAATTAGAAGCCGACTTGCTCATCCAACATGACGTTGCTGAGAGATGGAATATCACCAACCTTGGGGCTATTCTTTTTGCGACTGATTTAGATAAATTTGATCATGCCTTAGCGCGAAAAGGGGTTCGGTTTGTCGGTTATGACGGTAACAACAAAGCCGCTGCCGTTATTCATCGACAAGATGGGAAAAAGGGATATGCCAACGGTTTTGAAGGGCTTGTTGGTTATATTAATGGCTTGCTACCCAACAACGAACATATTGGCGATGCCTTTCGCCAAGAACACCCCTTGTTTCCAAAGCTGGCTATTCGTGAGTTAATTGCWAAYGCSCTTATTCATCARRAYATGACKATTASKGGTRCWGGRCCRCARGTYGAAYTKTTYARWGAYCGGATYGAAATTACYAATCCWGGYCGTCCTCTTGTTGATGCCGACCGCATGATTGATTTGCCGCCAAGGTCTCGCAATGAAGCCTTAGCCTCTTTGATGCGACGCATGGGGATTTGTGAAGAACAGGGCAGTGGGTTGGATAAAGTGATTACACAAGTTGAATTGTTTCAGTTGCCTCCGCCCCTATTTCGCGCAGATGCATCGTCAATGCAGGTCATTCTTTATGGGCCACGGTCTTTTGCCAATATGACATCAGAAGAACGTGTGCGGGCTTGTTACCATCATGCAGTGCTTAAATTCTTAAGTGGTGGTGGTCGTATGAAAAATGCCAGCTTATGCGAACGGTTTGGCATTGCTTTAAAAAATGCTGCTCAGGCGTCTAAGGTGATCAACCAAGCTTTAGATGCGTCATATATTAAGATTGCAGACCCCGACCACCCTCGTTCTGGATATGTTCCAATTTGGGCATAAGGTTTCTTGATCGGGTTTTGATTATTCAATGGATAAATGAATGAATGAGAAAGTAAAACTAACAATTTCAAAGGGATGTAGGATTAATCCCGCGTATATTTTCTTGACTATGTCTTGATTTAGACCGGAAAAACAACATGAATGAAGCAGAAACCCGCGCAGAATTGATTGATCCAGCCCTTAAATCGGCTAAATGGGGCGTTGTTGACGGCAGTCGTATCAGCCGTGAATTTCACATCACACAGGGACGCTTACAAGGTGCGGGAAAGCGATCTGAGAAAGACATTGCCGATTATGTTCTGACCTATCGCGGTAAGATGCTGGCAGTTGTTGAAGCCAAACGCCGCGACCTTCCCGATACCGAAGGCGTTGCCCAAGCCAAAAAGTACGCTGGCAAGCTTCATGTCCGTTACACCTATTCCACAAACGGCGACGGCATCTATCAAATTGATATGGATACGGGTGAGGAAGGTTACGTCACTCATTACCCCAGCCCTGACGAATTATGGGATATGACCTATGCTGAACAGAATGAGTGGCGCAATCGGTTTGCAGATGTTCCGTTCGAAGATAAAGGCGGCACATGGCAAGCCCGTTATTATCAGGGCATCGCAATCGACAAAACACTGGAAGCCATAATCAATGGGGAACAGCGTATTTTATTGACCCTTGCCACGGGCACCGGAAAGACGTTTATAGCTTTCCAATTGGCATGGAAGTTATTTAAAAGCCGTTGGACATTGGGTCGTGATGCTGGTCGTCGTCCACGTATTTTGTTTTTAGCAGATCGCAATATTTTAGCCGACCAAGCCTATAACTCCTTTTCCGCGTTTCCCGAAGATGCTCTTGTCCGCATTGCCCCAGACGTTATTCGCAAGCAAGGCCGGGTGCCAAAAAACGGAAGTGTGTTCTTTACGATCTTCCAAACATTCATGAGTGGGCGTGATGCCGATGGCAACCCAGCCCCAAGCTTTGGTGAGTACCCACCTGATTTCTTCGACTTCATTGTGATTGACGAATGTCACAGGGGTGGTGCAAACGACGAAAGCAACTGGCGGGGCATTCTTGATTACTTCTCACCTGCGGTTCAATTGGGCCTAACAGCCACGCCAAAGCGTGATAGCAATGCAGATACTTATGCCTACTTCGGTGAGCCTGTTTACATCTACAGCCTCAGGGAAGGCATTAACGATGGCTTCCTAACGCCCTTTAAAGTGAAGCAGATCGCTACGACCTTGGATGATTATATTTACACCCCTGACGATAATGTGATCGAAGGTGAAATCGAAGGTGAAATCGAAGCTGGTGATACGTTTAGCGAACCTGACTTTAATAAGGTCATTGAGATCAAGGAACGGGAAGCTTACCGCGTAAAGTTATTTATGGAGGCCATAGATCAAAACCAGAAAGCATTGGTGTTCTGTGCGACCCAAGATCATGCGCTTGCAGTACGTGATTTGATTAATCAAATAAAGACAAGCAAAGACCCGAATTATTGTGTTCGGGTAACCGCCAATGATGGTGCATTAGGCGAACAGCACCTCCGCACGTTCCAAGACAATGAAAAAACCATTCCGACGATCCTGACAACTTCGC
The DNA here is from genome assembly GCA_016764335.1 of Magnetovibrio sp. GTDB lineage: Bacteria > Pseudomonadota > Alphaproteobacteria > Rhodospirillales > Magnetovibrionaceae > JANLGW01. Next base: position 17,178 of record JAESSB010000040.1, read on the forward strand.
AAAAGCTTTCAACGGGCGTTGACGCTCGTAACATCCGAAATATCATCTTGATGCGCCCGGTCAATTCGATGATTGAATTTAAACAAATTGTTGGTCGTGGAACCCGGTTGTTTGAAGGCAAGGACTACTTCACCGTTTATGATTTTGTGAAGGCTTACGAACATTTCAATGATCCTGAATGGGATGGTGAACCCGCCGAACCACCTGAACCTGTTGAGCCACGCGGTGGCGGTGGTGGCAAGCCAGTCGGGGGAATGGCGGTGGCAAAGGCGGTGGTGAAACAGAGCAAGGCCAAATCGTCAAAATCAAATTGGCCGACGGTAAAGAACGCACCATTCAACACATGAGCGCGACCATGTTTTACAGCCCGGATGGAAAGCCCATGTCGGCGGCTCAATTTATTGAACGGTTGTTTGGTGAAATCCCAAATTTATTTAAGGACGAAGATGAGCTTCGCAAAATTTGGGGCCAACCGGATACCCGAAAAAAGTTGCTGGGTGGTTTGGCTGAAAGCGGTTATGGCCCCGAACAGCTTGATGAAATAAAACTCATGATCAATGCGGAAAAGAGCGATGTTTTCGATGTGCTGGCTTACATCGCCTATGCCTATGCCCCCATCACTCGTCAAGAACGCGTAGACAGCCACAAGAGCGAAATCTTCGATCAATATGATGACAAGCTACAGGTTTTCTTAGATTACGTTCTTGCCCAATATGTGAAGCAAGGTGTCAGCGAATTGGATGTTGAAAAGTTACCGGGCTTGTTAAAAGCGAAGTATTACAGCGTCAACGATGGGGCAACCGAACTCGGCGGCATCCCAAAAATCCGCGAAGCCTTCATTGGTTTTCAGCGGCATTTGTATGGGTAAATAAGACTCATCATGATGATCCTTCATGCCCGCCACCCCATAAATAAAGAAAATTCCGGCCTTACTTGATCGGACTACCCTCCCTAAAATAAAAAACAACCTTTCCCAAACTTTAATAGCACTGTGCCAAATTTGTGCCTTTTCCAGTCTGTTTCAATCCCTTTTAATCGCTATTATTCGAGAAATTGTGCAACAGCACCCGAACAACGCATTGATTTTACTCGTTTTTTATTTTAGTACTATCCATTGGTAATGGTGAGGCCGTAAGTTCGATTCTTACCGGCGGCACCATCATCACCCCACCATATGAACACATTACACGCAGACCCACTTGCGGGTATTGGCTCATTTTGCTGCGGGGGAGCGCAAGTCAGCCCAAAACGACCCTAGACAGATGTTCTTGTTGCCAGGACACTTCATGGTGGCATTAACAAATTCACCTACCGAATCAAAGAGCAGAGGCGGGATAATGCAAATAACACTAGGTGTTATTGGGTTAGCAGGCGTATTTTCCTGACAGTATGTATGACCATAACAGGGGCAATAGGCTATAGACAGCCTCAAAATTATACATTTTAAAACCCAATAACTGTCAAACGGAGCTTCAATGAGACATGGGATACGCTCGTCAAAAATTTGGCGGGGGATTTCTTTGTCATAAATAACATTGAAAAAGCATCCGCATTATTAATGTCTCTTTCTCACATGAAGAGCCTTCGAAATTCATTGATTGCGGTGCATCCGACAGGTCAATCACAATTAACGGTGAAACTGAATATTTTCAATATTTGACGGCGAACTCATCAACATTCAAACACCCCGACCAATCAGGTCGATTGGCTTTTACTTAATATAAGAAACACAAAACTCACTGGACGAACAAACATCTATGTTGCACCAGGTGGGGTGAATAAAACTACGATTAGTGTTCATACACGTTACGTCCTGAATATCGGTATCTCTGCATACTCCAATAACCAGCAGGTATTGCACCCCAATGCTAACGATTGGTTTTCTTTTGATAATAATGAATAATTTTATCCTCGAGGCTCAGGACTCATTAACCGAAATAGAAGGTGACTATAGCTGAAGTGGTCCTGAAAATCCGGACAGTGGTCTAAAGTGTATCCTCAATCTGCAAGAGGGATACGACATGGCGCAACGACGGAACTTTACGGACCAATTCAAAGCGAAGATTGCTCTTGAGGCTTTGCGTGGCGACAAGAGCATTCAAGAAATCGCGGCGCAGCACCAAGTGCATCCGAATCATGTCAGGACGTGGAAGCGTCAGGCTATGGACGGTATGGCGGATATTTTCACCAAGGGAGGCAGGCCCGTCGGCCCCACGGAGGCGGAGGTCAAGGACCTGCACGCCAAGATCGGGAGGCTTGCGGTGGAGAATGATTTTTTGTCACAAGGGCTCGAACGATGAGCCCCGCCGAGAAGAAGACAATGATCGCCCGTGCCCACCCCACTCTCAGCATTGTTTGGCAATGCGAGATGCTGCAACTGAGCCGCTCTGCCGTTTACGACACGCCGGTTGGGCTGGATGAGGCGACGCTGGGGATCATGAAGGCGATTGACTAAGTCTTTACCAAATACCCGTTCTTCGGCAGCCGTCAGATCCGGGCCTATCTGCGCCGGGACGGGATGGTTGTGGGGCGACACCGCGTTCGACGATTGATGGGATTGATGGGGCTATCAGCTCTCTACAAACGACCGAGAACCAGCCAGCCCCATCCTGCATATCGGGTTTATCCCGATCTGTTGAAAGGCATGGCCATTGACCGGCCCAATCAGGTTTGATGCGCCGACATCACCGACATCCCGGTTCGTCGTGGGTTCCTCTATCTGGTCGCGATCATGGATTCACCCTAGGGCTCCTTTTGAAGATTAACGATCTTCAGGGGTTAGACAACATGAAAAGTGCTGGCGTGGCGGCTGTCCAACACCATGCATGCCGACTTCTGCGTTGAGGCTTTGGAAGAGGCTATCGCCAAATATGGCCCGCCCAAGGTCATGAACACCGACCAAGGCAGCCAGTTCACCGGCGCGGGCTAGATCAGCTTCTACAACACCGAGCGGCCCCGTTCGGCTCTTGAACACCGAACTCCAGTCGAAGCATACTGGGCAGGCAGAACCGAGAAACAAGCGGCATAAAACCTAAACCTGATACACCTTAGATAAGCCGCTAAACTGTTCGAGAAAGT
>JAESSB010000041.1 GCA_016764335.1 Magnetovibrio sp.
GCGGCAACACCACCAGTCATGTTATAAGCTTCTGATACACGAGTTTCTTATCTGTATCGCTTGGGATTGCATCAAAATCAAACGTGGACACCGGGTTATGTCTTGCTCCGGGAATAGAAAATTGAATTATTTCTTGGAGTTCCCGTACATCGATTAAAATAGCTTGATCTTGGTCAAGCCATTTTAATCTCCTGTGGATCAATTTCGACCATCTCAAATATACCCTATCCTTGTCCCTCGCCCTTTATGCCTTAAGCAGAATATCCCCTTGGAGCTGAGTAAAAAAGGGGACGCTCCTGTTGGAACGCCCCCTGTTTTTTTAAAAGACTTAAAAATCGATTTTATGCACCTGCGACGGCGGCAACTTCGGCTGCGAAATCTTCGACAACTTTTTCGATGCCTTCGCCTAAGCCAAAGCGGGCAAAACTTGTAATTTCAACGCCAGCCGCTTGAGCGGCCTTAGAAACCTTGTCTTTGCCATCAATCACAAAAACTTGTTCCAACAAGCAGACTTCGCCGTAGAATTTGTTGATACGACCAATAATCATTTTTTCGATAATTTCTTCGGCCTTGCCTGATTCACGAGCCTGTTCGGTCAGAACTTGCTTTTCGCGCTCGACAATTTCAGGGTCCAAGTCATTACGTGACAAMGAMGCAGGGTTAGTTGCAGCAAYGTGCATAGCAACTTGCTTACCGAAAACAGCAGCRCCCTCACCTTGRCCTGYMACAAGCACSCCAATTTTRCCCAAGCCATCAGCAACCGCGCCGTGGACGTAAGCCGACACTTCGCCACCMTCAACATYGASCACTTGAACACGRCGAATRTTCATGTTTTCACCGATGGTCGAAATCATGTASGTCAGTTCTTCYGCAACTGTGCGGCCCGTACCGGGATAATCCATCGCCTTCAAAGCTTCAATRTCACTGTTTGACGTCARMGCCAATTGAGCAACGGTRGAAACAAAGCCYTGRAAYTKTTCGTTACGCGCAACGAAATCAGTTTCAGAATTGACTTCRACCAMAGCCCCRCGCGGGCCATCAACARYAACGCCAACRAGACCTTCAGCGGCAACACGACCGGACTTTTTAGCCGCAGCGGCCAAACCCTTAGTCCGCAACCAGTCAACGGCAGCAGCAACGTTGCCATCGTTTGCCGTTAACGCTTTTTTGCAGTCCATCATGCCCGCGCCTGATGTTTCACGAAGCTCTTTCACTAGAGCGGCAGTAATTGCAGCCATATTTAGCTACTCCTTATTTTGATAGAATTGAATTAGCTCGCGGCAGGTGCTTTTTCAGCAGGAGCAGCAACAACTTCTTCAATGATTTTTTCAGGAACAACTTCAGCGATTGGCGCAACAGCCGCACCCATGTCCTTGCCGGATTTAACCGCTTCAACTTGAATGCCGTCTAAAACYGCMCCCGCAATCAATTCRCARTACGTCGTAATRGCMCGCAAAGCGTCATCGTTGCCGGGAACYGGGTAATCAATCCCTTTAGGGTCGGAGTTACTATCRAGAATGCCAACAACGGGGATGCCCAATTTGTTCGCTTCAGCAACAGCGATCGCTTCTTTGTTGGTATCGATGACAACCAAGATGTCCGGAAGGCCACCCATTTCTTTGATGCCACCCAAAGCCAATTCAAGCTTGTCGCGTTCGCGTGTCATTTGCAGAAGTTCTTTTTTGGTTAGGCCTTCGACTTTGCTGACATCACCCAACTGTTCATCCAACGTGCGTAAACGCTTGATCGAACCAGAAATGGTTTTCCAGTTGGTCATCATGCCMCCGAGCCAACGGTGATTGACATAATATTGGCCACAACCACGTGCCGTTTCAGCGACTTTTTCGGCAGCCTGACGCTTGGTACCAACAAACAGTACGCGACCACCGCCAGAGACGACATCACGAACGGCTTCCATAGCACGGCCTAAAAGAGGTGTAGTTTGACCAAGGTCTATGATGTGAATTTTGTTACGAGCGCCGAAAAGATACGGAGCCATTTTTGGGTTCCAGCGACGGGTGCTGTGTCCAAAGTGAACACCAGCTTCCAAGAGTTGGCGCATAGTAAAGGTTGGCATTGCCATTAATTGTATTCCTATTCCGGTTAAACGTCCGCGAACACTCGTCTTCTTTTGAAGACACCGGAGCGACCTCTTGTGAATTTGCACAAGCGCCGCACGTCCACGTGCGAATTCGTATTCTCGACATTGAGAACACGTAGACGCATTTTTACGCCCCTAATTTTAGGATTGCAAGAGAGAAAGTGCCCCCTCCATAAGCGACGGAGGGTCTCAGACTAACGGTGTAAGCGGCCATATTATATATTTCTGCCAAAGGAGATTATAATATGGCGATCAATCAAAAGATTATCGATACCATTTTTAAAGTCTTTGCCAGCCGTGCTGCACTTAACCTCTAGGTTACGATCAATGAGTTTGTCCTGACTCTGAAAAATAAAGATGTCCAAATAATCTCTATATGATCGATGTTAAGATGGTTTTTATAATGAGCCTTTGGTCAATCCGGCGAAGGCTGGAAATGGATGGGTGACCACAAAAGTTGGGATTTGCGCTAAATAATCTGAAAACCTGCCCTTGCTTTCAAATCTGGCACGAAAACTTGAGGCCTTGAAACTCACCCCCAATTTACCGATAATTCCACCCGCCAAGTACACCCCACCGCGTGCATCATAATTCAACGCCGCATTGRWTGCNNTKRWSMYYAGMRWTTGGCAAAACATCTCAACCGCTTGACCCGCATGAGAATGAGGGGCCTTCGCGCCACGTGCGCTCACCTCTTTGGCGCTTAAATTTCCCGCAACGTGTCCATCCAGTTCTAATATGGCGTCATATAAATGAACAAGACCGGGACCGGAAAGCACTCGTTCCGCAGAGACATGTCCAAAACGACGACGCAATACAGCCAACACTCGATCTTCTTCAAACGTCATTGCCGCAAGGGTTACGTGACCGGCCTCAGTCGGCAGCACTTTCCATCCCCCATGAACGGGAATTAAAGCCGCAACGCCAAGCCCYGAACCGGGRCCAAKAATAGCGATCGGCGMGTCAAGTTTAGCAACACCACCGCCCACTTGAATGTRTTCRTCAGCYCSCAAACGCGGCACAGCCCAGGCAATTGCGGTAAAATCATTGATAATATCGAGGTGATCCAGGTGAAGCTCTTGGCGTAAGCTTTGCGTCGAAAAAGCCCACGCCAGGTTCGTGAGTTTAACTTTATCACCAGAAATGGGGGCCGCGACGGCAAACACGCCCCGACGCAAAGGCTCAGATTGCGCTACCCCCATCAAAAAATCCTTTGCCGCAGAGGCCAAGTCAGCATAATCATCACAGGCGAGCACCACAACATCGCCAACAATATCACCGTCTCGCGCTATGGCAAAACGAGCATGAGTGCCGCCAACATCAGCGATCAAAACCGATTCTTGTGTCATTACATTATCTGTCATAGGTACATCATAAATGGATCGGGCCTGTGCTGCATCCCTTCTTTATAATTCTTTACCGTAAGCTTATACACGGGTGATAAAACCATCAAAGTTATGATAGGGTTGCGCTCATCTTGGATGAGATCACTTGGAGGCTTTACCGATGACTGTCAAAATTATGTCCACCACTGCGTTTGCGGGACAAGTTCCAGGGACTTCAGGCCTCCGCAAGGCCGTGACCGTATTTCAACAACCCCGCTATTTGGAAAATTTTGTTCAGGCCATTTTTGAGTCCATCGCCCCCCCCCAGGGTAAGACGCTCATTCTTGGTGGTGACGGACGTTTTTATAACACCGAGGCCATTCAAGTGATTTTAAAAATGGCTGCCGCTCATGGGTTCGCCCGCGTTATGGTTGGACAAAACGGCATCCTTTCGACACCAGCGACGTCATGTATTATTCGCAAACACAAAGCCATGGGCGGCATCATCTTGTCTGCCAGTCATAATTCTGGCGGTCCCGACGGTGACTTTGGCATTAAATTCAACAACGACAGCGGAAGCCCAGCCCCCGAAAAAGTAACAGCCGCCATTTACGCCCGGACTCTTTCCATCACCCAGTACGCCATATTGGACGCTGGCGATGTTGACTTAGCGCACCTGCAAACGCTGCAATTGGGCGACATGACCGTTGAAGTGATTGACCCTGTTGCAGACTATGCACAATTGATGGAAAGCATTTTTGATTTCCCTAAAATTGCGAAACTGATTGCACGTGGTTCTTTGAACATCTGCTTTGACGCGATGCACGCCGTAAATGGCCCTTACGCCCAAGACATCTTAGTCAAAAGGTTGGGGGCACGCCAAGACGCCCTCATCAATTGCACGCCGTTGCCGGATTTTGGGGGTAAGCACCCCGACCCCAACCTCGTCCATGCCAAACAATTGGTTAAAATCATGAGCGGCCCAGATGCCCCGGATTTTGGCGCAGCATCCGATGGCGATGGTGATCGCAATATGGTTTTGGGACGCAACTTCTTTGTCACACCAAGCGATAGTTTGGCTATCCTTGCCGCCAACGCCAAACTGATCCCCGGTTACAGCGATGGCTTGAAAGGCATTGCCCGTTCGATGCCAACCAGCATGGCCGTCGATCGCGTAGCCAAAGACATCGGGGTCGCTTGTTTTGAAACACCGACCGGCTGGAAATTCTTTGGTAACCTGATGGACAGCGGACAAGTCACGCTATGTGGTGAAGAAAGCTTTGGCACGGGGTCTGACCATGTGCGCGAAAAAGATGGCCTGTGGGCCGTGCTGATGTGGCTCAACATCCTCGCAGTGCGGGAACAATCTGTTGAAGCCATCGTGCGAGACCACTGGCGCCGGCTTGGCCGCAACTATTATTCTCGCCATGACTACGAAGAAATTGATCTTGATGCCGCCAACGCGTTGATCGATCACTTGCGGGGGCAAACCGAAARCCTKGTCGGGCGACGGTTTGGTGAATTYCARGTCCAAGCCGCCGAYGAYTTCAGYTACACCGACCCAATYGAYGGTTCCGTGAGCACCAACCAGGGCATTCGTATCCTTTTTGAAGGCGGTTCACGTATCGTCTTTAGGTTATCGGGCACCGGCACGAAGGGCGCCACACTTCGCGTTTATGTGGAACGCTTTGAGCCCAACCCTGCCCGCCATGACCAAGATACGCAGCATATTCTGTCTGATTTAATTTGTATCGCCGAAGAGGTCGCGGAAATTCGCAGCCGCACGGGCCGCGAAAAGCCGACTATCATCACATAATAAGACGGGGCAGAGGTTGAGGCTGGTCCGTCAGAATATCATTCGGGTCAACCTTTGCTAACATATCCGGAGTGACCAAGGTTACCCCCCCCTTTGAAACATAAAAACGACGCCTGTCCTTTTCTGCATCTTCGCCGATAATCATGCCTGCTGGAATATCGCAATTTTTCGCCATCACGACCTTTGTGACGCGCGCATGACGGCCAATATTACAATTTGGCAGGATCACAGATTCTTCCACTTCGGCAAACGAATTCACGCGAACGTCTGAAAACAAAAGTGACCGCCGCACCTGCCCCCCCGAAACGACACACCCTGCTGACACCAGCGAATCAACAGCCATGCCGCGACGTTCATCAATATTGAACACGAATTTTGCCGCCGGGCGTTGGACTTGATACGTCCAAATCGGCCAATCGGTATCATAAAGGTCCAGCGATGGCGTGACCTTTGTCAGGTCAAGGTTGGCTTCCCAATAGGCATCCAAGGTGCCGACATCGCGCCAGTATGCCTCAGACTGACCTTCGGAAATAACGCAACTATCAGAGTATCGGTGGGCCATTAATTTACAGCGGCCAACCAAATAGGGAAGGATGTCATTCCCGAAATCATTCGTTGAACCTTCTAATTCTTGGTCACGAAGCAACTGTTCATAAAGAAAATCTGCATTAAAAACGTAAATCCCCATGCTGGCGTAGGAAACACCAGGATGGCCTGGAATACAGGGTGGATTTTCAGGCTTTTCTAAAAAACCAACAATGTTACCGTCGCGATCTGCGTCAACAACACCAAATCCTTTGGCGTCTTCTTGCGGAACTTCGATGCAAGATACGGTGACATCCGCACCGCTTTCGACGTGCTGCATAATCAGGCGACTATAATCTTGTTTATAAATATGATCGCCCGCCAAAATCAAAACATATTCTGGATTGTGATCCGAAATGATATTGATGTTCTGGTATACGGCATCGGCGGTGCCCCTGTACCAACTTTCTTCATCTGTTTGCTGTTGGGCGGGCCAAATTTCAACAAATTCTTGAAGTTCCGCACGAAAGAACCCCCACCCCCGTTGGATGTGCTGAATGAGGGTATGAGCTTTATATTGTGTCGCAACCCCGATACGGCGAATGCCCGAATTGATGCAATTTGAAAGTGGAAAATCGATAATGCGAAATTTACCGGCAAAGGGTACGGCAGGCTTAGACTGACTTTCCGTCAACTGCATCAACCGTGATCCACGTCCTCCGGCTAAGACAAGCGCCAGGGTGTTTTTTAAAGCTCTGTTAAGGTCGATATTTTCCGGATCCATTATTGTCCTCCCCCAAACGCAATTCTGATGATTGCGAAGACATCGTAATCAATTTAGAACGTACGACTCATCTTACATAAAGACGAGCTCAAGGCCAGCCCTTAAGAAATTAAAGTGCCATTATTATATTTTGGTAGCAATGACTTGAATATTTAATAAGATGCATTCAATGACAATAGTTTAAATGAAGATTTAAAGTACCTGTATGAAAATTTTGTTTGTTACATCTGAAGCATATCCCTTAATAAAGACAGGTGGTCTTGCCGATGTTTCAGGTGCCCTGCCCGCTGCCTTGGCCAAGGCAGGTGATGACATCCGCATCATGCTGCCTGCTTATCCGCAAGCGTTAGATAATGCTGAACACAAACGTGATCATGTGAGCTTGGGAGCCCCTTTTGGCAGAGGTGAGATCCGCCTGATCGAAGCCCGTATGCCAGGAAGCGGTGTTCCCGTTCTGCTTGTTGATTGCCCTGTCCTCTTTGGGCGCAAAGGCAACCCCTACACGGATTCAAATGATCAAGATTGGCCGGACAATCACCTCCGCTTTGCCACATTGGCCCGGGCGGCTGCGATAATTTCCGCGCCAAGCAATGTGTATGGCTGGGCCCCCGACGTGGTCCATGCCAACGATTGGCAGACCGGGCTGGTTCCGGCTTACCTGCGCTATGGGTCTAAGCCAAGTCCGAGCAGCTTATTCACCATTCACAACATGCAATATCAAGGTCTGTTCCCCAATGAAGTGCTTCGTGAATTGGGATTACCATCGGCATCCTATGCAATTGATGGATTAGAGTTTCACARCCAGGTGTCCTTTTTAAAAGCAGGCTTGTGTTATAGTGATGCCCTCACCACCGTCAGCCCGACATATGCCCGTGAAATTCAAACCTTGGAACAGGGCTGTGGCATGGATGGCGTGCTTCGTCTTCGAAACAATGTTCTCACTGGCCTTTTAAACGGCATCGATACCAATGACTGGAATCCCGCCACGGATGATCGGATTCCTCACACGTACAGTGTCACAAGTCTTTCTGGAAAAGCAAAGTCCAAGGCTCAATTGCAACGTGAAATGGGTTTAGCCATCGAACCGAAGTCTCCCTTATTTTGCATGGTCAGCCGCTTAACCGATCAAAAGGGCATCGACATGGTGATGGATACCATGCCAATCCTCATCGAACGCGGAGCCGAAGTTATTGTTTTAGGAACCGGCGACAAAGTTTGGGAAAATGCGTTAAAAAAACGGGCGGCGCAATCCCCYARAGTTCACGTTGTTATTGGTTATAATGAAGACTTGGCTCATCGCATCATTGCAGCATCAGATGTCTTTATGATGCCGTCACGGTTCGAACCTTGTGGATTRACGCAAATGTAYGCCCTACGTTACGGCACCTTRCCCTTGGTCCGCAAYACAGGTGGMTTAGCCGATTCTGTRGTGGACATAAGTGTCAAAGAYCAAGGMACCGGATTYGTCTTTGATGAGCCAACSTCACAAGACATGRCCACSGCCRTRAARCGCGCCSTTGARCATTATGCRAGCCCCAYRGCCTGGAAAAAAACGCAAAACAGGGCSATGMGCTGYGATTTAAGCTGGGCMTTAGCCGCGCAATCGTACAAAAMKTTGTATACGAACYTAATATCCAGTAAAAAAAMCTAGRCCNTTAAAGAACGATAACCYTRAAAAGCGAGCACTTCATATGAMCCCGCAAGACATGATGTCCACGACCGATAACATTCTAGGAAATGACCACATYTCCAAAGTATCGAGTGTTGATGATGTTAAAAAAGCCCTCATCACCACGATTGCTCAATCGGTTGGTAAGGACCCCGCTTTTGCCACCAAACATGATTGGTTTTATGCCTTGGGACTCATGCTGCGCGGGATTCTTAGCCAGCAGTATATCAAAAGCACGCGCACCCAATTTATTGAGGATCAACGCCGTATTTATTACCTCTCAATGGAATATTTACCGGGACGGAGCCTCATTAAGAATCTTCTTGATTTGAAYCTSMTTGANWYYAMCCRSWYKKMGMKWGATGNAYSKSKKKSMAASYTTRGACGAACTGGAAGAAATGGAACATGATCCAGCCCTAGGSAACGGTGGCTTAGGTCGCTTGGCTGCATGTTTTATGGACTCGTTGGTCACACATAAATACCCAGGCTTTGGTTATGGTATTCGGTACAATTTTGGTCTGTTTTCGCAATCCATCGAAGACGGTCGTCAAGTTGAACACCCAGACGACTGGTTGTTCGATGGAAATCCATGGGAATTTCGCCGCCCCGACACTGTTTACCCCGTCCATTTTTACGGCCATGTGATCAAAAGCAAAAACAAAAAGGGCGTTGAAACCTCACAATGGGTCGGAGCCGAAGACGTGATGGCGCTGGCCTATGACATGCCCGTATCGGGATATCACAGCGACAACGTCACGAACTTGCGCCTATGGGCTGCCCGGGCAAGTGGCGATTTTGACCTGCGGCATTTCAATCAAGGCGATTACATCAAAGCTGTTGAAGACAAAACCGCATCAGAATCGCTTTCCAAAATTTTATATCCCGATGATTCAACCYTAACAGGTCAAGAATTGCGTCTGAAACARGAATACTTTTTTGTCAGCGCRTCTTTACAAGATATTTTCGCCCGCTTCCTTCGTCGTCATGACAACTTGGACCTTCTGCCGGAAAAAATCGTTATTCAATTAAACGATACCCACCCAACCCTGGGCATCCCCGAAATGATGCGCCTGTTGGTCGATCTCTATGAATATGATTGGGACGCTGCATGGGAAATGACGCGCAAGACTTTTGCCTATACCAATCACACTTTGTTACCTGAAGCCTTAGAACACTGGCCTATCGATATGCTGCGGTCCTTGTTGCCCCGCCACTTGGATATTATCTATCGTATTAACGCAGATTTTTTGAAAACCGTTGAAACCTTTTTCCCAAATGACATAACCAAAGTACGTAATTTGTCTTTGATCGATGATATTGGCCATTCCGTGCGCATGGCGCATTTGGCCATTGTTGGCAGTTTTCGGGTAAACGGTGTCGCGGCTTTGCATACAGAACTGTTGCGGGCGCAAGTTTTCCCTGACTTTGACAAAATGTATCCCGGCAAGTTCATCAATGTGACCAATGGCATCACGCCAAGACGTTGGCTTTTGCAATCCAACCCGGAATTAGCAAAGCTCATCACGGAGTGTATCGGGGATGGCTGGCCGACAGATTTGTCGCAATTGTCSGGCCTWGTTRATCACATYRACGATCCTGATTTTTGCCAACGCTTCAAAGACATCAARAAGGCCAACAAAACGCGTCTCAGTCAGATGATCTACGACGACCTTGGTCTGCGTGTTAATCCAAACGCTTTATTTGATGTTCASGTCAAGCGTATGCACGAATACAAACGCCAACTGTTGAACATTCTTCACGTGATCACCMTTTACAATCGCATACGCGATGGTGTTGGTTCCGATGTGCCGCGCGTGATCATTTTCTCTGGCAAGGCCGCGCCAAGTTACTATATAGCTAAAGARGTCATCCACCTGATCAATGATATGGCAARTATCATCAACAACGACCCCATGATCGGTGACCGTTTAAAAGTCGTCTACATTCCAGATTAYCGAGTATCCCTGGCGCAAATTATTATCCCTGGCAGTGATCTATCAGAGCAAATTTCAACGGCGGGTATGGAAGCTTCCGGCACCGGCAAYATGAAATTTGGTTTAAACGGAGCCTTRACCATCGGCACCCTTGATGGTGCCAACATTGAAATCAAAGATGCGGTSRGCGAAGAAAACATCTTCATCTTTGGCCTGTTGACCGAAGAAGTTCAACGAACCAAACACAATGGCTATGACCCCACCAATTATTACAATTCAAATCCTGAATTAAAGCGGGCGTTGGATATGATTGGTGATGGTCATTTTTCACCTGAAGAAACATCTCGGTATCGCGGTGTTTTGGATTCCCTGTTACATGGCGGCGATCACTTTATGGTTCTGGCCGACTATGCCTCATACGTTGCCGCACAAGACAAAGTATCTGAAACCTACAAAGACCAAGACGAGTGGACGCGCATGTCGATCATGAATGTCGCCTCGATGGGTAGCTTTTCTGCGGATCGGTCGATCCACGATTATGCCTCTAAAATTTGGAATATAAAACCCATGAAAGACTAACGATGGTTGGCGGTGCGTTCTTTGCAGAGATGCGAAGCAACGTCCGCCATCCCTCCTTCGCCACAAACCTGATCCAAGTCAACGGGCAGCTTTAGCCGCCAGTTTGGATATTCGTCAACCGTACCCGGTACATTAATTTGTGTCGTCGAGACCAAAATATCTTCTAAATTCACCATCATCAAAGCCGAAGGCGAACACGCAAGAAATTTATGAACGGCGGTGACCAAAACCATAAGGTCACTGTCAGAAATATCAGGGGCATTCGGGAAATCTGCATTTATCAGCTTTTGATCCACCAACGCTGAAATAAGAAGATCGCGTTCTCTTGCCCGCTGCATGCGGCGCTCATCAGCCACTTCATTCGATAAAATCAGCCCAATTTCTTGCTGAACTTGGATATCAATTTCTCGCCAAAACCCGGCTAACGTTGGCAAATCATGTGAGGCCGGCGTTGCAAGGGCAAGATGCGGATAGGCATCAGGACGAACGTAAAAACCATTCTCATGACGTTCAAACTGTAACAAGCAATATGAAAGAATACCTTCAGAAGCAAGGCGTTCGCGAAAGCCTTCCGTCACGGTCCCCAAAGCCTCACCGATGACCAAACACTTACTACGCCAGCTTTCCAAGGCTAAAATAGCCAGAAGATCATCTAATGGGTAGCGAACATAGGCCCCGCTGCGTCCGTCTCCCCCTGGCGGAATCCAAAACATGCGCTGTAACCACATCACATGATCTATGCGCAAAGCTCCGGCATAGCGCATATTGGACCGTAACATTTCGATGTATGGACCATAGGCCTTTTCATAAAGACGATCMGGATTGAAGGGCGGCATCCCCCAATCTTGCCCCATAGGTCCCAAAGCGTCAGGTGGCGCACCAAATCGGACACCTTCAACAAAGGCATCCGGGTCAATCCACGCATCCGCACCGCCCGGTGCCACGCCCACRGCCAAATCACGATAAAGACCGACGAACATGTTGTCTTCACCACACTTGGCTGCCGCTGCGAGCTGCTCATCGGCAAGCCACTGTTGATAGATATAAAACTGCACGCGTGACGGATGATCACGAGCAAATTTTTGCGTTTCTTCAGACACTGGGTCTAAGTAAGGACGGGGCCACTGGTCAGATAATTGGGGAGAAAAATGTTCGAGCAAGGCCTCAAATAATGCAAAATTATGTAACCGTTCACCGCCTTTGGCGACATAATTRTCAAAAGATTTWCGRCGCTCATYTTGGCTTTGCACRGGGTATTTTAATTCAAAGTGCTTAAACAACACATTTAAAATGTTCTGTTTTAAATCAGCAACTTCCAAGAAATTTACGGCATCGGTTGTCCGAGCTGCGTCAAGGCGTGCTGTAAATTCTGGCGATTGTACAATAGCCTGTGCCTCAGCACATGTCGCGTATTCCAAAACGGCCATGACATCAATATAAATGGGATTTAAAAAGAGACGGCTGGATGGCGAATAAGGGCTGACCCGTTCAGGGCACGTGTGAAACAGCGTGTGTAGGGGGGGAAGACCTACGGCATCCCCACCGTTCCCCGCCGTTTTCAAACACAAATTCATAAGATCGCTAAAATCCCCAATGCCCCAATTTGTGGGCGTGCGCAAACTATAAAGTTGGCAGGCGACCCCCCAAACTCGTCTATCATTTTGGCCCAGCCAAGCCGGCTGATAAGCAGAATGAGGAGCAACAATTAAAGCCCCCTCCCCCACCACCCTATTGTATTGTATATGAACGCGGTGATAGCCAAGGGGCATATCATCTGGCAAATAAAGGGCCACACGTTTGCACGGTTCACCATCAACGTCACGGCGGTCAATCACAGCAAGGTCCCGCGTCGGTATGTTTCCGCGAAGGGTTTGCCCACCTTCCAAGACAATGGACCAATTCAGATTTTGATCTGCATCCTTTTCGGGCAAGACCACAAGAACTTTTGGCTCAGAGATACGGTAAGAATCCTCAACAACCGTGCGTAAAATCGTGACRGGTTCCAAARGRCGTTTCCAGGGGCGTTCATCAATCYCCCTTAGRCTATTTTTTGCCGATTCTTCATCATCAGCCSGATAYCCCATGGCCGACAAAAACATCCGCMRTGTTTCATCGGACGTCTTGTGTTGGTCGCCATAGACATCCCAATAGCATTTTTCTATACCGACACGGTCGCCCAATTGGGTTAAATAGAATTTTGACATCAGGATTTTACACCTATTTTTTTAAGGGGAACTTCGACCAAGACAATCAAAGATTTTGTCTCAAGGACAATGTTTTCATTCGCACCTATTTTTTTCGTCGATATCTCTGATAGTCGACAATGGGTATCGATTTGCCGTATCCAGTTTGTCCCGTACGATTCTGGCGGCATATGGAATCTTACGGACTGATCGCTCGCATTTGCAAGCACCATCAAACTCAATTCGTCTACACCACTATCGGCGATGTGAAAACCAAGACAGTGCGCATGGGGATTATGCCAATCTTTTTCCCGCATTTCACGGCCTTGCGGAGACCACCACGTAATATCTTTGACCTGTGTCCCATCGACCGATTCGCCGTCAAAGAAATTATCTTTCAAAAATACGGGGTAGGTCTTGCGCAACTGAATCATTTTTTTGACGAATTCTTGGAAATCCTGATCTTCATCCGACAGGTCTGACCAGTCTTGCCAGCCGATCGGGTTATCTTGACAATAGGCGTTGTTGTTGCCCCCCTGAGTATTACCGCGTTCATCCCCCCCCAACATCATCGGCACACCTTTGGACAAGAATAAGGTCCCGATCAGGTTGCGTTTTTGACGCATGCGCAGGGTTAATATGGACTCGTCATCYGTTGRACCTTCGACACCGCAATTCCAACTGTAGTTTTCACCACAGCCGTCACGGTTGTCTTCAAGATTGTTTTTGTTGTGCTTTTCGTTGTAACTCACAAGATCTTCAAGCGTGAAACCATCGTGGGCCGTGATGAAATTAAGACTGGCTTGAGGTGTGCGAAGTGTCGATCCAAAAATATCCTCAGACCCAGATACTCGGCGCGCCAATTCACTAATAATGCCGTTTTCACCGCGCCAAAATGCGCGCACCGTGTTGCGGTAACGATCATTCCATTCCGTCCATCGCGCTGGAAAATTACCAAGTTGATAGCCGCCCGGCCCTAAATCCCAAGGTTCTGCAATCATTTTGACACCCGCTAAGATTGGGTCTTGGTTGATAGCGCTCAAAAATCCAGATTGATGGGAAAAACCATCTTTGGTCCGGGCAAGGGCCAAAGCCAAATCAAATCTAAACCCATCAACTTGAGCATTTTCGACCCAGTGACGTAGGCTATCTAAGACCATTTGCATGACCCGATGGTGTGATAAATTCAGCGTATTACCACACCCCGTATCGTTGATATAACAACTTAAATCATGAGCATCGAGGTGGTAATAACTGCGGTTATCAATGCCCCGCAACGATATATTTGGCCCCAAATGGCCMCCTTCGCCGGTATGRTTGTAGACAACATCCAAAATGACTTCGATCCCAGCATCGTGRAATCGTTTAACCATAGCCGMAAATTCRCCAGTGCCTTGGCCTGATTGATAGCGRGGATCAGGRGCRAAAAACGTATAAGGRCTATAGCCCCAATAATTACCAAGGTTTTTRTCCACCAAATGTGGTTCATCGGCAAACGGAAAAATGGGTGATAATTCGACGGCTGTGATACCCAAATCTTGAAGGTGACGCAGCATTACATCTGAACAAAGACCGGAAAAAGTTCCCCGCAGTCCCTCTTTAACACCGGGATGCATACGCGTTGATCCACTCACATGCATTTCATAAATGATCGTATCTGACCAAGGTGTATAAGGGTGGGTTCGRKYTTGTTCATYCTKGGGCTGGGAATCRAGAAGAATKCCTTTGGGGATGTAACGGGCGTTATCCCGTTTATCAAAAGACAAATCCATCAACGGGCTGGATCGGTCAAAGGCAAAGTTAGCATCGTGATTAATCAAGCGTCCAGAAAGCGCCTTTGCATAAGGGTCAACCAACAACTTATGACCATTAAACCGATCCCCATCACGCGGGGAATAAGCCCCATAAACACGATAACCATACAATAGCCCGGGCTGAACGTCTTTTAGATAGCCGTGCCAAACCGATAAGGTGTGTTCTGTCAGAACATGGCGCGCCACTTCTTTTTGACCTGTTTCATCAAATAGGCATAGCTCAACCTTTTCCGCATTTTCGGAAAACAAAGCAAAATTTGCACCTTTTCCATCCCAACTCGCACCCAGGGGAAATGGTCGGCCTGGCAACAGAACTGCCGTTGTCATTTTTGTCATCCGTTCAAACTCCGTTATGCATTTTTATGACGTAAAAGGACCATAGCCAGTGGTGGCAAGGTTAACGATATAGAACGTTCCTGCCCGTGCATTGGCTTGTCTTGCGTATTTAGGCCGTCAAAGTTGCCGACATTCGATCCTCCGTAATAGACAGAATCAGAATTAAAAATCTCTTCATATAATCCAGATGAAGGTACGCCCAAATCATAGTCGGTCCGAATGACGGGTGTGAAATTACACACCACAATGACCTCATCACCATTGACCGGGTTACGACGGCGAAAGGACAATACACTGCGTTCATGATCATGGCATTCGATCCACGCAAAGCCATTGCCATCATGATCACCCGCATGCAACGCGCCTTCATTGCAATACAATCGGTTTAAATCACCGATCAACGTACGCACACCTTTATTCATAGGCTGATCAAGCAACTGCCAATCTAGACCTTGATCGTGGTTCCATTCGCTTTCTTGGGCGAATTCCGCWCCCATAAACAACAATTTTTTGCCGGGGTGGGTGAACATAAAGCTGTAATAAAGGCGTAAATTTGCAAATTTCTGCCATTGATCTCCAGGCATTCTCGAAAACAAAGAGCCTTTGCCATGCACCACTTCATCATGTGACAAAGCCAAAACAAAATTTTCTTGAAACGCGTACAAAAGACCAAATGTCAGGTCGTCGTAATGATGGGCGCGGTGAATGGGATCATGATTAATGAACCGCAGCGTATCGTGCATCCACCCCATATTCCATTTATAACCGAAGCCTAAGCCGCCAACGTAAGTTGGGCGAGACACCATCGGCCATGCTGTTGATTCCTCCGCGATGGTAAAGGCTCCGGGATGCTTTTCATAAACTTGCTCATTGAGGAGTTTAAGAAACGCAATCGCTTCCAGGTTTTCATTGCCGCCAAATTTATTTGGCAACCATTCCCCATCTTCACGACTGTAATCAAGGTACAACATAGAMGCSACCGCATCAACGCGCAGCCCATCTATATGGTACTCTTTCAACCAAAAAAGAGCGTTGGTCACAAGGTAATTAACCACTTCGGTTCGACCGAAATTATAGATCAGGGTTCCCCAATCCGCGTGCCGTCCCAAACGGACGTCTTCGTGTTCGTACAGGCACGTCCCATCAAAATTGCCCAAGCCATGACTGTCTTCTGGAAAGTGCCCCACCACCCAATCAAGGATGACGCCGATGCCTTCTTTATGGCAACGATCCACAAAAGCGCGAAAATCATCCGGGCGGCCAAAACGACTTGTCGGTGCAAACAAACCAATGGGTTGATATCCCCAAGACCCATCAAAAGGAAATTCCGTGATGGGCAGTAATTCGATGTGCGTAAAGCCCATCTCTTTGACGTAAGGGATCAGCTGGTCAGCCAATTCAAGGTAACCTAAGTACCGCCCTCCTTCTTCAAGTTTACGGCGCCATGACCCTAAGTGGACCTCATAGGTGCTCTGCGGTTTATCACAACCGTTGGTGTTAGCGCGCGTCGCCATCCAATCATCGTCAGACCATGTGTACTGGTCTAAATCGTAAACGATAGATGATGTTCCTGGTGCTTGTTCCATAAACGTTGCGTATGGGTCAGCCTTAAGCGGAAGAACCTCACCATTTTGAGCCTTRATTTCAAATTTATAAACGATCCCCGCGCTCTGRCCAGGAACGAATATTTCCCAAATTCCGCAACCGGGATGAACACGCATAGAATGACAGCGTCCATCCCATGCATTGAAATCACCAACCACACTAACACGGCGCGCATTTGGGGCCCACACCGCGAACAGCACACCAGAGATGCCGTTCATGTCAATAACGTGGGCGCCAAGTTTTTCAAACGACGTGTAATGTGTACCTTCAGCCAGAAGATAGCGATCCAATTCACCAAGGGCTGAAGAGAAGCTATAGGGATCATAAATCTCGCGGACATCATCCCCTATCGTCACCCGAAGGCGATAACAAAATCGCTTTTTTGGGGTTTCCATATGCACGGCGAACATACCGTTGGAATCCATACATTCCATCGAGGCAATAACGTTCCCCGTTTGARCRTSGACGACMTCAATGYRATCGGCATCGGGAATAAAGGCCCGCACCCATAAGCCATCGTTACCCTCTCCATGCATGCCAAGATAAGAAAAAGGATCGTAATGATCCGCATTTATGATCGCGTTAGCATCGTCATCTTTTCGTTTATCGGGCATAATTCAAGGCACCAAGTTATTGTTATTTAAGCTTTGCTGTAGGCTTCGATTTTGTCTTTGCTGCTGGCTTCGATTTTGCTTTTGCTGAAGATTTAGCTTTGGCCTTTGTTGCAGGTTTTGCTTTAGATGCAGCCTTACGAGACCTTGCAGAAGGTTTGGTTTTTTTTGATATCAACATTTCAGCACGTAGCCAATGTTCCATATCGCGTCCACTTTGGCGGCCTTCTGATTCCCAAAGTTCATAGGCTTTTTTTAAGATGTTATCGCGTTGATTTTGAGTAGCCATTGTTCATCTCCAATTTTGATTGCCACGGTGTACCTCATCGTCTGTTTACATTGCCAAAGGAATTTACCTTTAGCAACGCTTTTACGCGTTAAATGAAAATCAACGCTTGTCGACGATTATAAATTTACATGCTCTTGACCCAAATACCATTTTCAGCCAATGTTCCCAAAAGCATTGGCGACAATAACGATTAGAAATAAAGGTTTTTTGGCGTGCCCAAACTTACAAACCGTGCCGARTGGAACGCCCTTAAAAAACACCATCAARATATWMRARATCAACAGATGCGKGATTGGTTTGCATCTGAYCCCAAGCGTTTTGAAACATTTTCARTRAARGCCTGTGGATGTCTGCTTGATTATTCCAAAAATCGRATRAYWCAAGAAACKTTAGACCTGCTCTTTGACTTGGCGCGCRCGGTTGAYGTCGAAGGYTGGCGCRSRCRCATGTTCAGTGGCGAAAAAATCAACACCACGGAAGGTAACCCTGCCCTTCACATTGCCCTTCGCAATCGCTCGAACACCCCAATCCTTGTCGATGGCAAAGATGTAATGCCTGCAATTAATGATGTTTTGGCGCGTATGGGAACGTTTGCCGATTCTATTCGCGACGGCACATGGACCGGGGCCACCGGGAAACGCATGACTGACGTTGTCAATATTGGCATTGGGGGGTCCGACTTAGGTCCCAACATGGTGACCGAAGCCTTAGCCCCCTTCGTCAGCAAAAACCTTAAATTTCATTTTGTGTCAAACGTTGATGGCGCTCACATTGAACGAGCCTTGTCCAAAATTTCTTGGGACACGACTCTTTTTATCGTTTGTTCCAAAACCTTTACCACCCAAGAAACCATGCTCAACGCCCACACGGCCCGGRCTTGGTTTATTGAACAAGGMGGTCGTGACGAAGACGTAGCCCAACACTTCGCCGCCGCCACCACCAACGTTGCTGCGGCGCAATCCTTTGGCATCCCAAAAGAAAATCTGTTTGAATTTTGGAATTGGGTGGGAGGACGTTTTTCGCTTTGGTCCGCTGTTGGCATCAGCATCACCATCGCACTGGGTTCAAAAGGCTTTATAGACCTGCTCGCGGGGGCTCATGAAATGGATCGTCATTTTGTAAATGAACCGCTTGAACGCAATATGCCCGTCATCATGGCCATGCTACGCATTTGGTACGCGAACTTCTTCAATACCGAAAGTCATGCTCTGATTCCTTTCGCCCAAAACATGCATAAGTTTCCAGATTATTTTCAACAAGGGGATATGGAAAGCAACGGCAAATCTACGGACCGTGAAGGCAACACCGTCGACTACGACACCGCCCCGATCATTTGGGGAAAAGCCGGGACGGATTGCCAGCACTCCTTTTTTCAGCGGCTCCATCAGGGCACCAGCTTTATTCCCGCTGACTTCCTAGCCGCGGCGCAATCAAAAACCAAGCTAGAGGGACATCACGATATTCTGCTGTCCAACTTCATCGCCCAAACTGAAGCTCTGATGCTGGGCAAAACAGAGGATCAAGTGCGCCAAGATCTCACTGTCGCAGGATTAGAAGGGATGGCCCTAGAAGCGCTTTTACCGCACAAGGTTTTCCCCGGCAACCGCCCAACAAATTCGATTGTGTTTGAATGCTTGACGCCTAAAACCTTGGGGTCCCTCATTGCCCTTTACGAACACATTATCTTCGTCCAGGGCGTTGTGTGGAACATTAATTCATTCGATCAATGGGGTGTTGAATTGGGCAAAATTCTCGCCCAAAGCATTCTGCCGGAAATCACAGGGAACGACGATGTCAAATCCCACGACAGCTCAACCAACGGGCTCATCAACTACATGCGAAATTCTCGCGATTAAACACTCAAACATAACCTCCCACCAACAGTTTACAACAACTTTATCTCTTACATATTGGCTCTAAAATCAGTCACCTTAGGCCGCTTGGATACTTCCGGGGCAAAGGATAGCAACGCCCCCTATCTGGACCGGCTTTTATACCCTATGGGCTGAAAGACCACAGCTCGGTTGTCATGAGCTTGGTTCAAGTTGATGTAGCTTGGACTTGTCTGAAAAAAGTGGACAGCACCTTGCTCTTTAGGCTGCCATATTTTCAGACCTCATTGGACGAATGTTGCCCAGAAAAGACTGGCGTCTGCGACTGTTGTAAAAGGTGTTGMTGTAATTCCTGATCAATGTTTCAGCCTGCAMCCGGGTTTCAAACCTTGTTCTCCAAACGAGMTCWGCCTTCAAGGTTTTAAAGAATGTCTCCMCGGGTGCGTTGTCATAACAATTCCCTTTGCCCGACATTAATATTTTTATGCCATGTTGTTTCCGTTCCATTTGGTCTTCAGTTGCACAATATTGACGGCCGCGATCCGAGTGATGAAGGAGACCTGGCTTTGGTCGACGCAGAATGATCGCCAGGCGTAAGGCCCGTAAGGCTAGGTCCTTTTTCATTCGATCCCTGACCGCCCAGCCAACAATCTTGCGAAAATACAGATCGATGACAACAGCCAAGTATAGCCAGCCTTTGCGAGCCTCAATAT
>JAESSB010000042.1 GCA_016764335.1 Magnetovibrio sp.
CTGTCCCCGGACAGCGATTTCTTTCGTTATTTCAAAGACCCATCTGGGAAAAAATAACGAGACCGCACAGTTCACTTAAAGTCCGATATGTACCGGCTGGCTTTTTGATTTAAGCTGGCCGGTACACTTTTTTAAGGACCGTTCTAAAATGTACGATCTTGTCACGGCGTTCGGTCTGATGCTTATTCTGGAAGGCTTGCTGTATGCTATCTTTCCAGATTTCATGCGTAAGGCAACGGCACAAATATTGGCCTTGGCAGATAATCAAATTCGCATCACCGCCTTGATTACGGCCTTTATAGGCCTCGTCGTGGTTTGGGCGGTCCGAGGCTAATTCGAGGATAAGGTGAGAACGTTGCCATAGTTCTTCCTTAATTGTGGTCTATCGATAATTCGGTATTGTTGAAATGGCGACGGTTCTGCYGYTGCCAAGTATGAAGATGGAATGATGAAAAACGCGTATTCAAATGTTGTTATCCGCCATTTGGCGGTTGTCGTTTTGGGAATAGCCCTGGCGGTCCCTATGTTTGGCCCCACGGTGGCCCATGCAAAGGCCGCACCGTCCAGTTTTGCCGATTTAGCCGCCCGATTGCTTCCGGCGGTGGTGAATATTTCCACCACCCAACTGATCGAAAGCAAAGCCACATTACCCAACATGCCGCAATTTCCGCCGGGTTCACCGTTCGAAGGCTTCTTCAAAGATTTTTTGGATAAGAACGGTCATGGCAAGGGCGGTAAAACGCAAAAGCACAAAGCGACCTCTTTGGGTTCCGGCTTCATCATTGATTACCGGACCAACGGCGATGCTTATGTGGTGACCAATAATCATGTCGTTCAAAATGCGGATGAAGTGTTTGTGCTGTTGCATGATAATACCCGCATCAGAGCGTCCATCGTTGGACGTGATGTCAAAACGGACTTGGCCGTTCTGAAAGTTCATACGGACCAGAAATTACCATCTGTGTCCTTTGGCAACTCAAAAAAGACTCGTGTCGGGGACTGGGTTCTTGCGATTGGCAACCCATTTGGTTTGGGGGGCACAGTCACCGCAGGCATCGTGTCCGCCCGTGGGCGTGATATCAATGCTGGTCCTTATGATGATTTCATTCAAACGGATGCCTCGATTAATCGAGGTAATTCCGGTGGCCCCATGTTCAACATGGACGGCGATGTGATTGGGATTAATACAGCCATTTATTCGCCATCCGGCGGCAGCGTCGGTATTGGCTTTGCAATCCCCAGTTCAACGGCCGATCCAGTGATTCGCCAGTTGATCAAAAACGGTCAGGTCCAGCGTGGCTGGTTAGGTGTACATATCCAAGTCGTCACAAAGGCCATAGCCGAAGCTTTGGGCTTGAAAAAACCTGAAGGTGCCTTGGTCGCCAATGTTGTTGAAAATGGCCCGGCTGCGCATTCGGGCATTCTTGCAAGGGACGTTATTTTGGAATTCGACGGAATAGCCGTTACCGAAATGCGTAAATTACCGCGCATCGTTGCTGCGACCGAAGTTGGGCGCACCGTTAAGGTTAAAGTGTGGCGTGATGGAACTTTGGCAACATTAAAGGTCAAAATTGAAAAACTGAAAGAAGACAAACCCAGTGTCGTATCGCAAAATGAGCAGCCGAAACCTTTGAAAAGCCAGCCTAAAACGGTGGCTCAATTGGGTTTGACTTTGGCTGAAATCACCGATGCCGTACGCAGTCGCTTTGATGTGTCACCAGAAACAGAGGGCGTGATCGTTGCGAATGTTGATCGCAATGGGCCTGCGTTTCAAGAAGGCGTGCGCCCCGGTGACGTAGTGGCCGAGGTAAGCCAAGTAAAAGTCAGCACACCTGCTGAGGTCTTGAAGCTTGTTCAAAAAGCCGTCAAGGCCAAGAAACAATCCGTGTTGCTGTTGATTGAAGGTCAGTCCGGATTTCGCTTTGTGGCCGTTCGTTTGAAATAAGGCCATGCGTTTGAAATAAAGCCATGCGTTTGAAATAAAGCCATGACGTTGTCGCAAGTCTAATTAAAAACCCCCGTCAAACTTGGCGGGGGTTTTTGATGAGGAGATGAGGTCGGTGTTCATAAGGTTGGAAATTTAGTCCGCCATGACGAAAGCATTTTTGCCGCTGCCTTTGACGGCGTACATGGCATCGTCGGCGCGCTTCAAAACACCTTCGGCACTGTCTGCATCATCGGGATAAAAGGCAATGCCGATGCTTGCGCCGACCTGTGCTGAGATGTCGATAAAGACCATTGGCTGGCCGAGATCATCAAGAATCTTTTGCGCGATCTTAGCCGCAGCGTCTTTTGAGTCTAAATCCGTCAACAATACAACAAATTCATCACCGCCAAAGCGCGCGGCTGTGTCCGTTTCGCGAATGGCCGATAACAGTCTTTTAGAGACGGTTTTAAGGACCAAGTCGCCARTRTCGTGACCCAATGTATCATTGATYGGTTTGAACCCATCAAGATCAATAAACAGAACAGCATATTTTTTGTWTGCACGGTGGGCACGGTGWCGACCTTGTTCAAGYCGATCCATAAGAAGGGAACGGTTGGGCAGGTTGGTTAACCCGTCATGTGWCGCAATATGYTGRAGAAGTTCTTCRGCMYGCTTGCGTTCGACAATTTCCGYRCKGAGTTCRCGGGTTCGTTCTTCRACYCYGCGCTCYAAATTTTCGATCGAATGGCGAAGCGCCCTGACGGCAYGATTATGMGCGGTAATATCGCGGGCTTCGATCATRTAGCGAGGATGGATRGTATCTTCCARCATRAAAATACCMAGYTCGACRTCAATGGGRYTYTGGCTGATGTCAACGAAACGCATMGGYAGAAGTTCGCCATCTGAGATAAATTCGTGCAGATCACCATCCAAAATGCCTGTGTAATTTGGGTGCATGAACGTATCCAGCGGCTGACCGACGACTTCGTCTTGATGCGCGGCCTTTAAAAGTTGCATGCCCGCTTTGTTGACATAGGTAATGAGTCCACCTTGCAAGACACAAATAAAGTCTAAAGCGTTATCAACCAATTTACCAAAACGATCTTCACTGTCACGAATAGCTTGGGACAGGTGCAGATGGTCCGTGATGTTTTGTGCGGTTATGACAAAGGCGTGCTCCCCCATATGATGGAGACGATTGACTTTTATGGATAAACTAAACTTTACACCATTAAGTCCCTTGATGTGCATTGGGGTTGCGTTGTCTTCATCGGCAAGAACATCTAAGATATCATCTGTGGAACTGGCAAAGTCATCACAAATCAGACTCTGAAAATTTACGCCCAGCAAATCATTTTCGCTGCTTGCGCCCAAAATAGAAATGCCGATGGCGTTGATGTGGCGGATGGCACCACCGACACAGACCAAAACCATGTCAGACACCGCATCTAACGTTTCCGAAAGAGCAGTCGGGGGCATATCGCGAAATATATCCACCGAAATTTTATACGTTGGCACGGGCCGTACAAAATCATTCTTGGTCTTTGGCATTGCCAATTTTTTCCATATCGGAACTTCCGATTTTAAAGTCGCTGTTCGGGTCAAGGGCCGCTTATTTGCCAGCGACTTCATTTTTATGATTGTCAAGTCTTACACCTTTGCCATAGTGCAAGCAAGAGGCACGTCGAATGAGTGCATGGGCGGGACTGTTGGTGCGGTGACGGGGCTGTCTTAGCCGACAAATTCTTCCCGACGGTACCCCTGAATGAACAGGGCGCCGGTTAGATCTGCGTGGTCAAGGCGCGCAAGGGCAGCTTCGCGTGCCACAGGATGGGCATGATAGGCGATGCCGGTGCCGGCCTGGGAAAGCATCGGCACATCATTAGCTCCGTCGCCAATGGACATGGTTTCCATAAGGCTGAGGCCTTGCTGTTCGGCAATGTCGATCAGCATTTCAAGCTTCACGTCCTTGCTGACGATGGGCGGAATGATGTTGCCGGTGAGCTTGCCGTCTTTAATATCCAACTGATTGCCAAGCGATGAGTCAAAGCCAACACATTTTCGGATGCGATCGGTGAAATAGGAGAACCCACCGGAAATCAGCGCCGTTACGGCCCCATTTGCGCGCATGGTCTTGACTAATATTTTTGCCCCACCGTTAAGTTGGATCGTGTTCATCGTTTGGGCAAGAAAGCATTCGTCTAAACCTTTTAACATTTCAACGCGCGCGTGTAGGGCTTGGGCAAAGTCCAATTCACCGCGCATGGCACGCTTTGTAATGGCCGTGATTTCATCCTTAAGTCCGGCAAAATCAGCCAACTCGTCCAAAGTTTCGCCGGCGACGATGGTGGAATCCATGTCGGCRATCAAAAGCTTTTTCTGACGTTGGGCGRTTCTTTGYASGATTACATCAATTGGGACATTCGCTAAGGTYTTKCGKACAGCCATTTCTACGCGGTCAGGGCTGGGTCCTGAAAAGAGGATGTCAACGGCTTCTCCGTCAGATAACCAGACGGGTGACGCCGTTTGAATATCGAATGCGTTCAAATCCGTGCATACGGATAAAATTGTGCTATCGTCCAGCACGGCCAAGGCCCGATTTGMAATTAGAGTGAGAACGTTATCCATGCCGACACAAGACCAAGTAAAAGATGAGGACGTTTGTTCTGCCCTTATCATCGCTGGTCCGACCGCGTGTGGCAAGTCGGAAATGGCAATGGATGTGGCAGAACACTTCAAKGGCACCGTGATAAACGCTGATTCACAACAGGTCTACAAAGAATTGCGMGTCTTGACGGCCAGACCCTCTATTGAAGATGAAAAACGCGTGCCCCAYCGCTTGTTCGGAACGATGAAYGGTTCWGATATTTGTTCGGCAGGTCATTGGGTGAATTTGGCCGTGATCGAGGTTCGGGAAGCCTTGGATCAAGGCAGGTTGCCCATTTTGGTCGGGGGGACGGGGATGTACCTCAAAAGCCTAACCGAAGGATTGTCCCCGATTCCGGACATTCCCCCCCATGTCCGCACGCAGGCCATGGCGCGTCACAAAGAATTGGGTGCAGAGGGCTTTTATAATGAGCTGGCGTGTCTTGATTCCGTCACCACAGACCGTTTGCCCATCGGCGACACACAACGGTTGATGCGCGCCTGGGAAGTGAGCATTTTTACCGGACGGGCGTTTTCAGATTGGCAAGACGAGCCACGAGTCTTGCCCTTACCGGGTGTGGATTTTGCCACCATCGCCATTACGCCTCCGCGAAAACGGCTCTATACGGCTATTAATGAGCGATTTTCCCGTATGGTGGAAGACGGCGCACTTGATGAAGTCCGTGCGCTGGTGGCACAGAATCTATCGCTTGATTTGCCCGTGATGAAAGCATTAGGCGTGCCACAATTGCAGGCGTATTTGGCGGGTGATTTGCTCTTGGATGAGGCCGTAAAACGGACGCAAAAGCTGAGTCGAAACTATGCCAAACGTCAACTGACCTGGGCGCGCAATCAAATTGTCGGCGAATATCGGCTTGATACGCAATATTCGACAAGATTTAGGGATGAGATCTTTTCATTTGTTCAGGAGTTTTTGTTGACCGGAAGGACGTGAGCGTTTAGTTTCGCTTCCCATCGGGACTGCCCCCATAGGGCAGCCCTGTTGCGTTAGGGCTGGTTTTGAAACAAATTTACCAAGCTTGCCCTGATGCGCCATAAAAATGATTATGATCATGAATAAACCACCCCCAGAGGATGTTATGCCAAAAGAGCAAATGAACGGCGCCGCAATTGTAATTAAAGCCTTGCAAGATCAAGGTGTTGATGTCGTGTTCGGCTACCCTGGGGGGGCGGTCCTTCCTCTTTATGATGAAATTTTTAAGCAAGATAAGCTGCGTCACATCCTTGTGCGTCAAGAAGGCGGGGCCGTTCACGCGGCCGAAGGTTATGCGCGATCMACCGGAAAAGTTGGCTGCGTGTTGGTGACMTCAGGCCCCGGCGCAACCAATGCCGTGACCGGATTGTTGGATGCGATGCTAGATTCGATTCCTTTGGTTTGCTTGTGCGGGCAGGTGCCAACGCATTTAATTGGCAACGATGCATTCCAAGAAGCAGATACTACAGGCATTACGCGCCCGTGCACCAAGCATAATTACTTGGTTAAAAATATTGAAGATCTGCCCCGCATTATGCATGAAGCCTTTTATGTCGCAAAATCGGGACGTCCCGGCCCGGTGGTTGTCGAYYTGCCRAAGGACGTGTTGATGCAGTTGGGCGACTATACGCCCCCCACCACAATCAAACATAAGAGCTATAACCCGCAGGTCAAAGGCGACATCGCCGCGATTACCCAAGCCGTAAGCTTGTTGGCAAAGGCTAAAAAGCCCATCATATATGCGGGTGGCGGCGTGATTAATTCCGGCCCAGGGGCCTGTCAGTTGTTGTCAGAACTCACGAAAATGACAGGCTTTCCGATTACTTTGACGTTGATGGGCCTGGGCGCGTATCCGGGCACGGATGATCAGTTTTTGGGTATGTTGGGGATGCACGGCACGTATGAAGCCAACATGGCGATGCATGATTGCGACGTTATGTTGTGCGTTGGTGCGCGCTTTGATGATCGCATCACWGGSCGCTTGGACGCCTTTAGCCCRCATTCYAAAAAAATTCACATCGACATTGATTTAAGTTCCATCAACAAAAGTGTGAGAGTCGATTTGCCAATTATTGGCGACGTTGGCCATGTGTTGGACGATATGTTGAAAATTTGGAAAAGCAGCCAAGCTAAAGTTGAAGAAAAAGGCCTGGCCGAGTGGTGGCAGCAGATCGCAAAATGGCGTGAAAAGGACTGTTTAGCTTATAAAAAGGACGCCAAGGTCATCAAGCCGCAGCTGGCGATCCAACGGTTGAACGCATTAACCAAAGACCGCAAGGATGTGTTCGTGACCACCGAAGTGGGCCAACATCAAATGTGGGCGGCTCAGTACATGAAATTTGACAGCCCCAACCACTGGATGACTTCGGGCGGTTTGGGGACCATGGGGTACGGTTTACCCGCGGCGGTGGGCGTGCAGGTGGCCCATCCGGATGCGTTGGTGATCGACATTGCGGGTGAAGCATCGACCCTTATGAATATTCAGGAATTGAGCACCATTGCGCAATACCGTTTGCCCGTGAAGGTTTGTATCATCAACAACCAGTATATGGGAATGGTCCGCCAATGGCAGGAACTKCTGCATGGYAAACGTTATTCTGAAAGCTTTATGGACGGCATGCCTGATTTTGTGATGCTTGCYGAAAGCTTTGGSCTTAAGGGGATYCGTGTGACGGACCCAAATAAGTTGGATGATGCCATCAAAGAAATGATTGYCTCGGAAAGTTCGGTTATTCTYGATATCGCCGTAACACCGGAAGAAAACTGCTATCCAATGATTCCATCGGGGGCCGCACACAATGAAATGATCTTCGGTCCAGACGTCAAAACCGAAGATGCCATTTCCGAAGATGGCATGTTGCTGGTCTAAAGATGGCAAGGAGATACAAGAGATGAGCAACAGCGTATATGCGCCTAATCCATACGGTAAAGATGAGCACAAGCACACGATCTCGGTGATGGTTGATAACGAACCCGGTGCCTTGGCGCGTGTGGTCGGCTTGTTTTCCGGCCGGGGTTACAATATTGAATGCTTGACCGTTGCAGAAACCCGCCACAGCCAAGGCTTGTCTAGGATTACCATTGTGACGTCGGGGACAGAGATGATCATCGAACAAATCAAGGCGCAGTTAAATCGCCTTGTCCCGATCCATAGCGTTTCAGATTTAACGATTGAAGGCCCATCCGTGGAACGTGAACTGGGCTTGGTCAAGGTGGCGTCAACGGGTGACCAGCGCATTGAAGCTTTGCGGATTGCCGATATTTTTCGCGCACGGGCCGTGGACTCAACGCATGAAAGTTTTGTCTTTGAAATCGTCGGAGATACGGGCAAACTTGATGCCTTTATTGAACTTATGAAGCCGCTGGGCCTTGTGGACGTGTGCCGGACGGGCGTTGTAGCGATTGCTCGGGGACCACAAGGTATGCTGGGCTAGGACTAATTGTGAATTTTTAGATTAAACCCCACAGGGGTTGCAGACAAAAGGAAGACAGACAATGCGTGTCTATTATGACAGTGATGCCGATGTAAACCTCATCAAAGGTAAAAAAGTTGCCATCGTTGGTTATGGTTCACAGGGCCATGCCCATGCCCTTAACCTACGCGACAGTGGTGCGAAAGAAATTTGCGTCGCTTTACGTGAAGATTCAAAATCCCGCAAAAAGGCCGAARGYGAAGGCATCRCTTGYAAGACMGTGGCMGAMGCCGCCGCTTGGGCAGACGTCATCATGATGTTGACCCCAGATGAATTGCAGGSTGAMATYTATTACGCYGACATTCACAAAAACATCCGTGCAGGTGCTGCCTTAGCCTTTGCYCACGGCCTGAACATTCACTTCAACCTGATTGAAGCCCGTGCCGACATTGATGTCTTCATGATCGCCCCCAAAGGCCCCGGCCACACCGTGCGTGGCGAATATGTAAAAGGCGGCGGTGTACCTTGCTTGGTTGCCGTACATCAAGATGCTTCCGGTCATGCTTTGGACGTTGCTTTGTCATACGCTTCCGGCATTGGCGGCGGTCGTTCTGGGATTATCGAAACGACCTTTAAAGAAGAATGCGAAACGGATCTRTTCGGTGAGCAAGTTGTTTTGTGTGGCGGCTTGATGGAACTGATCAAGAATGGCTTCGAAACATTGGTTGAAGCGGGTTACGCTCCTGAAATGGCATACTTTGAATGCCTGCACGAAGTGAAACTGATTGTTGACTTGATGTACGAAGGCGGCATGGCGAACATGCGTTATTCCATCTCCAATACGGCGGAATATGGAGATTATGTCAGCGGCCCTCGCATCATCACGTCCGACACCAAAGCTGAAATGAAACGGGTCCTTGAGGATATTCAGTCTGGTCGTTTCACACGTGATTGGATGTTGGAATGCAAAGCGGGTCAGCCGAGCTTTAAAGCCACGCGTCGTCGCAACGCCGAACATCAAATCGAAGAAGTCGGTGAACGCCTGCGCGCTATGATGCCGTGGATTGGTGCAAACCAATTGGTGGACAAAACAAAGAACTAATCGTTCTTAAGCGATCTTCTCAATAGAAAAGGGCGGAGCCATATAGGGTTCCGCCCTTTTGTCATGGTGCTATTGGATCGGAAGGAGCCAGGGCCGTAGGTGGTGTTGCCGGTGGCAGGGTTTGCTGGGTGTTGCGGATTTCTTCTTCTAAATCGCGAAAGGCTTTTGAAAACCGCACGCGGTTTGGGATCGATACTTTGGGGAGGGAAGCCTGCACGGGAGCCGCTTGCCGGAGCTGAGGTGCGGTTGCAATTGAAGGCGATGTCACAGTCGTTTGGAGTTGCGGTGTAGATAACGTCACGGTGCCATCCCACACGATGTCTTGGCCGATCGCAAACAATTTGCACGGATGGTCTTTGGGGCCGCCCGTTGCGTGACATTGTTGAAGAGCAAGGCCGGGGCCGTCAATGTCTTGGCAGGTGCCGGGGCGTTGACAAAAAGAACCGCTGGCGCGTTGGCCATCGGTGGAAACGGCAAAGGCTAAAGGTTCGGTCAAGCTGCTATACGTTTGAAATTTTTGTTCAACGGCGACAGAAAGTGTTATCGGGCCAGAGCCGATGTCTGATTTCAAACTGATGCGCCCATACCAAACAACATCGCGGCCAATGGCGAAAAGTCTGCACGGGGCCTTGGGTGCAGACGCGGCGTTACATTGATTCAGGGCAATTTGTGGACCGTTGATGTTCGGGCAGTTTCCCTGCACCTGACAAAAAGACCCACTGCTGGCCAGGCCATCGGTCGATACGGCAAAGGCAAGAGGGTCTTGTAACTGCAAATATTTTTGGTACTTTGCATTGACTGAAGGAGCAACGGTCAAGGTTCCTTGACCGTATTCGGTTTGGGCAAGGGCGGCCGTGAAGCCCATCGCAAAAATCGCGCAGACCACGATAATTGGTATTTTTTTCATCTGTATACGTTTCATGTTAGCCAGAATATTTTTCACGTTATCCAGTTCCTTGGACGGCGAGCAACAAGTGTTCAATTTTGCTGATCTCATTATTGGTTTGTACACCCAAGGCTTTTAGCTCCTTCAGGTCGGCGAGCGCCTTAACGGCTTGGCCATAATCACCGGTCTGTAAATAGGCATGAGCGGCTTTGCTAATGTAATCTGAAGCCGCTTGCAGGTCTTCAGTATTATAAAATGTTACGCCCATATTATAGAGGGCATAGCCGTTGGAAGGTTCAAGATCGACCGCCATTTGATAGGCGGCAAGAGCCCGATCATTATGCCCGCGCAGGGAATTTAAGAAGCCCAAACCGTTTAAGTATTTGGTGCTTGTGGGCTTAAGGGTGATCGCTTTCAAGATAGATGCGTCGGCACCGCTTAGATTGTTGAGCTGAATCTGAATACGGCCTTTTAAAAAATGCATTGCGTCGTCATTGGCATTTAAGGCAAGGCTGGTGTTTACATATTTGGCGGCATTGAAGTAATCCCCATTTTTAACCAAATGGTTTGCGTAAAGGCCATTGGCGAATGCATCGTTCGGCGCTGTTTCGATTAAGGCGTTGTAGATGCGTTTCAAATCATGTCCGTGAAACATTTCATCCGTAATGGCTTTTATTATAGCGTCTTTTTGTTCGCCTTGAGGTTTGTATGTTAGTCCTCGTAAAAAATCTTCAATAGACTGACGCGATGTTTGGTTCGCACGATTTGCCATTTTTAACGGCGCCATGGGATCGTCTAAAATGGCGATGCGATTATCGGGAATGGTGTGAACCAGGCGGCGCGCAAGATCATCAACGACGCGAAACGTCTGTTCTTCATCAACGTTCATGGCTGCATCCAAAATCCCGGTCGCAAGGCCAATCGGGGAAAGCGGGAATGAACCGCCATGGGATTCAGCCAAGTGATTGCCTTCCCACAAGGGTTCCCCTGTTGATGCGCGGATCATGCGCATTTGTGCCCCAACAGAGACCTTGGAATAAACGCCAATGTATTGAGACCCAAACGCACTGACATTGCCGATGATTAAAGCGTCGCAGTCGAGTTTCTTGCCAATCAAGGCATAGTTTTGGCGTTGGGATTTCGGGATGTTTTCAAGGACAAAGTCGATACGTGGGAGCTCAACGTCTTTTTTGCCTTGAGGGGCTAGATGGGCATACAAGGCCTTGCGCACCACCTCGACATTATCAAGGGTGATTTTGGTTGATGACGTGCCATTCTTGACGCTGTGGGTAAAGGGTAATATGGCGACACAATTGGGCGGCTCATTGGTGTATGAGTCATAAACATGGTAACTTACTTCGCCAAATGGGTTTGACGCGCTATCTTTTGGGTCCCCGTTTTTTGTATCCAAATAAGACGGCCCAATGCAGCCGCTTACGGCCAGCGCGGTTGCGCTAAGGATCACAAGATTTGATAATTTAAACCATCGAAACATGGATGACTTTCAGAAAATTTGGATAAGCTCCCTTTTAGGACCGAATAGTATATAGATTTTATCCTGAATGGAATATGAAGCATGTCGTTATGTCTATCGATGCGCTATTCATTAATGCGTAGGGTGTAATATTTTTTTGGAGGTACGGGGTGACAAAAAGCAGCATTACACGGCGGGATTTTCTGAACGGCACTTTGATTGGCACAGGGGCCATGTTGATGGGGGGCGATTTAATCAAGATGGCCCACGCGGCTGAAGTCGAAGGTGCTGTACGACCTGCGGGTGCGCCTTATTATCCACCCCGTTGGAACGGCATGCGGGGCAGCCACGCGGGGTCTTTTGAACGGGCCCACGAATTGGCTCGTGAAGGTCGTGAAGATTGGCGTGGCGTCGCCGAAACTGGCGAAGAATATGACTTGGTGGTGGTTGGCGGCGGCGCAAGTGGTCTTGCCGCTGCATATTTCTTCCAACAAGCCAAAGAGGGCGCCAAGGTTTTGATCTTAGATAACCATGACGATTTTGGGGGGCATGCCAAACGCAATCAATTTGAAAGCGGCGGCAAGATGCGCATGACTTATGGCGGGTCGCAAGGCCTTGACAATCTTTCCAATTGGCCCGAAGAAATGTGGACCTTGATGGAAGAGTTAGGCATCGACTTGGACCGCTTTGAAACCAAAACCTATGATCACAGCTGGTATGGACGTCATGGATTGAACGGGGGCGTTTATTTGGATGCGAAAACCTGGGGGCGTGATTATATGATCCCCGCCGATCTGGGGGGAATGAGTCCGGTCATGCCGGGGTTGGGTAAAGGCGAACAAGACATTGCCGCCGTATTCGCCGCAACACCATTGCCGGACGAAGCGAAAAAAGAACTGATTATGCTGTACACCGAAAAAGGTGCTTCTCGCGTCATTCGGAACTTTGATGAAACAGATATAGACTCCGATAACTTCCCATACGATAAATTCCTGCGTGAATATTGGAACGTTAGTCATCCGGCGACCTTCCAGTTTTTGCGTAAGCTGCCGACCGATGAAAACGGCGTTGGCGCGGAAGTGCTTTCGGTCAGCGAAGCCATAGAGGGGGAAATGCCAGGGTGCGTTAATTTGGGTAAAAAATATGGTATGATCACAGATCAAGATCCTTCTGATCCTGGCTATGTGCATCATTTTCCCGATGGAAATGCAGGTTTTTGCCGTGCCATCGTGCATGCGATGATTCCCAAAATTGCCCCAGATGCTGGCGAAATTGAATCGGCGGAAGACCTGGTTATGGCCGATTTCGATTACGGCGCGCTGGATGATCCTGAAAGCAATACCCGCATCCGCCTGAGTTCGACGGCGATTGAGGTCAAGCATGAAGGCCCGGTGGACAGCGCCGAAAAAGTCGCCGTGACCTATATCTTTGACGGTACACCGCGCCGCGTTAGGGCCTCTAACGTGATTATGGCGTGCTGGAATATGATCATTCCCCACGTGTGCCGTGATTTGCCAGAGCCGCAAAAAGAAGCCTTGGCCTTGAATGTCAAAATCCCGTACATTTTTGCCAATGTGATGGTGAAAAACTGGCAGGCTATTAAGGCATCGGGCATCGGTGCAACGTACTGCCCGACCGCCTATTTTCATCTGATGCAGTGCGAGTACCCGGTCAATATGGGCGGATACGAAGCCACCGAAGATGCGGATGAACCGATGCCCATCACCTTAATTCGTGTGCCGGTTCCAGACGAACTGGGCATGGTGCCGCGTGACCAATTTAGGGAAGGCCGTGGTGAAATCCTAGCAACCACGCTTGAAGATTTTGAAATCGCCGTCAAAGAGCAACTCAACGGCATGTATGGAGCAAACGGATTTGATGCCGATCGCGATATTGAAGCGATCACCATTAACCGTTGGCCGCATGGCTATAGTTACACCTATTTCAACTTGTTTGATAAAGGTCAGACCCTTGAAGATGGACCTCACATTCTGGCTCGCCAGAAATTTGGACGCATTGCGATCGCCAATTCAGACGCGGGCGCGAATTCATGGCTGGATGTCGGCGTGGTACAGGGCTTGCGTGCGGTGCGCGAATTGACGGGTGGATAAAAGTAGTTGACAGCGGGGTGTATCACGGGGTCTAATATTGCCGTTCAGTTCTCAATGCTGAACTTTATCAGAAAAAGGCGTGATCTATGTCGGCATTGGCCGCAAAGTTTAAAGAATGTGACAGCACCTGTGTTCAGGCGTTGACCTTTCTGCTTGCTTTGGCGTCCACCTTTCTGATCCGTCCTTTGCTGACCATGCCAAATGGCGGGACCCTCCTTCTTAGGTACCCTTAAGCACCTACGGCGAAATTGACCGATGGTACTTGAGGGACAAAAAAATCGCAGCGCAACCGCGCGACCCTAAGCCCATACCTTGAAGGATAAGACCCATGACCCCTATTGATAACAACCGCGTCATCATTTTTGACACCACCTTGCGCGACGGCGAACAATCGCCGGGAGCATCCATGAACCTGGAAGAAAAGGTGCGCATTGCCACAACCTTGGAAAACATGGGTGTGGATGTGATCGAAGCTGGCTTTCCCATCGCCTCAGTCGGGGATTTTGAAGCTGTGCAGGCCATCGCCAAGGTCGTCAAAAACTCAACCGTGTGCGGCTTGGCCCGTGCCACGAAGGGCGATATTGAACGTTGTGCCGAAGCCATTAAGCCGGCCGAGCGCAAACGCATCCATACCTTTATTTCCACCAGTCCCCTGCACATGAAATATAAATTGCAGATGGATCCAGAAAAAGTCTTTGATAAAGTTAAAGAAAGCGTCGCCTTCGCGCGCAATTTTACCGACGATGTGGAATGGTCGGCGGAAGACGGATCACGGACTGAACGTGATTTCTTGGCGCGTTGCGTCGAAGCCGCGATTACGTCAGGGGCGACAACCATTAATATCCCCGACACGGTGGGGTATGCCATACCGCATGAGTTCGCGGACTTGATTAAATTCCTGTTCAACACTGTGCCGAACATCGACAAAGCGATTATTTCAGTGCATTGCCACAATGATTTGGGCTTGGCTGTCGCCAATTCGTTGGCTGCCATTGATGTGGGGGCGCGTCAGGTGGAATGCACCATCAATGGCTTAGGCGAACGGGCCGGCAACGCAGCGATGGAAGAAATCATCATGGCTTTGCGCACCCGCGCCGACTTGATGCCCTATCATCATGGTGTGAAAACGGAACACATTATGAAGGCTTCTCGGTTGGTGTCYACGATYACCGGATTTAACGTGCAGCCCAATAAAGCCATCGTTGGTAAAAATGCATTTGCCCATGAAAGCGGAATACATCAAGACGGCATGTTAAAAAATGCGCAAACGTACGAGATTATGACGCCAGAATCCGTGGGCTTGACCGAGTCCAAGCTGGTTATGGGCAAACATTCCGGTCGCCATGCTTTTAAGGAAAAGTTGAAAGATTTAGGATATGACCTMGACGATGRKGCCGTCCAAGATGCSTTTAAACGCTTTAAAGACTTAGCGGATAAGAAAAAAGACGTGTTTGATGATGATATTGTGGCCCTGGTCGATGATGAGGTGTTGCRGTYSAATACCTTTATTCAAATGGAAAGCTTGGAAATTTTGTGCGGRACCGAMCACCAACCGCCTAAGGCAACCTTRAGCYTGAACATTGATGGTGCGGTCAAAGGGTGCTCTGCGACCGGCAGTGGTCCGGTTGATGCSGCCTTCAATGCGATCCATGACCTGTTTCCTCATGAAGCTTGTTTGCAACTGTATCAAGTGCATGCGGTGACCGGTGGCACGGATGCCCAGGCCGAGGTTACTGTGCGCCTAGAAGAGGACGGATGTACGGTAAATGGAAAAGCCGCAGACACCGATACYATGGTGTCYAGCGTGAAGGCTTATGTTAATGCTTTGAATAAACTTTTGGTCAAAYGCGAAAAAACTTTGCCAAACGTGCTTTCGACCTAGCTTTTAGGGTAGTGGGATGAGTATAAAGGGAGTGCTGAAGATGATTCTTCAGCACTCTTTCTATGAGCATCACATAAATAAGGTGCTCAAAAATGAAAAATCAAATATTTTCATGGGGTTAAGCGAAAAATGCTTTCGTCACTATTCGGGTTTCTTTCAGCAGATATGGCTATCGACCTTGGTACGGCAAATACACTTGTCTACGTAAAGGGGCGTGGCATCGTTCTAAATGAGCCATCAGTTGTCGCCATTACAGAGTACAAGGGCAAAAAACAAGTCCTGGCGGTGGGTAACGAAGCCAAACAAATGTTGGGCCGTACACCGGGCGACATTCATGCCATTCGCCCCCTACGTGATGGCGTGATCGCTGATTTTGAAGTCGCCGAAGAGATGATTAAATATTTCATCCGCAAGGTTCACAATCGACGTACTTTTGCCAGTCCCTTGGTTGTGGTTTGCGTGCCATCAGGTTCGACCGCTGTTGAACGCCGCGCCATTCAAGAAAGCGCCGAAAGTGCTGGCGCACGTAAAGTCTATTTGATCGAAGAACCCATGGCCGCGGCAATTGGTGCTGGTCTGCCCGTTACGGAACCAACGGGGTCKATGGTYGTTGATATTGGCGGCGGYACAACGGAAGTTGCCGTGTTGTCTTTGGGCGGCATCGTTTATGCGCGCTCGGTTCGTGTCGGCGGCGATAAAATGGATGAAGCGATCATCGCTTACATCCGTCGCAATCATAATCTGTTGGTGGGGGAAGCTTCGGCGGCCCGTATCAAAGAAAGCATTGGCTCTGCGTGTCCGCCTGAAGAAGGCGAAGGTCGCACCATGGATATCAAAGGTCGCGATCTGATGAATGGCGTGCCAAAGGAAATCGTTATTTCCGAACGTCAAATTGCAGAAAGCTTGGCCGAACCCGTCGGTGCGATCATCGAAGCGGTCAAGGTCGCTTTGGAACACACGGCACCGGAATTGGCGGCTGATATTGTCGATAAGGGTATCGTCCTTACGGGCGGCGGTGCCTTGCTTGGTAATATTGATCATGTCCTGCGTCACGCCACGGGATTGCCGGTTTCTATTGCCGACGATCCTTTGTCTTGTGTCGTTCTTGGTACAGGACGCGCGCTGGAAGAAATGAAGGTATTGCGTAACGTATTGACAACAATGTATTAATTTTTGTTGGCATCACTTTATAAGTCTACACCCGTGCGTTAATTCGTTCGGGTGTTGCTGTTTTACGGCTATYTACCCTATAGTCATCGAGTTCAGGTATGGTACCCAGAGCAATGTTTTGTTACAAAAGCAATGATTGTTCGTTTTTTCGTGTCGATAACGGGAAAAACCCGCAGTGAAGAACCACAAAAACAAAAGCCTCCACGGCCTGCCGCAGCAGGGAAATGGATTGGCGAACCGATTTGCCTACATTGGCCTTTTGCTGGCTGCATTTGCCTTGATGCTGTTGGGTAAAGCCGACGTTGTCGTGATGGAACGGGTGCGGTCGCATGTCATTGACAGTGTTGCGCCAATACTTGACGTTCTTTCTCGACCCGCAGCAAGTTTTGATCGCGTGGTTAAAGAAGCCATGTCGTTGAGTACGCTACGGGAAGAAAATTTGCGCATCAAAGGCGAAAATCAACGGCTTTTAGAATGGCAATCTGCGGCCCGAARRTTGGCSGYMGAAAACAGACAGCTTAAATTACTTCTTAATTTTGCACCRGGRGCCGAACCTGGRTTTGTG
Source organism: Magnetovibrio sp. (assembly GCA_016764335.1). GTDB lineage: Bacteria > Pseudomonadota > Alphaproteobacteria > Rhodospirillales > Magnetovibrionaceae > JANLGW01. Next base: position 17,172 of record JAESSB010000042.1, read on the forward strand.
ACGGSRCGTGTTATTGCYGACACAGGCGGRGCTTTTGTGCATTCCRTTTTGGTGAATGCCGGAAAACGAGAAGGYGTAAGYAAAGGTCAGGCSGTGATYACGGGKGMAGGYTTAGTGGGCMGKGTTCGTCGCGTTGGCGCACGCTCAGGYCGTGTTTTATTGATTACGGATTTGAAYTCACGSATYCCGGTTGTGATTGAAGCCACCCGCATCCGTGCGATTTTGGCTGGCGATAACACCGAACGGCCACGYCTTATYCACTTACCACCKGGGGCTGCTATAAAYCCTGGGGATCGGATTGTKACATCKGGGCATGGCGGTGCGTTTCCGCCGGGTATTCCGGTTGGTGTCATTATCAGTTCTAGTGATGGTGTGGTCAGTGTGCGCCCCTATGTCCACCGTGATCGTTTGGAATATGTCCGTATTGTAGATTATGGCCTTCAGGGCATTTTGGACGCGACATTCGCCGCCGAAGGAGCGGGTATTTCGAAATGAAATTGAATTTCTGGCAGCGCCTGGATCTGATTGTGCGATGCTTATCGCCATTTTTCTTAATCTTGGTTTTGGTGGTGTTGGGGCAAGTGCCCATGCACATCCCAGGCTTTGCTGAAGTTGCTCCAATCTTGCCGTTGATGGCTGTTTACCATTGGGCGATTTACCGTCCGGATTTATTGCCTGTGACGGCCGTTTTTTTTGCCGGACTTATGCAAGATGCTTTGTCGGGCATGCCTTTCGGAGTTAATGCGGCCGTGTTTGTTGGCGTGCATATCGCCGTCATAAGCCAGCAGGTGTTTTTTCAGGGTAAGTCGTTTCTGATCATCTGGCTTGGCTTTGCCATGGTGGCGGCGGGCGCCGTGGTTATGATCTGGTTGTTGAATGCGATGATYTTTGYKGCTGGGGCCTCTGTTGTTGCGGCCTTTATTCAGTATTTGGTGACCGTTGGTGTGTTTCCCYTGTTGGCCGTATTGTTGGTGCGCTGGCAGCGGACCGTGTTGGCTCAGGTATGATGAATAATGCATAGAGATTCAGAACGCCATAAACTCTTTTCTCGTCGAGCTTTGATGTTGGGTGCGGGGCAGGGTATTTTGATGTCTGCKTTGGTTGGACGGATGTATTATCTGCAGGTGATTGAGTCCGAACGCTATAAGACCTTGGCAGACGAAAACCGYATTAAYTTTCGGCTGTTGCCTCCWCCTCGTGGACCAATTGTGGACCGCAAAGGGCGGSCAATGGCCGATAATCAACAAAACTACCGTGTTGTGATTATTCCCGAACAGGCCGGAGACGTGGAACACACGTTAAATCTACTGTCGCTGATTGTGCCGTTAAGTGCGGGGGAACGTCGCCGTATTCGCCGAGAAGTTAAACGTAAACGGGCCTTTGTGCCGATCACCGTTCGCGAAAATTTAGACTGGTCCGATGTCGCTCGCATTGAAGTGAATACGCCAGATTTGCCAGGGGTTTTAATTGATGTCGGCCAAAGTCGGCAYTATACCTTCGGCTCTGAAACGGCGCATGTGCTGGGTTAYGTCGNNKSYGTATYNANGARAARGAAYTNAAMCGNNKKGAYCCRSTSWWSKAMMKYSSSRSYYWWCGCATHGGNWAAGCTNGGKGTRGNARMGTNTTTAYGANWKVGCANTTRCRYGGCTCCGGCGGCTCTTCTCAAGTTGAAGTGAATGCCCTTGGCCGSGTTATYCGCGAATTAGATCGCCAAGAAGGTCAGCCCGGCGCAGAGRTTCGCCTGACCATTGATTTGCAATTGCAGCGTTTCATTAGCAAACGATTGGGAAAYRAAAGTGCATCTGCCGTCGTGGTCGATGTTCACAGCGGCGAGGTTTTGTCGTTGGTTTCAACGCCATCATTTGATCCAAATTCCTTCAACACGGGGCTCAGCCAAGCGGAATGGGAATCCCTGGTGAGTAATCCTAAGGCTCCCCTGAGCAACAAAGCCATTGCCGGACAATATGCCCCTGGCTCAACATTTAAAATGGTGGTGGCGCTGGCGGCCTTGGAAAAAGGGGTCATCAACGCCGAAAATCATATTTTCTGCAATGGCAAAACTGTACTTGGCAAGTCCACATTTCACTGTTGGAAACGTGGTGGTCATGGTTCTGTTGACCTGCAAACAGCGCTGCAACAATCATGCGACGTTTACTTTTATGAAGCGGCGCGACGGACCGGAATAGAACGTATTGGGGCCATGGCAAGGCGCTTGGGTTTAGGAAGCCCCTTGGGTATTGACTTGCCGGGTGAAAAACCAGGACTTATCCCAAGCAATGATTGGAAGCTTGCGACCATTGGCTCGTCATGGCAATTGGGTGAAACGCTGATCGCGGGCATCGGCCAGGGCTATATTCTGACGACGCCGTTGCAACTGGCCATAATGACGGCGCGTCTTGCCAATGGAGGCCATGCGGTCGTGCCGCGCCTGACCCGCGACCTTGTGACAGCAACGAGCGTCACTGAATTTCCAATCGTTGAGCAAAAATCAATAGGTCTTATTCCTGAACATTTAAAACAAGTTTTGAACGGCATGTACAGGGTTGTAAATACGCCCAGAGGCACGGCCTTTAGGGCTCGGATCAAAAACGATGCGCAGCGCATGGCGGGTAAATCAGGTACCGTACAGGTGCGCCGAATTTCTAAGGTTGAACGCGATAATGGGGTTGTCAAAAACC